>JAISER010000073.1 GCA_031263985.1 Clostridiales bacterium | reverse complement strand
TGGGGGCTCCGCCCCAAACCCGGCCGGGGTATTGACCCGGGACCCCGCGCCGCGAATTTGCGCGGCTTCATTAAACGACTGGAGGTCATATGGCGCTTTGTTCAGCGGCCCTGAAAAAGCGCCGCGGTGAATTCATCAGGGTCAAACGGGCGCAGATCCTCAATTTGTTCGCCTATGCCTACGAACCTTACCGGAACGCCTATTTCGCTTTTAATTGACACAATTACGCCGCCTTTGGCGGTTCCGTCCAGTTTCGTAAGGATAACGCCCGTTATATTGGCGGTTTCTTTAAACGCCCTGGCTTGCTCAACGGCGTTTTGCCCGGTAGTCGCGTCAAGCGTAAGCAGCGTTTCCAAATGCGCGTCTTCAAATTTGTTATTAATTATCTTGTAAATTTTGCCAAGCTCTCCCATAAGATTCTTTTTGTTATGGAGCCGACCGGCGGTATCAATTATCAACACATCAGTCTTGCGCGCTTTCGCGGCTTGCACAGCGTCGTACACGACCGAGCCCGGATCAGAGTTCTCGCCGTGTTTAATGATGTCAACTCCATTACGTTCGCCCCATATCTCAAGCTGTTCGATGGCGGCCGCCCGGAACGTATCCGCGGCCGCTATAAGCGTTTTTTTACCCATTTTTTTGTAAATAGCGGCGAGTTTGCCTATCGTCGTCGTCTTACCGACGCCGTTCACTCCGACTATAAGCAAAACCGAAGGCGTCGGAAGGTCAAACGCGGCCGCGCCGTCGGCTAATATCGCGCGCGTTTCGCCAGCTAAAATCGCCTTGATATCATCGGCCGTCTTCACCTTTTCCTTTTTAGCGCGTTCCCTCACGCGCTCTATGAGCCGCGCTGAAGTCACAGGCCCCATGTCCGCCATTATCAGCGTTTCCTCCAAATCGTCAAACACGCTATCGTCTATTTTAACGAAGCTTTTCAAAACGCTGTCCACACCGGACATTATGTTTTCGCGCGTTTTGGCCAGCCCTTCCGCCATGCTTTTAAAAGCGTCGAATAGCGCCATTTTTTAACCTCTTTTCTTTAATTCCGATATTATGATGAGGACGCGCCGGCCACTCAAATAAACTAACACGGGGCGAACCATGCAGCGGGCGCCAACCTATACTGAACTCAGTTGAAGCATAGCTAACCCGAGCGCGGAACGCGGGCGAATCAATGGTTCGGCGAGTTTTTACAACTGGTTATGTTTTAGACTAAATTCAACGCCAGGTTCAGCCGATCCATCGGTCGGAACGCGAATATCAAATTTCTCACCCTTTGAACGCCAATTCCCGAAAAGTCCCAAAGACGGTTCCTCTAATGCCTTTACACAGCCTCTTCAAAGCTCATGGAAATAAGCTTTGACACGCCGCGTTCCTCCATTGTAACGCCATAAATCACATCGGCGATCTCCATAGCGCCCTTGCGATGAGTGATTATAATAAACTGAACGCCGCGAAAATTTTTAATGAATTTCGCGTATCGCGCGACGTTCGCGTCGTCAAGGGCGGCTTCGACTTCGTCCAAGACGCAAAAAGGAGACGGCTTTAGCGACAGTATGCCAAACAATAGCGCGGTCGCGGTAAGCGCGCGTTCGCCGCCGGAGAGCAGCGACATGTTCTGAAGCGTCTTTCCTGGCGGCCGCGCCTCTATCTCTATGCCCGACCCCAAAGCGTCTCGTTTGTCCGTAAGCGTCACGCGCGCCATGCCTCCGCCGAACATTTCGCTGAACACCTTTGAGAAATTTTGAGATATCAGCTCGAACTTTTCAAGAAACTGACGCGTCATCAGGTCGTTTAGCTTGGTTATGATATCGTCCAGCCGCTTCCGCGCTTCCAATATATCGCCGCGCTGCGTCTCCATGTCGCCGCGCCGCGCTAGAAGCTGTTCCAGCTCTTCTATCGCGCCAACGTCCACCGCGCCAATCGCGGATATCTCATCCCTTAACGACCGTTCCTCTCGGCGCAGCCTTTCGAGCGGCAGCTTTGACAAAATATCCGGCGCGCCATTTTTTAACGCTATGGCGCCGTTCAAAGTCAAACTATATTCTTCCCAAATATCATCATACGCCGCGCGACGCTTTTCGCTCAAACGCTCTTTTTTAAGCTCCAGCCGCGCGCTTTCACCCCGAAGCGAAAAAGCGATCTCGCGCGCTTTTTCCTCCAGTTCGCGCCCCTTTCGCATGTCGTCGCGCAGTTGGCCTTTCGTATCGCGCAGAGAGTCAAGGCGGCGCTGCGACAAAAGCCTTTCAGACGACAGCCCTGAAAGCTCCCTTTCAATACGCGCGCGGGCGCATTGACTTTCCGCGCGTTTATCGGCGTTTTCCTTAATCATGCCAGTCAGCGCGTCCGCCTCTTCAATATCTTCGGCTATCTCACTCTCTATGCGGCGAACGGTTTCGTTTTCGGCGATCAGATTCTGCGATAGAGCGCTTAAAGCCACCCTTAGAGTCGTTATCTTCGCGGTTCGTTCATCTCGCTCGCGCCGGTCGCCGAAAACAGAGTTTTGAAAACGCTCCGCCTTGGCTTTCAGAGCGGTCTCTTCCTCAACCAGCGTGACCAAGGATTTTTCCGCGTTTTTTATGGCTTCTTCCGTATTCGATATCTTTTCTCGCAGGTCGGCGCGTTCGTCCGCGAGCGCTCTTTCAGCCGCTTTAAGTTCCTCAGCGCGTTCGTCCGCGCGCGCGGCGTTTTCACGCGTGGCGGCGCGTTCGATTTCCATGTTGTGCGCCTTTTTAGCTATATCAGCCAGTCGCTCGTCAACGCCGCTAATCGAGCGCGACAGCTTTTCCGTCTCGCCTCTCAGTTTTTCCTCTTGGCCCTTTAATTCCGCTTCTTTACGCCTAAGCTCGTTGATTTCGCGCCCGCGTCCGAACAACGCGTTTGAGCCTTTAGCTATATTCCCGCCAGTAATCGCGCCGCCCGCGCTCAAAAGCTCACCGTCGCGCGTAACGATCTTGTAGGCGTAGCCAAGGCTCTTAAACAGCGCAAGCGCGTTTTCGAGCGTATCGCACACAATCACGTTACCGAGCAAATGTCCAAAGACGACATCGTGAGCGGGTTTAAAACGCGCCAAATCTTTAGCCACGCCAACTACGCCTCTTTGCGCCAATATGAAATCCTTCTTGACGCCAACGCTCTTACCTTTCAACGCCGTCAGCGGTAAAAATGTGGCGCGCCCGGCGTTTTCGCGTTTCAAGAAATCTATGACTTTACGGGCGTCGTCTTCGGTCTCAACGACTATGTTTTGCACAGCGCCGCCAAGCGCCGTCTCTATAGCCGTTTCATTTTCGCGGCTCGTCTCCACCAGCTCGCCTACCGCGCCTATGACGCCGGAGAAATCGGCGCGTCCGCTTTTTTTACGCGTAAGCGCCGCTTTAACGCTTTTATAATATCCGTCGTAGTTTTCGGCCAGGTCTGTAAGCGCTTTGAGCCGCGCGGAAATATACCGCCCGTTTTTGACGGCGGCTGAAAACAGAGTCTCTGTCTCGGCGGCGGCTTTAGCCATCGTCTCACGTTCGTTTTCCAAGCTCCGCCGCTCAAGCGCCGCTTCTTTAAAGCCTTCGTCCAACTTTCGCATAGAGGACTTTAACATTTCGGAATTAGCCGCAAGCCCGCGCATCCGCGCGTCATTTCGCAAAAATTTTTCTTCAGCGCCTTCCCCACGGCTCTTAAGCTGTTCGAGCGACTCACGCAGCGCGCGCAACCCCGCCGACGTCTCAGAGCGCCGGCGCATGGCTTGCATAACGTTCGCGTTAAGCTCGTCCACTTGGCTCTGTCCGTCATTCATCTTAACGTCCAGCTTCGCGAATTCCGCCTCAAGCTCCGCAAGCTCCGTTTCCTTAGACAGCTTTCGAAGCGACGCGCCCGCGATTTCGGTCTCTTTTAGCTTCTTCCGCTCCGACAGACTTAAAATCGCGCTGTTTCTCGACGAGACCTCATTTTCAAACCTGGCCGCGTCGCTGTCCATACTTTTAAGGCGTTCCGCTAAAACGATCATTTCGCGCTCTTTTCGGCTAACCGCCGCGTTAGTTTCGGCCAGCGCGTCCATCGTCAACTTTATGTCTTTTTCCGTCTCATCAAGCGACTTTTCGAGCCTCTCGCGCCGGTCTTGAACATCCTCCCGTTTTTTCTCCTCCGCCGCGATCTGTTCCTCTACGGACTCCGCGGCCGTTAGCGCATCTTCAATCTCCCGCTCCAAATTAAGCGCTTCATTGACAAAGACGCACACCTTCACGCTTTTGAGCCTGTCTCGTTTTTCAATGTATAACCGCGCTTTTTTCGCTTTCTCCTCCAGCGGCGCCACTCTGTCGCTCAACTCGTTTAAAATATCGTCCACACGCGACAGATTGCGCTTTTGGCGCTCCAGCTTCGCCGCGGCCTCGTTTTTACGGGCCTTGAATTTAGCTATACCGGCGGCCTCTTCAAAGATATACCGCCTGTCCTCTGATTTCGCGCTTAATATTTCATCTACACGGCCCTGACCGACCAAGGAATATCCGTCGCGCCCGA
Organism: Clostridiales bacterium; assembly: GCA_031263985.1. Classification (GTDB taxonomy): domain Bacteria; phylum Bacillota; class Clostridia; order Lachnospirales; family JAISER01; genus JAISER01. Next base: position 10,474 of record JAISER010000073.1, on the reverse strand, counting down.
TGCCCGTATCCGCGAAGATGTCGCGCACGTCTTTAAGCCGGCTTGGCGCCCCGTTTATCAAATACTCGCTTTCCCCGGAACGAAAGGCCTTGCGCGTAATTTTTAGCTCCGCATAGTCAAAATCTATCCTTCGGTCAGCGTTGTCGAAGGTTACGGAGACTTCCGCGAACCCGAGCGAACGCCTGCTTTCGGCGCCGGAAAAGATGACGTCCTCCATTTTGACGCCGCGCAGACTTTTAGCGCTTTGCTCGCCCAAAACCCAGCGCAGCGCGTCAGCGATATTGCTTTTGCCGCTGCCGTTAGGTCCGACGACAGCCGTCACGCCTTCGTTAAAGTCCAATCGCGTTTTTTCGGCGAAAGATTTAAACCCATAAATTTCCAGACTCTTTAGATACATATCTAACGCGCCGCCGCGACGACCTCGATCTCCACAAGGCTGCCTTTAGGAAGAGCCGCGACTTGAACCGCCGACCTGGCGGGCGGATTTTCTTTAAAAACCCGGGCGTATACCTCGTTTATCTTGCTAAAGTCGTCCATATTTTTCATAAACACGCAAGATTTTACAACATCGCCAAAACCCAACCCCGCCGCTGACAAAATCGCTTCTATATTTTTAAGCGCCCGCTCCGTCTGCTCCTCGACGCCGCCGTCGATTAAATCGCCGTTTTCATCAACAGGAATTTGCCCCGACAGAAATACAAACCCATTTGCCGAAACCGCATGGGAATACGGACCAATAGGCTCAGGAGCGTTCGCGGCTTTTATTATCATCGATTCATCCCCTTAAAACTAAATATATACAATGTTAGTATTTTATAGCTTTTTTGTCAAGTCGTCCGCTCCGCGACTCCACGAAAACAGGGCGACAGCATTCGCTTTTCGCCCTGTTTTCCATGATTTTCTATCTTGACGCTTACGCCGCAAAGCCGTTCACCTTACTTTGTTGAACTTCCCCAACCATTTGAAGAGCAAATCGTTTTTAACCAGTATGTACGTGCCCTTCGAACCAAGCGAACGCGACTCGACGAGACCGGCGCTTTCAAGCTTGCGCAACGCGTTAACTATCGATGACCGCGTAATGTTTTCGCGTTTAGAGACGGCGCTGGCGACGATCACGCCTTCTTTACCGTTTAATTCGTTTAAAACCGCTATGGCGGCTTCCAATTCCGTATGCGACAAAGAATCCACGGCGATTCTCAACCTGTCTTCCGTCAACGCGCAAACAGAGCGCGACGCAATAAGCGCCGCCATAAGCGCGCATATCTCGCACGCCGCTTTTCCCGCTTCGCTTAGCTCGACGCCGCCGTATATGACAATCGCGCCAATTCGCTCAGCCCCGGCCATTACAGGTCTGACGAACGCGACTCTCTTTTCCGCGTCTTGTGAAGAACCGTACGGCGGCGCCAGCTCTCCGTCCGCCTCCGATGAGGCGCTTTCATAATATATCGCCGCATCTTGATTTAAAAAAACTTTTAAAGCGTCTAAAATGCCGTCTATAGGCTTTTCTCGCTCCCATAGACGTTGCGAAAGCGTTCGAGCGAAAACCGAAAGCTCATTCATCGCTCTCATCATCTTCTTTATCTTGGAAATAACCGCACTTGTCGTTTAAACACACTTCACGTTTCTTTTTCGTGCCTTTCTCCACCATTACGCCGCCGCAGCGCGGACAACGCTCTTTCGACGGCTTATTCCACGATACGAAGTCGCACTCTCTATCTTCACACGCGTAAATCTTACGGCTTTTTTTGTCCTTTTTGATCATGACCTTCGAGCCGCATTTAGGGCAATCCACCCCGGCGTCCTCGAAAAACGGCTTTGTAAAACGGCATTCGGGAAACCCTGGACACGCGAGAAATTTGCCGTACCGTCCGAATTTGACGACCATCCGCCGTCCGCATTCCTCACATAGCGCGTCCGTCTCCTCGTCTTTAATCTCCACGGCGTTTATTTTCTCTTCCGCGTCCTTAAGTTTGCGCTCGAAATCAGGGTAAAAATCGCGCAGAACTTCCTTCCACTGCTTTTTCCCGTCCTCTACCTGGTCAAGCTCCTCTTCCATCTTCGCCGTAAAATTTATATCCACGATGTCGCCGAAATTTTTAGACATTATACTGTTGACTATTTCGCCGAGTTCCGTAATGAAAAACGCCTTTTTCTCCTTCGTCACATATCCGCGCGACACAATATTCGAGATTGTGGCGGCGTACGTGCTTGGTCTTCCTATGCCCATTTCTTCCATTGACCGCACAAGCGCGCCTTCTGAATATCGCGGCGGCGGCTGTGTAAAATGCTGTCTTTCGTCCAATTCTATAAAATCGAGTTGTTGCTTTTCCGTTAAATTGGGCATTTTTGTCAAAACTTCTTCCGCCGCTTCTTCCGCCGTTTCTTCCTCTTTCACCTGATAAGCCGCCAAAAAACCCTTAAACGTAAGCTTTGAACCACTCGCTCGGAACATAAACGAACCGCACTCTATCTTCACGGCTACAGTCTCATAAACGGCCGGCGTCATTTGGCTGGCCACGAAACGCTCCCAGATCAGCTTATACAGCTTATACTGATCTTTAGACAAAGAATCCGCCAGAAACTCCGGCTCGCGCCGCGCCGCCGTCGGACGTATGGCCTCGTGAGCGTCCTGCGCCCTGCCCTTGGCTTTATGTTGCGTCTTCTTCTTGTTCGCGTATTCCTCGCCGTATCTCTCCAATATGAAGTCCTTGACCTCGACGTAAGCCTCGTCGGAAATACGCATCGAATCCGTTCTGATGTACGACACAAGACCGACCGTGCCTTCGCCTTTTATCTCCACGCCCTCATAAAGCTGCTGCGCTATCATCATCGTCTTATAGGCCGCGAAACCCAGCGCGCGCGACGCCTCTTGCTGAAGGACGCTCGTAGTAAACGGCGTAACGGGATTTTTCGTTCTCGTTCCCTTTTTTACGGAATCGACTATAAAGGTCTGTTCTTTTATCTGTTTCGCAAGCTCACGCGTCGTTTGCTCATCCTTCAGTTCGACGGGAGCCTTCGAACCTTTATACGCGTAAAACCGCGCCTTAAACGAATCTCTGCCCGCCTTCAAGATCGCGTCGATCGTCCAAAACTCCACAGGCAAAAAATTCTCTATCTCCGCCTCGCGGTCGCAAATCATCTTAAGCGCGACGGATTGCACGCGTCCCGCGCTCAGTCTTTTACGCACCTTCGTCCATAACAGAGGGCTTATTTTATATCCGACTATGCGGTCAAGCTCACGCCGCGCTTGCTGCGCGTTCACCAAGTCCATATCTATAGCGCGCGCCTCCTGAATGGAACGAGTCACGGCGGATTCGGTAATTTCGTTAAACGTTATCCTGCTCGCCTGCTCGTCGTCAAGCTTCAGCGCGTATTTCAGATGCCAGCTTATAGCTTCACCTTCGCGGTCAGGGTCCGTCGCAAGATACACTTTATCCGCGGTCTTCACTTCTTTACGCAGCTTGGCCAGCACTTCGCCCTTCCCTCGTATAGTTATATACTTAGGCTCAAAGTCGTTCTCAACGTCAATGCCTATTTCGGATTTAGGCAGATCGCGGACATGCCCCACTGAAGCTTCTATTTTATAATCGGCGCCAAGAAATTTTTTCAGCGTTTTAGCTTTAGCGGGAGATTCCACAATCACAAGATTTTTCGGCATTCATTTTCCTCCATAATTTATATGCCCGCGCTCAAAGAGGCTTCATATATCTCTGACCAGGCAGTTTCGTTACGAGTCCTTCCATCTCGAGCGAAACCAGCGCCGCGCCCACTTCTCGCGCGGCAAGCTTCGTCTTTAATATTATATCGTCTATAGCGGACGCTTCCTTGCTGACCGCCGAATAAACAAGCTTTTCCTTCGCGTCCAGCCCAACCGGCTTTTTCGGACTCTCAACATCGTATTCTATTCCAAGATTGTCCAAAATGTCAGTGTAATTCGTCACTATGGCGGCGCCTTGCTTAATAAACTCGTTCGCGCCCTCACTCATTCGGCTTGTAATGTTGCCCGGCACGGCGAATACGTCGCGCCCCTGGTTCAGAGCCTGATCCACGGTTATGTTCGTTCCGCTCTTTTTCGCCGCCTCCACGACTATCACGGCGCGGCTTAACCCGCTTATTATACGATTTCGCGCGGGGAAATATGCGGGCATAGCGGGCACGCCCGGCGGGTATTCCGACGCGACGCAGCCGTTTTTCATGATAGCTTCCTTTAGGCGCGCGCTTTCGGACGGATAGCATATGTCGGGACCGCAGCCTAAAACGGCCACGGTCTTGCCGCCCCCGTCGATGGCGCCTTTGTGCGACTGGCTGTCTATGCCGCGCGCCATGCCGCTTACGACCACTACGCCGCGCGCCGCCAACTCCTTAGAAAATTTATACGCGACGGTAAGTCCGTATTCCGTGCACCTGCGTGAGCCTATCACCCCTACCCACTGAGCGTCATCCGGCGGCATTTCGCCCGCTATATAAAGCCCGACCGGGCAGCCTATTATTTCTCTAAGATAAGCTGGAAAGCTTTCATCGAATTTCGACATAAAGACTATGCTTTTGCGTTTCAATTCGCTCAAATATGACGCTATGACCGAGTCATCGCGGTCTTTTAAAATGTTAGCGGCGGTATCGGGGTCAACTATTTGGGCGCCGCTAAGCTCGCCTTTAGACGCGCGGTACACGTTTTCGGCCGAACCGAACGCGGCCGCGAGCGCGTTAAATTTTTTTATTGTGACGCCGCGAACCCTGCTCAACCACATATCAAATGTTCCATCGTACATATCGCTTTCCCCCAAAAAGCCGTGGCGTATATAATCAAGCGCGTACGCTCAAAGCAGGTCAATATGTAATACGGAAAATAGTATCACATAACAAAAAAACAGGCAATGTTTTTTTGCTCACGCCATTAATAGCGGCGGAAACGGTAATAACCGCATACATTCGATTTTTTTAAGCAAATAACGCGTTAATATTATTATATATGTAATAAACGAGCATAAAAATATATTATTATGGCAATAACAAATGTATACTTTATTAAGAGGTGATTATATGTCGGAAAGCACGAAAGAGCTGATCCAGTATTTAATTCGCCAGAAAAATAAGGAAGGCGCCAAAAACGAACGCTGAAGAAAAAACGGAGCCCGGACGGGTTCCGTTTTTTCGCGTTACGGAGGAGAATGCGCTGTGTTGACGTTCGCGTCCGCGTCAAATATAATATATAAACGCGCCGTAAAAACGTTTCTGTAAAATCACGAATTCCTTCGACGCGCGGCGTTCCTTTACTTTAAGTCCAAGCAGGTGAGCGTTATGAAAAAAAACTTGATTTCAACAACTCTTGAAACAATATCTCATTACGACATGCTGCCGCGCGGCGCCCACGTCATAGCCGCGGTTTCGGGCGGCGCGGATTCCGTATGCCTTTTAAGCGCTTTGCTGGCGTTGCAAGAACGCTTTGATCTCACGGTCTCCGCCGTCCATATCAACCATAAGATACGAGGCGCGAACGCTGACGCCGACGAGGATTTCGTAAAATGGCTTTGTCGTTCGCGCGGCGTCAAGCTCTGCGTATACGCCGTAGACGTGCCGCGTCTGGCGAAAAGATACGGCGCGTCCCTTGAGGACGCGGGCAGAACCGCGCGCTACGCCTGTTATGAGAAAGCGCGTCAAAAGCTCAGCGCTGACAGAATAGCGGTGGCGCACACAAAAGACGACAACGCGGAAACCGTCGTTATGCGTCTTTGCAGGGGAACTGGGCTTAACGGTCTCGGCGGCATACCGCCCGCGCGCGGCGTCATAATACGTCCGCTGATACGCGCTTCACGCTGCGATGTTTTGGAATACTGCGAAAAAAACAACCTGAATTGGGTAACGGACGAGACAAACGCCGACACCGCTTTTACGCGCAACAACATACGCGCGTCACTTTTACCCCTAATGCGCGAGCTAAACCCTAAAATCACCGACACCCTAAGCCGAACGGCGTCGCTTTGCCGTTTGGACGCGGAATTCTTAGACGAGGTATCTTCCGGCGTTCTAAGCGCGTGTCTGTCCAAAAATTCTCTGGATGTCCAAACGCTCAAACATCATCATGACTGCTTGCGAAAACGTGTCTTGCGCAAATGGCTTGAAACCGCTTTGAAACGCGACGTCTCCCTGGCGCACATCGAAAGCGTCGAAAGCCTTATCTCGCGCGGCAAGAGCGGAAATCGCGTTAATTTGCCTAAAAACGTCGTCGTATCGTTAGAATACGGCGAATTGAAAATTTTGAACCCGTACGTTACGCGTAGATACTGTTACGACCTATTGCCGGACGAAAAAATATACGTTGAGGAAGCGGGCTTAACGGCGCTTTTTACGCGCCAAAACGGGGTTTGGGAAAACGCTTTAACATTTAAGACGTTTAACGGCGACAAAATAAATCAGCCCCAAATACGTTCCCGAAAACCTCGAGACCATGTATTCGTCGAGAAAATCGGCGGGTCCAAAAAGATAAGCGACTACTTCTCCGACCGGAAACTGACCAGGGAGAAACGCGACGCTACGCCGCTCTTAGCCGACGGCCGCGACGTATTGTGGGTGATTGACGACAAAGGGCTTGATTCCGACTATTTTAAAAGCGGCGTAACCGAAAAAAACGCCGTGCGCGTTATAATATGGGAGGGACATTATGGAGATCGTTAAAACTATTATATCAAGCGAAAAGCTGGCCGAACGCGTTGACGAGCTGGCCGCGCTCATATCGCGCGACTACGCCGGCAGAACAGTAACGCTAGTTTGCGTTTTAAAAGGCGGGGTCATCTTTATGGTCGATCTGGCGCGAAAGCTGAAACTGGACGTCGAGCTTGATTTTTTGGAAATTTCAAGCTATCGCGACGCCACTGAAAGCGGCATTATAAAGTTCACAAAAGACCTCTCAAACCCTATTACAGGCAAACACGCGCTGCTTATAGAGGATATAGTCGATTCCGGCAAAACGCTGAACTATCTTTCCGGGCATTTGCAGGCGCAGAAGCCCGCCAGCTTCAAAGTATGCGCTTTGCTTAACAAACCTGACCGACGAACTGTCAACGGGTACGAGCCGGACTATATAGGCTTTGACATACCGGACGAATTCGTCGTCGGCTATGGCTTGGATTACGCTCAAAAGTACAGGAACCTATCATATATAGCGACGCTTGGCTGAATTTGGATAAGGACTTGGGGCTCCGCCCCAAACCCCGCTAAGGGACTTCGTCCCTTAGGAACCCTTTTAGCGCTTCGCGCCGGTTAGGGACGTTATTGGGAAGATCAACCTGTCCCGGAACCTGACTTCGACGGATTCACGAGCGGATTTTTCACAAGGCTAAGGAAACGAAAGCCGCCGTGTAAACGCCGGAATTAGGTTTCGGAACAGATCTAAATTCGTTTGCCGCGCGCAAGACATTAAAACAGCTCGAGGACTTAGGGCTCCGCCCCGAACCCCGCTAAGGGACTTCGTCCCTTAGGAACCCTTTTAGCGCTTCGCGCCGGTTAGGGACGTTATTGGGAAAACCGGTTTCGTTTGTCGCGCGCGGAACGCTATAGACCTTTATCCGAAATCCTTTTTAAGCGATCGTACATATTTTTACCCACAAACAGCAGCGATACGTTCATTATCGGGTTATATATGAATTCCTCACCAATGCCGTAAACCGCGAAAGCCAGCATAAGCGCGGCGGCATCGACGTTTTTTGTCTTAAATAGCGCTTTAACTGAACGGAATTGCTCATAAATGAACCAAACATAAAATATGAGTCCATATTGTATAAGCGAATGAACATACGCTATATCCACTACAAACTCATCTGACGGCATTTGCCGGCCCAACAGCGTCAAACCGAATATTTTAAGCGCGTCGGCCGCCAGCGTAATCCTATTTTGCAAAAGCGCGTTCACGCCGCTCATCAACGCGCCGAATGTCATATAAATAACCGCCGCCACGCATGCGCCGACATTAATAACGAGGAAAAGCGCGGGCGCCAACTTCCGCGCCAGTTTTTTCGCCGGACGGCATTTAAAAATTATGAGCGTCGCGATCAAAAACGCCATCGCTAGAAGCAATGACCGGGATTTTGTACCGCTGTAAACAGTTAAGCACGCGCCCGCCGCGCATATGTAATCGATAATATTCCGACGATTCGCGCGGCAATACAAATAAAGCGCGCACAGCGTAAAAATAAGTACGCTTACTTGATTTGGATTAGTTCCAAACCCAAAGTCGTGTTTCTCCACAAATTTACCCATTCTCATATCTATAAAGAGCGCCGGCGTAGTTATTTTCGTTACATACGCCACCGCGTATCCCACGAATATCGCCAGTCTGACCGCGAATGTAAAACGCAGCGCGACGTCAATGTCTATGTTTTTAGCGCCCATAAGAGTCAAACTCAAAATAATTATGCCTGTCCTGCGACTGAATAAAAATATGACCCCCGTAAGAGCGGCGAAAACAAGCGCAATCAAAAACTCGCGCTTTGTCCAGTCGTCCATTAGCATTTTCAGCCCCAGCAATATTGTCGCGAAAAATGTAATTAACGACAAAGCGTCATCTCCCGCGGACAAGCATAGGGCTTTTCCGACGGTCAGAGTTCCGTAAAAAAGCATAAACAACAATTGCTGGCATTGCGTTTTCGTTATGTACTCACCCATTTATGACACCACCGAAAACTTCGTGACAATAATAAAGCGCACTCCAAAACCCGCAAAGATTTTGAGATGCGCCTTATTGTCAATTTTACGCTGTATAAGTCAGCTAAGGAAATTTTTTATGAATAACGTAAAAACGCGTTAGCGCGTTATAGCGACGAATTCATATATTTGCCGAAGACTGTTCCCTGGTAGTCCAAAGAATTCAGGTCTATCTTTATATCCAGCCATTCCTGCCCGCTTTCCGGCGGAGCCGGCGCGACGAATTCCACTTTAAAATAGTTGTGAAGCACATGTGAGAAGTTTATAATTCCGCTCTCTTGACCACCCAAAGTGACCGTTAGGTTCTCCCCGCTCAACTCCGTTATAGGGCTTCCGTCAGCGTCATACGCGTCAAAATAAACGCTTGCGATGCCCGGGCTAGACAAACCCGCGCTTTTTATCTCCAACTTAGCGGAGCCGTCGTTCGCGGCGGACATATCAGCGCCCGACATCTCCAAACTGTTCGAAGTCTCTAAACCGTTCAAAGTCGAGGCGCCTTGATCTGATGATACGCCTCTTCCTGAAATGACAGGCATAGAACCCGCTTCAGGGGAAACCGGTCTCGCCACCGCCGCGTCTCCGCCATTGTCCACAATGTCGGCGGCTTCATTGGAAACAACGCTCCGCGTTTCATCCGACAAGCCGATCGTTTCCGGCGGTTGAATCAGGTTCGACGTAACGGCGCCGCCAGTCTCGTCAGCGGATTCCGTATTTTCCGAATCAGTCAGTTCGCTCATAAACGTTTTTAAGCTAATATGTGCCGCGTACACGACGCATACGACCAAGATCAGACCTACCGCGCCGCGCCTAAGGTTGTTCGTCGAAAATGGCAATCGCGGCTTCACGGCGCCGTATTTTACCGGCGTCATCACGCGCGCGCAATTCTGGCATACGCCCGGGTATGCGTCCGCATCCGCGATATTGTCACAATATTTGCATTTCATGTCGCACCTCCCGATAGCGGCGCTAGATGACTCGTAAAAACCCGCAACCGTTCACGCGGAAAACCGCGCTAATTTTTTTACGCGCTGAAACTAGGCGGAAAAAGGCTCCATTTTGGCAATTCACATGTTATATCATCGGCCGCTATATTTTTATGCACGTTAAAAATTTCTTCTTTAATTGTTTGAAGCGCTTCTCTGTATCCGGCGCCTTCGTCTTTGTTATCCGCGTCTTCACGTTGACGTTCAGTGAATTCAACTATTTTCTTTTCGTTGTTTTCGTCCGGATAGGGCGAAGCCAGCTTACTCGAGTCATCTTTATCTATCACGGTTTCATTAATTATAAAATTATCAACGCTATCTTTTAGATTATTCTCTACATCAAGGATTCCTCTTTGCGAAAAAATGGGAAAATCAACGGGTTCAAAAAGTTTGACCGACTCTTCCTCCGGCTGAGCATCCTCCGCCGGCTTTTCGGATTCCTGAGCTTCCTCCGCTCCAGCGGCGACGCCATGTTTCTCGGCTTTATTCACTATATAATCAAACTCGATGGATTCGACAACTTTGACCGGATCTTCCTCCAGCTGAGTATCCTCCGCAGTTGGCTCCGCCGGTTTTTGGGGTTCATGAGCTTCCTTCGCTCCAGCGGCGACGCCATATTTCTCGGCTTTATTCACTATATAATCAAACTCGATAGATTCAACAACTTTGACCGGCTCTTCCTCCGGCTGAATATCCTCCGCGGTCGGCTCCGCCGGCTTTTGGGGTTCCTGAGCTTATCCGGCTCCGGCGGCGATGCCAGGTTTTTCGGCTTTATTGACTATATAATCAAACTC
>JAISER010000038.1 GCA_031263985.1 Clostridiales bacterium | reverse complement strand
AAAAAGATTGACAATAAATATCTCGAAAAATTTTCCAGCTTTGTCGAAGAAATAGACTATATACCCACCGCATCGGACTTTGACGTGCAGGTGAAAGTCATCAATAAAAACGGAACGGTGTCCGAGTCCGGCGACAGTTTTGAGGTTTATACTCCGGAACGCAGGGATGAAAACAATGTCGCGGCGAAGACGTTCGGCAGCAGAGCGCGTCAGGTTCCCGTTATAAAAAGCCTTTCTCCCAGCGGCGAATTAATTGACGCTGACGGCGATTACACGAGATTCACCGCTACGCTTGAAGACTACGCTGATGTGACGGGCGTTGAGTTTTACTTAGACAGCGTTAAACGCAATGAGTATATACATTCGAATAATGGTTCTTACTATATCGATATAGCGAACGTGTCGCTTGAGGAAGAACATGCGTTCAAATTTATCGCGCTTTATGACACGGGTTCCGAAATAAAATCCGTTGATCAGGAAACTAAGTTTATTATCGCTCCATTCTTCCTGTCATTTACGGACGCGAGCGGCGCCGCCGTTACCGAACATGTTTCAGCTAACATGTTTAAGAACACTTATTTTTACTTGGATAACGTTCTTAGAGTGAAGAGGTCCGACAGAAATTATTCGGCGTCTTTGAGCGATTATTCTTACCGCATAAGCGCGGAAATAATAAAGGGCGAGGATTTGCTGTCATATAACTACTCTCCATACTACGCTTTCAGCGCCAATAGGGTCGGCGAAGCCGAAATTAAGTACACTATAGACAAAGGGCTGGCATCGGAAAAATCCGTGACGCTTACCTTAAACATCAGTCTTATAGGGCTTAATTTCGTAGACAAGAGCAGTCAGCCGTTGACCGGCGACGTATCTCTCAGCGTATTTAAAGGAGAGACAATTTACTCCGGGGATTTAAATATTCGCATCGTTCAAGATGACTACTACTATCCTTACGCTCTTGACAATTTCCAAGATAAAAGCCGTTTAACCGCCGAAATAATAAAGGGCGAGGATTTGCTGGAAACAAGCGGCGCCACTAATTATTTTTCCGCTATAGGAACGGGCGAAGCGGCGATTAAATACACGCTGGATAAATGGCTGGGCGCGGAACAATCCGTTACGCTCAACATAGATATAACTCTTGCGCCTCTGTCTTTCTCAGATTATGAAGGAAACCCTGTGACGGACGCAATTAAAATCGACGCTTCAAAAGGCGACTGGGTTAACCTGAACTATCTCGGCCAAGACGGGCTTTTTATAAAGGACCGTTGGGGATCCCTGACGAATTTGTCCGGCTATAGCTACAGAGACCGCTTGAGCGCCGAAATAATAAGCGGCGGCGAGTTTATAGAAGCCGACCAGAATTATTTTGGGAATTACAAGGCTCTTGACAAGGGCGAGACCGAAATCAAATTTACGATCGACAAAGGCTTGCCTTCGGAATCTTCCGCGACAATCATTATAAGCGTCGGCGTTTCTAAAATAATATTTACTGACGCCTATGAGACCCCCGTTACGGGACCTTTATTCGCGGATGTGACGGTAGGCGAAAGCTTCGATATCTCAAGCGTTATATTAGCGCAAAGGGAAGACCTTGACTACGCGACATCACTTTACGCTTACGAAGATAGGATTACAGTAACCGTTGACAGCGGCGCGGGCGTGATAGAAGCTGAAGACGACAACGGGCTTAGGACGTATAAGACATTAGGAACTGGCGAAGCGAAGCTGACCTTTACCGCCGATAAAGGGTTCGTTACGGAGTCTTCCGCTGAGATTAACGTAAGGGTTCTGTCGTTCGCCGACATGCCCGGCTTTACGTTTAAAACTCCGGTCAGCGCGGAAGAGTCGGATTTTCAGATATTCATTTCATATGGCAAGGGTAATGTGGATTACGACGGGTATCACAAAGTCGTGGCGACCGATGACGAAAATACGTTTAAAATTATCTTTGGCTTCGAGAACTACCCGCTTGACAATTATACCGTGACGCTGTTTAAAGGCAATACGCTTTACGCCGCTAAGCTGAAAAACAACACGGGCGATCCGGCGTTTGACCTGACGGCCGACGCGTCGTCCCACGCTAATTTGAAAATTAATACCGACGGCGGCATAACGGTATCGTCGCTGTCGCTGCATAACAGCGATTTTGAAATGTGGGCGGACGATTATTCAAATGAAGGCGTTAATCTGCCTAAAGGACTGTACGACAGCGTGTATGTAAGCTATTATTTGCTCGGTTCCCGCTATAGCCATGCGCTAAATGACTTTAACCTGCAAAAAGACTTCGTTCTCAATATGGATCTGTCTTTGCAAAGCGCGGCTTTTGAATGGGATACGAAAATATATGGCGACAGCGCGAACATTTATATAAACGGCTCGACCGACGCGGGCGAATATCAATATTTCCGTCTTTCAGACTATAAGTCTGGGCGCGCGTTTGATATTCCTAAAGGACAATATACGTTCCAGGCGACGTTTGACAACGGCGTTTATAGCTATCAAATAAACGGAGAATTTAAAAGCGATAAAGCGAAAATTGACATAGGCTCCGCTTTTTCCGGAAAAGTCACGGACGCTTACTCGACCGGCGGCTCGACTTATCAGGGCGAATCGAATTTTTCGTTCAGACTGTCCGATTTAACTGACGCCTATGGCAATAAGCTCTATTACGCGTCTTCCGCGTCCGATGCGTTTGAGGTCAATTTGCAACTTACGGACACAAAAAATAGTAAAAATATAATAACGCTTACCGACGCCACGAAAAAGAGCGTAACGCCTAATTCCACCGTTTTCGGCGTAAAGCTGCCCGACGCGGACGGAGAATTCAAGCTTTCGGCGGCTGTTAATTCGAATATATTGACGGTCCTCGCGACGGCCGGCGGAACCATAACGAAAGGCGTTAGCGGGCCGTATGACGGCGGTTCCTCAATTGAACTGTCGGCTCAGCCTAACAACGGATACGTCTTCACCGGCTGGTCGTCTTCAAACGGCGGTTCTTTTACGAACCCATCGTCAGCCAGCGCTTCGTTCATAATGCCTAAAAACTCGACGACCGTAACCGCTCATTTCGCGATAAAATCGACGTCAAGCGGCGGTGGCGGTGGCAGCAGCGGAGGCGGTGGCGGAGGAGGCGGCGCTCCAATCGCATCCGTCGTGACGACCGATCAGAAAAAGGAACCCGCTGTAGTGAAAAACCCTGCCGCAAAAGAACCCGTGATTGAGAAACCCGCCGTTAAAACTTCGGATACTGTAATATTATACATCGGCGACGCGACGTATTCAGTCAACGGCGAAAAGAAAACAATGGACTCGCCGCCGTTTATAACGAACGGCAGAACCATGGTTCCGGTCAGGTTTATAGCTGAAGCGTTCGGCGCGAACGTCGGCTGGGAAGACGCTGAGAAAAAAGTCACCGTGAAATTGGAAGATAAGACGCTCAGCTTTGTGATAGGACAATTATCAAGCGGATTGGACACGCCGCCGATAATAGTCAATGATCGCGCGTTCGCGCCAATAAGATATGTGGCCGAAGCGTTTGACGCGAATGTAGTTTGGCATGAAGATACAAAATCGGTTGAAATAACCAAATCGACAAAAACATCTGCACGATGACGAACCGAAAAACCGCGATAATATCGCGGTTTTTCTTCTCCAATACTAAACTCAGTTTGAAACACAGCAAACCCGGGTGAGGTTTTTTCACGTTGAGCCGGGCGCAAAACGCAGACGAACCAATGGGGTTCGGCGGGGCTTCGCAACAAAACCCGGCGTGAAAAAGACCGTCCGGATGGTTATAGTTTAGACTGAATTCAGTATTAACCAGCCGTTTAAAGCGCCGCTGGCCTTGTTTCTATTTTCAGCTTCAAAGCTGTAGACAAAATTGCGCTAATATGTTATAGTATTGACATATTGTTTAAGTTTAACCGTGTTGTTCGCACTCAATACATATGACATCGAGTCGTTTTTTTCCTTCGAGATCGGCCATCGTTTGGTACGGACCTTGTATCGCTGCTCGCGCAATTCTTGAAATTCCGCTTTTCGGCGAAATCATTCGACTTTCAAATGATTTTACGCCGTTTATGATGTCAGCAAAACGAATATGTCTCGGTAAATATCTAACAGATTCTAGATTATGTTTTTAAGCGTTCGAACCGCAACTATTAAATATTAGGGAGGAACTGTTTTGAAGAAAACGCAAAAACTCGCTTCAGTTATTCTTTCAGCCGTTATAACGGCTTCGCTGGTCATTGTTCCGGCTTACGCGACGGACGCGCCGATTTTAGACGAAGGCGTCTCTCTTGATGAACCCGCGATTGAAGAGCCTATAACTGACGAACCTATTATCGAAGAACCCGCGGCTGAAGATCCGCTTCCAAATGACGCTGATGAACCTGTAACCGAACCTTCCGATGAAATCCCCGAGACCGACGCGGGCGAACCCGCGCCGCTTGAGAATACCGGTGACGTTAAATACGTCAAAGACTACGACGGCCTTATCGAAGCTTTGTCGTCAGTGTCAAAAGGCGGAAAAATATACATAACGGAAGGCTTTGACATCACAGGGCTAATTGAAATTCCCGACGGACAGGTCGTTACGATCGCCGGGTACGAAAAGCAGGTTACGCTGAAACGCAGCCAAAAATATGATAAAACGCTTATAGTTGTTCCGGTAAACTCCGCGATGCTCCTTACAAACGTTTTCATAGACGCTTCGGGCGTAACCGCCTCGGATTCCATCGTCCTTAACAAAGGCGAATTTCATGTCGGCCTTGACGCCGCGCTCGCGAACAACGTTTTGCTGGCCGACCAAACCGGCGAAGGCGCTGGCGCTGGCGTTTATAACGAAGGCGTTCTTGTCGTCAAGGGCGGTCAGATAATCAACAACAAGACGAAAAACCTGAACAATGTAGCCTCGTACGGCGGCGGCGTGTTTAATGTCGGCTCGTTCTATCTGAACGACGGCGGCGTTATAAGCGGAAACTCCGCGTCAGTCGGCGGCGGCGTTTATAACTTTAACTTCTTTGAAATGAACGGCGGGGAAATTTACGCGAATAAAGCGAAAACGGTTTTCAGCGCGCTCGTTTCCGAAGGAAGGGGCGGCGGAGTCGCAAGCAACCACCAGTTCAGAATGAACGGCGGTAAAATATACTCTAACGAGGCCCTTTATAACGGCGGCGGCGTATATGCGCTGGCGGACAGAAACAATCAGTCCCCCATAATCACAAACGTTATAAAGAGAATACCTAACGACTTGAGCGTTAGCGGGAAAACATTCTTCGCCTTGAACGGAGGGGACATAACCGATAACTCGGCTGGTTCCGCCGCCGGCGGCATATTCTTCGATAATTATTCCAATAATGCCATAAACGTGATTAACGGCGGCAGTATTTCGGGCAACTCGGCGAACTTTGGCGCTTCCGGCATATATGACAGCGCGCAGGTTAAGGAATCCGCCATTTCTATAAACGGCGGCTACATAGCCGGAAATACTTCTACTCCTGAAATCCGCGCCGCATATATAAACATTTCCGGCGACGCGAAGCTTAAGAGGATCTCTGACGTTTATTCGGCCCTTTCCATAACGGGCGCGCTAACGAACGAAGCTTATATAGAAATTAACCCTAAAAAATATATCGGGTCAAATACGCTTACCGCGTCCGCTGTCATAGCCGAAGCCAGCGGAGGGTATTCCTTGACGGGAAGCGACCTCAGCGCGTTCCACTCGTCTGACCCGAAATATGACTTTACTCTGTCGTCTGACAAAATCTATGTCAAAGGCGCGTCTTCAAACCTGCTGGCGCCTAGAGCTATATTGGGAAAAAGAGTAAAGCTTAACAAAGGCGGATTATACAAAGTAGCGCTTAACGCTTCTGGCAGCAAACCCTTAACATGGTCCGTCGAAAGCGGAACATTGCCGAAAGGTTTGTCGATTTTAGGCGAATACATTGTAGGCTCACCTTCTGAATCCGGCACGTTCCAAGTCATATTAAAGGTTCAAAACGCTGTCGGAAGCGATTCCGGTTCGTTAACGTTCGAAATTCCAGGATTGCCGACTTACAAAGTCAGCGCTGTCGCCACAGACGGAGGAACCGTATCCAAAGCGCCAGCCGATAAAGTCGAAAAAGGAACGACCGTCGAGATCACCGCGACCGCAAATCCAGAATACCTGTTTTCCAAGTGGAGCGTCTCCTCTCCGGCTATATATAAAGTGAAAGACAACGTGATTACGCTAACAGTTCCGGCGAGCGACATAGAGATAAAAGCTATATTTGTGAAAAATGAAAAACCCGCCGCTCCAACAGGGTTGAAAGCCGTCGCTGTATCCGCTTCAAGCGTGACGCTTGAATGGAATGAGATCGTGGGAGCCACCAGCTATGAAGTCTTTTGGGCTAAATCCGCTTACTTGCCGTTGACGCCCGATGACGCGTCGTTTGCAGGCGGTTCCATAGCGACGTCTATAACCGCAACGTCTATAATCGGCTTAAGCGGCGACGCTCCATACTATTTTCAAGTACGCGCGATTAACGCCGCGGGCAAAAGCGAATTAAGCGAAGGTATAGAAATCTATACCAAGACTGACCAACAAAATTCTTATGACTTTATGAAATCCTTGCTAGAGGCTATACTTCGCATTTTGCAAGGCGTTTATAAAGTGTAATTGATCTGTAAATGCAAAGATTAAAGACAAAATCCGCCAAAAATGGCGGATTTTTTTTGTGTTTTAGAGGATAGATCATGCCATACGCGCTCCTAATATTATTATATTATCCGTAGTTATATAGAGTCAAAAAAATGGTTAAAGTAGGAATTACGGTCGGTCATGACCTGAGGAGATATGAAAAGATAAGCTGCGTAAAATTTTTTGCGATCATTTATCTCTTACATATTATTGTTTTAGATAAACCGTTGTTTCTCCGCGCGCAACCTACGTAAAGCTTTCCGTAAAAAATGTGAACTTGTAAGTTATTTATAATATACTTTTAAAAAATCGCGCATAGTCACATTTTTTTCTAGGCATATAACAACAAGCTTAAAATATACAATTTTTAAAGCGAAATAGGCGAATAAATATTGAAAATAGATATATATACTACAATATACACTATTTACTATTTTGTAAACATTGATTTAAATCAGACCCGCGCTATCCCTATCAAATGGATTAATCAGCGTTTACTGCATAAAAATTTATTGACTTATCATATGTTTTGTTATAAAGTTTAGCGTATGATATGGTTAAGTAATGCCAAAATCTTCTAAAAGATGGGAGTGTTTTTTGCATGGATTTGATTTTGCTGGCGCCTTTAGGCTCCATAGCGGCTCTTGTATTCGCGTTTATACTGTCGCGTCAAGTGCTGGCGGCGAGCGAGGGCACGGACAAAATGAAGGAAATCGCGTCCTATGTGCGACGGGGCGCAAACGCTTACCTAAAAAGGCAGTACAAAGGCGTAGCGATATTTTTCACTATCTTATTCGCTATTTTAATCATTTTGGCATTTTTAAAGTTTGTAAACCCGTTTGTTCCTTTCGCGTTTTTAACCGGCGGTTTTTTCTCTGGCTTGTCAGGCTTTATAGGCATGACAATAGCTACATCCGCAAACTCACGCACAGCGCACGCGTGTACTAAAAGCTTAAATTCCGGGTTGCGCGTGGCCTTCTCAAGCGGCGCGGTCATGGGCATGGTCGTTGTCGGCCTTGGTCTGTTGGACTTGAGCGTATGGTATTATCTGCTTCAATGGTTTTACAAAGCTTTGCCCGAATCGGAACGTATAGCGCAAATTACAAGCGCGATGCTCACTTTCGGCATGGGCGCAAGTTCTATGGCTCTTTTCGCTCGCGTGGGCGGCGGCATTTTCACGAAAGCCGCTGACGTCGGCGCCGACCTGGTTGGCAAAATCGAGGCCGGAATACCGGAGGATGATCCTCGCAACCCCGCCGTTATCGCGGACAATGTCGGCGACAACGTTGGCGACGTAGCCGGCATGGGCGCTGACCTTTATGAGTCTTACGTCGGTTCTATAGTTTCCACATCGGCTTTGGCTGTTGCGGCCGGGCTAGGGGTGCAAGGCGTAACAGTGCCGCTGGTCATGGCCGCCGTTGGCGTTCTCGCGTCGATAATAGGCTCGTTTTTCGTTAAATCCAATGAGAATACAGACCAAAGAACGTTGCTCGCGGCCTTGCGGCGCGGCGTGAACATAAGCGCCGGCTTAATCGCCGTCGTTTCATTTTTCCTTATAAGAGCCGTACTCGGCCCGCAAAATATTCGCATGTACGGCGCCGTTTTAAGCGGACTTTTGGCCGGCATCTTAATCGGACTTATTACCGAATATTTCACCTCCGACACGTACAAACCCACTCAAAATTTGTCGGGGTCGGCTAATACAGGTCCCGCTACAATTATAATAAGCGGCATATCGCTGGGCATGCTTTCGACCGCTCTTCCGGTTATAGTCGTCGGCGCGTCGGTTTTGCTCAGTTATTTTATGGCCGGCGGCGCTACGGACGTAGGCATGGGTCTTTTCGGCGTCGGCATCTCAGCCGTAGGAATGCTCAGCACACTCGGCATCACGCTTGCTACTGACGCTTATGGTCCTGTCGCCGATAACGCCGGAGGCATAGCCGAAATGTCCGGTCTGCCTAAAGAAGTGAGAGAACGCACGGACGCTCTTGATTCGCTCGGCAACACGACCGCGGCCACGGGCAAAGGTTTCGCCATAGGTTCCGCCGCGCTTACGGCTCTGGCGCTTATCGCCGCGTATTGGGATGAAATACAAACAAAAATCACTAATGGCGGCATTGATTATATACTTGACGCTAACATACTTAACCCGCCGGTTCTAATCGGTCTTTTCATAGGCGGAATGCTTCCATTTTTATTTTCAGCTCTTACTATGGACGCCGTGGGACGCGCGGCGCAAAGCATCGTTATGGAAGTTCGCAGGCAGTTCAAGGAAATCAAGGGTCTTATGGAAGGAAAAGCGACGCCTGATTATGAAAAATGCATAGATATATGTACGCGCGGCGCGCAAAAAGAAATGATCGTTCCAGCTATTGTCGCCATAGTAGCGCCATTGGCCGTCGGGCTTGTGCTTGGCGCGAACGGCGTAATAGGAATGCTTGCCGGAGCTTCAGTTTCCGGATTTATACTCGCTATTATGATGGCTAACTCCGGCGGCGCCTGGGACAACGCTAAAAAGTATATTGAAGGCGGCGCCCACGGCGGAAAGGGTTCTGACCCGCATAAAGCCGCAGTTGTCGGGGACACGGTCGGCGATCCGTTTAAAGACACGTCGGGGCCGTCAATTAATATACTCATTAAACTCATTTCTATGGTCTCGATAGTTTTCGCTGGGTTGATCGTGAAATTTCACATTTTGTAAATATTCAGCGTCATTGTCGGCGGGCCTTGCGGCTCGCCTTTTTCTCTTTGTCTTCAAAATCAGTGAAACGCCGACAGGAGTAAAAAACAGAGGCGCCCATTCGCCGCCAATTGTCGGTTTTTTTCTATATTCATTCGCAATTCGCGTGAAAAAAATCGTTATGACGACTGAAAAAATTATGTATAACAAAATTATAAGCGCTTTTGACGTCATTTTTTTCATTCGTATCGCCTCCATATTTAATAATATATATATAATTGGATATTAATATCATTTCCAAAATATGTCAACAATAAAAACGAAAAAATTCCGTCTATAAACCTTGTATTCTGACATTTTACGATATAAAAAACTAAAAATTTTATAAGATTTTTAAAATTCAGCGCATATCGCGTAAAAATAAGAGCTTGCGTATGAATCTTATTTGTAGTAGAATTTCTAAATAATCTTCTCGGAAAGGATTTTGAAAATATATGCCCTACGAAGCTTTGCACTCACCAGTCCGCAAAATAACCGCGTCAGCTTTGCTCATAGCTATTGGTCTCGCCATACCGCTCTTCTCACCTATAAAAATATGGCTTGAACCGGCTTCATTTACATTAGCCAGCCATGTTCCTATTTTTATCGCCATGTTTATTTCGCCTTGGGTAGGCGTCGCCGTCGCCTTATGCACCGCCGTCGGCTTTTTAATAAGCGCCACGCCGGTAATAGCCGCGCGCGCGCTATCACACGTCATCTTCACCGCTATAGGTAGCTTGTGGCTTAAAAAGCGCCCGCAAACGCTCGACACATTAAAGTCAGCGCATATATTTTCGTTTTTAATCGGACTCATACACGCCTCGAGTGAACTTCTGGCTGTTTTCTTCTTTTACTTCTTTGGAATTATGCCTCAAAGCTGGGGTTTTTATAACATAATGCTGTTAGTCGGCGTTGGAACAGTAATACATAGCATGGTGGATTTTGAAATAGCGCTCATCATTAAACAGGCCATATACAGAAAAGCTATATAGCTTCAGTTCAAATAATAAAGGCGGCTTCAATAACGCCGCCTTTATTGAAACCGCCTTTACGCCTGGGCGTTTTAAAAACGCGTTAGAGCCTATTCAAGATCTCGCTTTTAGCGGATCTCTGTGATGATTTTCGCCAAACGCGGAAGCGCGAACGCCGCGTATTCGAAGAATATACGCAAAGGGCGCTGACAACGTGTTGCGAAAAATAGGCCGAAAAAACGCAAAATGAAGATCTTGAACAGGCTCTTATTAGGTCAATCGGTCAAAATCACTGACCCGTCTTTCTCGATATATTCCGCCTTAGCCCCAAATATCTCGGCGAATTCTCTTAATCTGACATGGTAATAATCGCTTATCAAGAAAGCGTGAACAATGTAAGTCTTTCCCCTATAAACTATCTTCAGCTTATTTTCTTCCTTCACGCTTTCCCAAGGCATCCTAGCGTCATTAGCCAACTTGGAACCAGCCTTAAGGTTCGCTATACTTAACCCTCCCGTATACTGCATATGCGGTTTGTCGGGAAAACTCACCCAATCCCCTCCCCACTCTCCACCCATCTCACGCCAAATATTTCCCGCCGTTATAAAAAAGTTGGCATCAGAATACTCTTGCCCCTTTATATTTTTCGCTATATCAAAAGCCAATCGATAATTGTGAACCGATTCTCCTCCGCGCGCATTCGTCACAATTGAGCCTGGCTTAGTCCTTCCCTGCTCATAAAGCGCATTTTGCGACTCATTGTCTCTGTATGAACTTGTCACGATAACGTCATATCCTTTTCTCTTCATACGAGACATAAGCTCCGCGGCTCCTCGTTTAAGCGCCGGGTGTAACTCATTAACGTCTCTGCTGTCAATCATAACGTTTTCCTCCCATTTACCGTCGGTATATATAATTTTACATTAAATTATATAAAGTTACGCCATTAAGGATTTGCGCCGCGTTCAACCTCTCAATAATTAAAATGACTATCCAGACAAGTCATAAAGACCTTGAGACTCCGCCTCAAACCCCGCCGTGGTCTTCGACCCCGGACCCCGCGCCGCGCATTCGCGCGGCTTAATGAAACGATTGGATAGTCATAATAATTAATGAAGCGCGTGAATACGCGGCGTTCGCGCTTCCGCGCTTGACGAAAAATCATCATCTAAGTTCCAAATATGATGGACCAAATCTTACGCTCCTTAATAATATTCTATAATTTCCCATGAAAACGGTCCCGCGGGATACCAAAATTCACTGATGGGATTAGACGAACCGTCTATAACAATAGCCGTTTCTCCCACCTCTTTTACAATGGCTCCATACGTCATCGTAATACCGCCCGAACCCGATGAAAAATAACCATATGTCCCGCTGACGGTCACTGAGCATTTTTGCGGATCAATAGGTAATATAGACACTGTTGTCGGCATATTACCCACTACTTTGACCGCGCCTCTCTGAATTCTTTTGACCGTTCCGCGTCTCATCTCGCTTTCGATAGCGGAGAGTCTCTCAAAAACGCTTTGACCCTCCCCTTCTCCTATTTCGGCGCCAATCTCATCCACAGCGTCCGTCACCGACTTTATAACGCCGAATATCGTAGGCATGGCGTCATTTTCGAACGGAAATCCAATTCTTTCCGATATGCTCGCTATAAGCGCGTTATCCGCCACGGTAATCGCGTACTCAATATCTATCGCCGCGTTTTCATCGCTTGTCACCAAAAGGCAAACGTCATATTGATGCACCGCGTCAGAAGAGTTTAACGTCGCCGGCGCCGGCAGCACATTATCCGTGTCTTCACCGTCAAGCCACGCGTAAGCGAACAAATTCGCGCCGGAATAAAGCCCTATTTCCCTAACGGCGACCGGAGCGTCAAGACCCCCGTTCAATATATCGACCGTCACACGCAAAAATCCTTCGTTTTCCCCATCAGGAGGCGTATATCCGCTCTCCGCGACTTTACATTCCACGTCAACCTCGTTTACAATGTCACTGACATCAGTTGGATCGTCCGCGCGTCCGTCGCCGACTTTCGCCAAACCAATAGAAAGCTTCGCGCCTTCCGCCGCCGCCCGCGTAAGCTCCCGCGCTCCCCATTCAGTAATAAAACTGTTAAATCTCGCCATATCCTAGTCCCCTGTCAACTATATTATATTCCTACGGTCGTAAAGATTCTCCTTGACACCACAAACGCCACCGAAATAATCTTAGGAAAAATCCGTTCATGCCGCTTCAGCCGCTTTAGCTCCATAATCATATTCGCGGGAACATCCAATCTAAACTCAGCCGCCGCCCGCGAAAACAAAACGCTTTCATCCGTCTCAAAATCCATATAAATCGTATAAGCGCCACTGTCTACATGCACCCGCCAATTACCTTCACCAAAAAACGCGTTCAGTTTTCCGGCCAAAAAAAGCTTAATATAATGCGGATCCATCATCATCTGATTCAAAACGCGCGCGCGCCTAAATTCCAAAGTCTCCGCCGCGTCAGCCGCTATATCCAGCATAAATTCAAATTTTTCAATGCCATCCGCGTTCGCCGTCGCAACAAACAAATTATCAAAAGCTATATCGCGCAAATGGCTTAACACATCAAACTCCGGCTGTTCCGCTTCCAGCAAGCGCGTCATAGCCCTGTTTTTAGCGTAAATCGCGTTGCAAAACCTATTAAGCGCCAAAAATTCATTCACCGCCTTCGTAAAGCGTCAGCGACCTCAAAAATGGAATTTGTTGAATATACTTGTCATTTGTCAGAGAAACATCGCCTGACGCGCCGTTTAGCCTAACGTCCGTAACGTTCAAAACCCTCGGTATCTTCAATATCTCCGCGGCCACCCGCGACGCATACACGCTCACTTCATCCGCCTCGCTCCATCCGCGACGAATTTGCGCGAAATATTCGCCGATACCCGTCTCCGACTCAGCTAAAACCTGCCCCGCCGTTCTCCCGTCTAGCGTTAAAACGGCTTCAACGTCAACAACCACCCTGTCAGGCGTCGATACCGTAACTATATGCCCGATAGGCGCTATACCGGCGCCTTCACCCTCATATTCTTCCGGGTCAATTATGGCCTTCGCCTTTTTCAAAAAATCAGCCGAAATGTCATTGTAAGCGCTGTCGACTATAGAAATTTTGACAGTTCCCCCTCCGTCCCAAACGGGAAAAACCTTCGCCGCCCCCACTCCATCTATCTCCGACGCGAATCGCTTATAGTCAGCCACGTTTCCGCCAAACGCCCTATTCGCCAACCGTCCCGCCACGCGTCGCCTGTAATCGTCATCCGACTCCTCGTCCTCACCAGGAATGAGATGTCCTGTAATTTCCGCCCGGCTCAAATTATTTCCGTAATAAAGCGGCAGCACATCTCCCTCATAATCGTTACCCTCCGTCCCGGCCCTCTCGCAGCGCATGGCGTAAACGCCCGCTTCGAGCCGCTCTTCCACCGCGTAAATTATTCCGTTATGATCCGGCGCCGCGAATCTCGACCCCAACGGCGCGTCAGCGGGTTCAAGAGCGAAATTATACATTCGCCCTATTCTCAGCGCTTTTACGGCCGGTCGGCGCGCAACGCCGAAATCGTTTCCCCGTCTGTCGAGATTTTCTCCAGTCGCCGTCATCAAATAAGTCTGTTCCTTCCAAATTTCAAGGCCTATGTACATTTGCGCGAGTTCCGCCGCGGCTGGAGCGAGCGCGTCATATATAACGCTTCCCTCGCGTTTATCTACAGCGTCTGACACACGACTGAGCATCCTGTCCATGATAGTAACGAAATCCGTCATCTTTCCCCTCCTCATAATAAAGTTATAAAAAAAGCGTCGAATATTCAACGCTTAAAGACATTGAGGGCGCCCTGCGTATCGCGAGAGTCGCCGCTACGCGTCAAACCGAAAACCTTTTTTAAACTTCAACTGAATTATTAATATGAGCTAGACCATGGCGATTTCTCTTAAACTTGAAGCCGCGACTTCTTCCAGCCGCTCCGCCAGTTTCCCCATAACCTCATCCACATCAGCGGTTTCTCTTATGTCCCCGAAATACATCGTTATTTCCGGAGTAATCCGTTGAAACCCAATCTCGCGCGACCGATCCTTCGACTCCGCCATAATTTTCACGTCACCCGAGCTAACGCCCGGCCATTCGCCTTTCTTTCCCGTATGACTTAACCGCGCGGCGCTGTTCAAAACAAGAGTCTCTCCACCGAAATCATACGCGTAATCATTAGAGCTCGCCGCCGGCGCCTTCGAAATCCGCGACGCGTTCAATTCATGAGAGGTCTTCAGCATTGCCTCGATTGTTTCGCCGTCCACACTTTCCGCTCCCGCCGTTCCGTTTTTGGCGTTTTCAAACGTACCGCCGCCATATATAGCCATCTTCCCTAGCGGATTTTCCGTTCCCAAGACGTCCTTAGCCAGCGCGTAATTATTCTTTTCTCCGCGCGCCGAATATATATTTCCCATTCCCTTGACATTTCCACCCGAGGCAAAAACATTTAATATCCTCGTCATCAAAACCTTATCGTCATATGAACCTATCTTATCCCAATTCACGCCATTACCGTCTCCATCGACGCCTTCAGCGATGCCGGAGGCTAAATCAGCCGCCAGCATCGCCGCGTTTCCATCAATCAATCTGACCTCATCTTTAGGCGCGGCCGGACTTCTCATAGACGCTATCCTGTTAATCTCAAAAATATACCGTATAGTCGCCAAAATTTTTTCTCCTTTCAACCTCATCCGAAAACGGCTGTCTCGGCGAATGTTCCGTTAGACGAAACAACGGTAAACGTAACCTCGCATTTGTCAAGCCCTTCACGCTCTATCGAATCAATATTAACAGCGATTATTCTATCGTCACATAAAAGAGCCTCGCGTATAGCCCTTCCAATATTCGCCCTTACGAACTCAAAACTCTTTCCGACAAATCGCTCCGTTTCCATCCCATAATTTTCGCTGTAAATCTCATAAGCTCTCCGCTCGGTGGACAATATGCGCCAAACCGTCTGCTTAACGGCTTTCACCCCATCCGTCCAGCCGGATATATCGCTTTCCGTAACCCGGTATGTCCTTGAAGGATATATCTTTCTTTCCTTAGCGGAATTTTCAGGCAGCGTAAAAATCCCTCCCGTTTTATACTGAATTCAATATTAGTTATCGCATTCCCTGCCGTTCAATTATATAATACTTTTGTTTATCCGACGCCATAATCATATTCACAATATCGCCCTCTTGAATACCCCTCCATAACGCCGAAGGCACAATCGTCTGATTGGTTCCGCCGGAAAAACTAAACGTATGCGTATGTCCATCCCTCGCGGGCTTTGTCGTAAACATTTCTTCAAAGTTATGAAAATGCGCCATTTGATAAAAATTCATTTCATAGAACTCTTTAAATGGGGGAAGTAAAAAAATGCCGAACGGCTCAGCCTCATCCGTATAATCTCCCCCATCCACGCCGTGAAAATGTCCCAAGTCGCTTGACGTCGTAAACTCCGGCAACTTGTGCGCCCCGCCGCCCACAGACATCCCAAGCGGTTCCGGTTCCACCGTATGTCTGTGTCCCGCCGCCTCACTCGTCGTCACCTTTGGCGTATAATGCGAATGCTCCATACCTTCAGTATAAAAAACGGAACTCCATCCGTACATTTTCCTGCAAAACGGTGACAGCACAAAAAAATTCTCCGTAAGCCGCGCATGTCCTTCTATATCTATCGTGAGCGGACTCGTCGAAATCACTTTTCCAAAGACGACGCCCGCTCCTATTCTGTCCGCTAACGCGTCTGATTTGACGGCCAAGACGTTCAAAATACGCCTAGCGCTGATGTCACTCACGCTCCAAAATCCTCAATGCGCATTAAAATGCCTCCTTGTATAAAACCTATATATCGCGTCCTTTCTAAGAGCCTGTTCAAGATCTCACTTTTAGCGGGTTTTTTGTGATGATTTTTCGCCAAACTCGAACGCCGCGTATTCGAGGAACATACGCAAAGAGCGCTGACAAAACGTGGCGGAAAATAATCCGAAAAGACGCGAAATAGAGATATTGAACAGGCTCTAAAGCGGTTGACGCCGCCCGCCTCGCCAATTTTTTAAAAAAAGTCGGACAGAAACTTCCTTTCCGGAAAAAGCGGAAACCGCCCGCGACAAAAAAAACGCTTAGCTTAACTTAGAGAAGACGTTCAAAACACGTCCGCGTCAATATCCTCACGCGCTGAAAACTCCCATGCTCATAACATACTCCCCCTTGTAAAACCTATGCGTCACGCTTTCCGCGACAAACTCGCCGCGTATTCCCAGTCTCGATATGCCAACGTCAAAGCTCATCCCCGCCTTAAAACGCGCGTCACCGAGAGTCTGCAAAGAAAGCGACCTTGTCTCCCGATTTTTCACTCTTAAAATCCTTTCGGAAAGCTCAGCCATTTGCGCGGCGTTCATGTCTTTATCCGCCCGCTTGACATACGACAAAACGCCCCATCGCTTTTGAGACTCCTTATCGCCGGCTTCCCACGCTATTCTTTTGCCAAACGTCTCGTCATCCTTGTATATCCGCGCCAAATTAAACGTATCTCTGTCAATTGATATCTCGCTTTTATATCCGTAAAGAAGCGACGCGTCTCCGATCACGGCGTCAACGCGCTGATTTTTTACATCGTCAAATATCAGAGAACCAAAATCATCCCTTACGAACAAACGCCTTCCCTCGTTTTCAAATGTCCGTTCAATTCCATATTTTATGATGGAATATAGGCTTTTTTTATCATGAAAATACTCCGGACATATATACCTCGGCCTGCACTTAGCCTCAAATTTAGAAAGCCCCGCCCTGCGACAGCAATTTTCAAATATAACGTCAGCCGTCATAGGCGGCGTAGCGAATACGTCGTCGTTTTTTAAATACCGGGACTGATCATAAGCCGTTATCTCTACAGTTCGATTTTCTTCCGTTTTCATGGAAAATATATAACCGTAAAACATTCCCGCGTCACCAACATTCATAAAGATAACGTCACCGTTAGCGAATGAGATCGCCTTCGTGGGATCCTCCATAACCTCCACTACAAGCCGCCCCGGTTGATCGGCGATATGCGTGTCATACGTCGCCGACACGCAAAGCTCCGACACGTCAAACATTTCTCCGTTAGCGTTCTGAACGATCACTTCAAGTTTCATGACGCGCTCACCCAGCTTTCCGGCATGTTTAGTATCGTTCCCACAGTTATATAATCAGGATTAGCGCCTATCACAGACTTATTATTTTCATAAAGTTCACGCCAATCTCCGCCGCTGCGCCGCGCGATAGACCACAAGGTATCCCCACGCTTAACAGTGTAATATCGTTCAGCGGCAGGTTTATTTTCGTCGCTCCTGACCGCCGCGGACGCCATTACGCCATACGCCGCGTTGTAAGCGGTCACGCCGTACGCGATAGTTCCAGCCGCTGTAGCTCCGTAAGGTCTGTACTCCATAAGCTCAAGCGTATAATATATGTCTTCATGTTCTCCAGCGCGGCGCTCCCTCGTGAAAGCCGTTACAATGACAGGCATGGCTTCCTCTAGAATTTCCGTGACCGTAAGCGTCATATATTTGCCCTTGCGCCAAGCGTCCATAATAAACTCGACGCATTCGCCCGGCGTTGTCACACCATCGGCGGGAAACATGCTTTCAATAGTGATTTCAGCCAATTTCAACCCCTTCGGAACCGCGACATCGCCAATCCCTATAAGCTCGACAACGGAATTTTTTCCCTCCCGCGCAATCTTAAACGTCGCCGGATTTATCGGCAACGTAAGCTGTCGTCCTTCAAACGTCAATATAAACTCAATCAACCATCCGCCTCCAAACATCTCGCAATAGAAAAGCGGCCTTTAACAGACCGCCGCAATGCTCTCGCCTATTTATTCCCAGCGAAAGGCGATATAATATCATATTCCTCATCATACGTAATAATAGCGTTTTTGGGAGAGCCATCGGTCGAATAATTAAATACTATCAAAAGCTCGCGTACCTTGTCGCTGACATCTTCACACCGTATAATCGCTGGATTATCGGCATTCACATATCTTATCCCATCGCCTGGCTCAATGCCGAAAAGCGTTAAAAACTCGTTCAACTCCCTGTGAGGCTCTCCTTCGTCAAAAATATACATCGCCTGCGCGATCTTACCGTCCACATCGACATACATTACATCATCATAATAAAGATATGTGATGTCACATTCTTTACCGAGGACGTTCTCTTTCCGTTCCTCAACCTCCTCAGGCTCTCCGGCCGTTTCCTCCAGATCATTTCGCGAAATCAACGCCGCGGCCGGCGCGTTAAACGCTTCCGCAATTCCGTCAACCTTCTCATACGGCGTCATCACCCGTAAGAATCCGTTTGAGTCATCCGACCGCTCAACACTCTTTGAGTCGATTATTTTAATATTACCCTCAGACCTGGCCTTTTCCGTAAGACTTTTAGGCGTACATCCGCCAAAACTCCCCGCCGTGAAAATTACTAATCCCATCGTCGCCGCGCGCGCCAAAATATGTTTCTTCACACTAATCACCGCCCGAATATATGTCATGCATCGCATTATATATAAACCGCGCTTCTTTTTCAATATATTCCGTTTTCCAAAAAACCTGAGCCATATTTAACTTACCCTTTCATAGCCTCCAGTCTCATGCGCACGCACGCTATGACGAAAGCCTTTTCCTTTTGAGAAAGACCAGCGAAACCAACTGGCGTAAATCCCATATTCAAAACCGCGTACATGCAATACGCCGCCTCGCCGCCTTTCTCAATCAGTTTTTTGCCATTTCCACATCCTCATTAATATCCGTGTCAAACCCGCTCAACGCGCAGATTTTAGCGTGCAAAGCGGAGATCTCTCCCGGCAAAAGCGTCTTCGTCAACAGTTCTTCCCCGGTAATTACGCCGGCTTTCGCAATAGCTTGAGCATCGCGAAAATTTGGTTTTTCCGTACAATCCAGACACACTATCGTCTGGAATTTAGCGTCGTCAAACTCGCCGTTTCTCAACCGGCACCTTTTTATAAAGTCCGCGTGCTGGTTTTTTGTCATAGGCCGTATGCCGAATTTCATAGGAACGCGTTTAGAAATGATAACCTCCTCCGAAATATCAGCTATATCGTTCTCCAATAAAAAATTCATAAGATCGTCCATACTATCCCACCCTAAAGCTTTCTAAAATGTCATAGTCATTAAAAGTAAATGACACATCATAATCCAAAAATTCCGCGTCCGCGTCAATTTTCGCTATAATAAGCTCGTTCAGATTGCATCCGTTCAACCTCACTCTCTGCGCCCCAATTGAACTAGACGGATCCTCATTCGTTATAAGCACGCTAAAGGACGCATCTCTCCCTCCAGCCGTATATTCTCTCATAATCTGGCTCCAAAGAGTAGTCGAATAATATATGGTCATGCTTCCTTCCGCGCGATACCCACTGGCTTTATTTTGTTCTCCGCGATACCCCAAAACTTTAAAGGACGTCTTTTTTTTAGTGACCTTCGCCTCCAGCTTACGAACCTCCGCTAATTCATACACATTAGACCCGACAACGGCGACAACTTGCCCTTCGCGCCCGCTTATAACCTCATTTTCAGTCAAATAAGCCATCCTATCGCCTCCTAAGCCTGCACATCAACAGTCATATAAAGATATTCCATGGCATCCGCCGGCTTCACCTTAAGCTTAGCCAAAACCGCGTCAAGCCTGTCTCCAAGCGAAACCGTCACATCATCCGCGCCGGAAAACTCACGAAGCGCGCCAATCCTCTGCATCTCGGTCAAATACGATATAATATCGCCTCTAAACATTTCACGCCCATTCGCGTCATTATTTACTTTCCCCATATAACTGCGTTCCCAAATATCCCGAACGTTCGATCCTATCTCATCTAATACGCGTACAACGCGATTTTTACCAAATATATAATTTTTTTCTCCTGTAAAAGATATAAAGCTGTTTATGTCCTGCTCAACTTTGACGCGTCCATCCCGCAATTGCGACAAAAGAAATTTACCGTTTTTAAGCGCGTCTACAATGCCGTCGTCATCAAGTTCGCCGATAATCTCCGTCGCTCCATCGACAATTCTCGCCGTATTCGATTTGTTCGCCGCCGCCCCAGCCGTAGCGCCCGCTACCCACGCGGTAAACTCTGTCGGCGTAACCGTAACGCCATCTATAACGGCGCCGTTCACACTGTTTATAATCCCTTCGCTATCAGCAGGATAATTACACAAAACCGCCTGCACATATCTCCCTTTTACATTTCTCTGGCTTTCAATAAACGCCACGCACTGCGCCGCCACAACGGCGCTATTTATTTCACCCATTTTCTTCCCTACCTCTCAATTCAAACGTTTTTAGAAGTTGTATTCAATAACGACGAAGCAATGTATGTAAATGAGAAACAATAAACATATTTTCAGCATAAGTGGTTTTGATTTCAAAGTCTTTAGAGAGTCTACGGGAATTGTCACT
>JAISER010000110.1 GCA_031263985.1 Clostridiales bacterium | reverse complement strand
TGTTCGGAGGAAACTTTTATAGCCCTTTTTTATCCTTTGCCATGACCAAAAAGAATTAAATTATTAAAGATTTTATTGATTATAGTTTTATTATAACTATAGTAGTAAAAATCATCTGGGATTTTTCTTAAAAACGAAGCGAAGCGGAGTTTTTGGATAAAAGCTTTTTGAAGGAGGTTCGGAGGAAACTTTTTCTCGAAAAAGTTTCCTCCGAGAGAAATCTTTTATAGCATTTTTTTATTGTCTGCCGTGAGCAAAAAGAATCGAATTATTAAAAAACTTATGTTATAACTATAGCGATGAAAATTATTTGGGATTTTTCTCAAAAACGGAGCGAAGCGGAGTTTTTGGATAAAAGCTTTTTGAAGGAGGTTCGGAGGAAACTTTTTTTCAAAAAAGTTTCCTCCGAGAGAAATCTTTTGTTAGGCGGGAGAATATATCGAAAAAGTTACGCGCTCAGTTTCGTCCACAGTATAAGCGGCGCCTAATATTATTTCGAAAAAGGCTATGGGCGCGTAAGTAACGCCATCTATAAGCGTGGGAGCCGCTTCAAGACTCCTTAGCACAACGTCGTTCTGGTACTCGTTTTTCCCTATATCTATCGTTACGGATCGGGATTCTTTCGTCAGTGTTATAGCTCGCGTATTCTCGTTCCAAAGAACTTCGTACCCAAGCTTTTCACATACTTTACGAACCGGTATCATTTTGAGTTTATAATATTCCGGCCAAACGACGTATTCGCTTCTTGCAAGCGTAGTATTCGTAACGCTGTCCAATGGTATCGCAAGACGTATAACGCCTTCATAGCCTGAGGCTATCTCATATTTATCAAATACCAAAACGCATTCGTCGCCTTCAACGTAAAAAGTTCGCGTATCCGTTATGCCCCCGAAATCGGCGTTATATTTCTCAGTATCTCGCTTAATCGTATCTCGAATGAAGATGTTAGCTATCGGTACGGCGTTTATGCCTAAAACATCGTTTATATTTACCATTTTATTTAGCTTTAGGTCGAAGTTAAACGAGTCCGCTTCGGTTTTTGACGACGCGATAGTCGTTTGAGTGAAAACGATTACGGACGCTGTATTGCCTGATATATACTCCTCGTATGAAAAAGATACCCCGCGAGCCGATTCTTTTTTGGCGGCTCTTATTTTTTCGTTTACAACCGCGGTTATGCTTTCATTTAGTCCAGTTTCTAGAGTCTTGTCAGAGAGGCCGGTCAAGGCGGGTATTTTGCCGTCAATATCGATGCCGTCACCCTTAGGCGGATCAACGGGTCTGGTGATTACGGAGGCGCGTTCGAGATCGCTAAAGGAGAACGCGGTAAACCCGACCGATGCCGTTAATATGGCGGTAATCGCCAAAAATACGGTTCTCTTAAAAAAATTTGACGCTTTCATAAGTGATCACTCCCATTTTTAGTATTATCTCGCTGTTCGATGGTTGCAATCAGCGATAAGCGAAGTTTATTATTACGAAGTATATAGGTACGATCAGTCGATTGCAATAACAGTTGCGTTACAATTCAATTACTATCGACCAAGCCGTATGATTAAATCGCGCGCTAATCGACGCTGTCTATAATTGTTCTCAAATTGGCGCGCGTCATTATGTTAAATTTGGATTTAGACGTAACTGAGTCTATCTTGCAAATAGGTTTATATTCGCAAAATAGGCATGCCGTTTCAGCGTTCTTCTCTTTTTTATACGGGCGCGCGCTTATGTTTCCGCGCGCCATGTCCTTGCCGGCGTCGGTTATTTTACGAGTGACAAATTGACGCAGTTTTTTGAAATCTTCTTGTGAAATAACGGATGATCTAGCCCCGACGCCATTTTTTGACAAGTAGACCGGAATTATATCGGACCATTTATCTATATTTTTATCCATAGCCTTTATGACGTTCTCGTCGTCAAGCGTTACTCCGCTCATTTTAAAGCGTTTGATAGTATCGCGCTCCAATTTTTCGTCGGAATCCTCGGCAAACGATATTATGGGATCGTCCAGGTGAAAATATAATATGCCAGCCGGTTCCGCTTCGTCTTTCGAATTTTTGATTATAGCGTCTAAATACGCCGTAAGTTGAAGCTGGGCGCCGAAACCGAGCGCGTCCGGGTCAAATTTTACGGCGCCCGTTTTGTAGTCGATTATTTTAATATACTTTTTGCCGTTAAGCTCCAAAACGTCCACTCTGTCTATAACGCCGGTCAGTTTTAGCGTACGTTTCGAGTCGATGGGAGAGTCGATGCATCCAAGCGGTTGACCGGTTCCGAACGCGGCCTCCCACATTACAGGCGAAAAATCGCTGTCGGCGATATGTTTCGCCAAAGCCCAAATGGATTATTTAGCGACTCGCTTTACGCGGCTTAGCATATATAGACGCTTAGATGAACTTGTGAAAATTTCCCCGAGCGCCATATCGTCCGTATATCTTTCCACGAATTCGTCTATTTTAGCCTTGTCGGCGCCGCGCCAGTCCGACTGTTCTTCCGCCATTATACGCGCGAAGTTTTCTAAGATTTTGTGCGCCAGCAACCCGTAATCGGCGGGTCTAGCCTCGTAAATGCGGCGCGGGCGGGCTTTTAGCCCGTAGGTCGCGTAATAGGCGAAAGGGCATTTTACAAATTGCTCCAGACGCGATATGCCTATTATTATTTCATCGCCGTACAGCGCGTCAGTCAGAGCTTTGGACAGATACGCCTCGTTTCGGATAGGCTCGCAAGCGCTTTCAAGCTTTGAGAGCCTTCGCGCGTAATGTTCATTGTTTTTGAACCAAAGCCACGCTAGCTTTAGCGCGCCGGGTTCCTCGCCGCGAAGCGTTTTGCGTAGGAATTCGCCCATTCTTCCAAAAGCTGGCTCCGAAGCCGCGATTATGTCCGTTTCAGCGGTTTCGGACAAAGGGAACATGTCCGCTATTTTAAAAACGACTTGCGACGGACGCGTCGTTTTGCCGTTAAAGTCACCAAGGCTGTAGCTCACGGTAA
The DNA here is from genome assembly GCA_031263985.1 of Clostridiales bacterium. GTDB lineage: Bacteria > Bacillota > Clostridia > Lachnospirales > JAISER01 > JAISER01. Next base: position 8,663 of record JAISER010000110.1, on the reverse strand, counting down.
GCCGTTCGGAGGGTTTTGTCAAACTTAAATAGACGTCAAGGAGTTCACGGGCGTTTTTCGCGCGGCTGTCCGGCGCGATTTCTACGCCGGCCGCTTTTAATGTCAGCCGGTCCGTGTCTGAAAAAACTCCGGTTTCCTTTTGAATCGCGGGTAAAACGCCCTCGTTGGCGCCTAAAATTATCAGAGCCTTTATTTCAGGCAACCGTGTGCGCTTCAGGTCTCCTACTATAACCTGGTCTTGGGACGGCGGTGTAAACCCCATATCTTCGGCCATCAATCCCGCTTCGACTATTTTTGAGAAATCCCTTATATCCACACGCAAGTCGCCTAAGATATCGACCAATTTATCGAATACGGCGCGTATTTTCCCATACGCCGTTAAATGAGATTTAGCCAGAACGGCCGCGCCTCGCTCAGCGGCTTTTTCGGCCCATTGTTCTATGACTGACGCGACATCCATGAGGTCAAGCATATCGAAGACCGCCGCCGAAAGATTCTTAGCGGTTTTGACGCCGCGGACGCTTTGTTCGGCGAACAGGTGAAAAGCGTTTTTGGCCTTTTCACGCAGACGATTTACGCGTACGGCTTCATCGCCTTCAAGCCCCGCCTTCCAGTCCGAAAACCATTTCTGACCGCTTACGCCGAATTCCAGCGCGTAATTCTCCAGCTCATCCGTTTCGTCGGCGCTTAGCGGCGTAAGCCCTGTCTTTAAAAATCTGAATACGGACTCGTAGTTGTAATTGAAAGCCGCGCAGTCGATTGCGGAGCGTAGAAGCTCCGCGAGCGGATGTGACAGTATGTCCGTTTTATAGTCCATAAAAAAAGGTACGCCATATTCGTCGAAGATACGGCGTATCGATCTTTCGTAGCCGCTTATGTCACCCGACGCTACGGCTATTTCTTTGTATCGCAGCCCCTTTTTGCGCGCGAGCGTTATAATTTCAACCGCCGCCGACTCCGTTTCAGCGCGTCGATTAGCCGCCGCCCGAATGACGATGTTTTCGGTTCGCGCCTTGTACCGTTGTTTTTTATGGTTCAAGAAGTTTTTTTCAATGAACGCTAATTCGGGGCTGTTTTTAAAGCGATGATGATCTGTCAGCATAACGGGCGGTTCTATCGGAACGCCTGTGTTTTTTGCGATCTTTGACAATCTGTTGACCGCGCGTTTTATGTCCGCGAACGGATCCGAGTCGTTTATCGCGCCGAAATTATCGTTGTCAAGCGTAAGAGCCACGTTGACTCTTTCCGCGTTTGCCATCAATTTTTCAATTATGTCGTATTCCTGCGGCGTAAAGCCATAGAAACCGTCGAGCCAAATATAAGAGCCGACGGCGAAACGCGATTTCGCTATCTCTTTGGGCGCTGACTCCAGCGCCGTTTCGCTCGACACATAACCGCTTCGCATAAACTCTTCAAAGCGCGCCAATATTTTTCGCAAATCGCCTATTTTGATTTTAAGGCCGCCTTCCAGCGTTTCTTCCAGCGCTTTAAGCGTATCCGAGCTTATATTGTACTGATAAAATTCGTTTATCGCTTTCGATAATTCCTCCGCGAAACCTTGTTTATTAGCTGACCGAACGAAAAATTCAAGTTCTCCGAGAAGTTCCGACGTTATTTTTCTAAGGAGCATTACCTTGCCGGAATCGTCGAGCGGCGAGCCGCCGCCCGATTTTTCCGACAGGCGGTAGGCTAGTCGTTTGAAGCTCAAAACCTGCGGGTTAATTACCGCGCCTTTTTGGTTAAACTCGCACAGGCGGCGTTCGGACTCAAGCGTGAACTGCTCCGGCACGATGAATATGCAATTGTTTTTTTCGGAAAGCTTCGCCATGTCGCGCAGGCAAAGCGTCGTTTTGCCGGAACCCGGACCGCCGAATATGAATTTAAGGCTCATGCTGATGACCTTTCATAAAATATGTAAATTTTTAAGAACTGTAAGCGGCGAAGGGTAACGCCGCGCCTGGATTGGCTTAGCCGCAAGCTTATCGTCCGTCGATTGGAAGAAATATTTTTGAGTATTTAAAAAAGCTTGAGAATGCCCCAAGCTTTTCTTTTTTAAAATTAAGCCGTTTAACGAACCGGACGCCGCGCCAGAGAATTATTCTGAAGCCGCCGCTTCCAAGGGATAGACAGAGAGCTTCTTTTTGTCGCGGCCTTTGCGTTCATAACGAACGCGTCCATCCGCGAGCGCGAAAAGCGTATCATTGGAAGCTCTGCCCACATTTATTCCGGGATGAATTTTTGTTCCGCGCTGAGTATATAAAATGTTCCCCGCGCTAACGATCTGGCCGTCAGCGCGTTTGCACCCGAGCCGCTTAGCGTTCGAGTCACGCCCGTTTTTAGTGGAGCCCATTCCTTTTTTATGGGCGAAAAACTGTAGGTTAAGCTTTAACATGTTCGCAACTCCTTATGTTTCTTTTTCGTACATCTTTAGTTTAGTCGGGTCACGCCTAATTGATCGTTTCATACTTAACGCGGACGTCGTCGGGATAGCCTTCAGCGATCCACCGCGCACCCAGCGCGAAGGAGTCCAACAAAAGGCGCGCGTCATTCGCTTCCTCGCCTTTTTCAATATCAGGCAGACGCAAAGACAAAAATCCTTTTTTTTCATCTTCGTCACATATAAAACGTTCATCCGTAAGCGTTTCCACGCTGTTTACGGCGTTAAGCGCCAACGCCGACACAGCGGCGCATACAATGCCGTCGCCGTGGTCGAAGACGTCGAAACCGCAGGTTTTTCCGGCGGCGTTACGGCGTATAATTATCTTTATCATATTTTTTATCTTATCATACTTTTACGCTCAAAATCTTAACTGACGTAAAGGGCTGTCTATGTCCCTTTTTATTATGAAACCCTTTTTTGGGCTTATATTTATATATTATGACTTTCTTTTCCTTACCGTCGCCTATAACGAATGCGGACACCGAGGCTCCGGCCAGATATGGCGAACCTAACTTAACGTCATCTCCGTCAACGACAGCCATGACCTTATCGAAACTGTACTCCGAATCGGGCTGCGCGCCCAGCTTTTCAACTTTTATAATGTCGCCTTCCGATACTTTAAACTGTTTGCCGCCTGTTTCAATTATCGCGTACACCTTGCGCCTCCTTGTTGTGCGAAACTCGCCGAAATAGGCAAAACGAAACCGTTTTTTCGGCCTTTCTCGAGCGGTAAAGCGTTACCGCGCTTTTGCGCTTAAAAAGAACAATACCATATGACGCGATTATTTGTCAATAGCGCGCTGACGTTTTTTTTCCAAAGCAGCCTTTACGAATCCTTTAAACAAAGGATGAGGTCTGTTCGGCCGCGATTTAAACTCGGGATGGAATTGCACGCCGACAAACCAAGGATGGGCTTCTTTTGGCAGCTCTATAATTTCAACAAGCTTTTCATCGGGCGATAGGCCGGCGATTACAACGCCGTTTTTTACGAAAATATTTTTAAATTGATTGTTAAACTCATAGCGATGCCGGTGTCTTTCGTATATCAGCGCCTCGCCGTAAGCCTCGCGGCTTATAGACCCTTCCGTGAGCTTGCACGGATACGCTCCCAGGCGCATGGTGCCTCCCTTTTCGTCGATATCCGCCTGATCGGGCATAATGTCTATGACGGGCTTTGACGTGGCGGGGTTGACCTCCGTGCTGTCGGCGTCCGCCCAGCCGAGAGCGTTTCGGGCGAATTCCACTACCGCTTGATGCATTCCAAGGCATATGCCGAACATCGGGACGTTGTTCGCGCGCGCGTAAGCTATGGCGCTGACTTTTCCAAGGGCGCCGCGTTCGCCGAACCCGCCCGGCACAAGAATCGCGTCCGCGCCGCTTAGAGCCGCGTCCGCGTCGGTAAGCGTCTCCGCGTTTACCCACTTCACTTTAACAGCCGCGTCGTTATGTATGCCGGCGTGGGTCAAGGCTTCCACAATAGACAGATAAGCGTCGTGCAGTTCGACATATTTGCCCACAAGCGCCACGACTACGCTTTCGCTGAGGTTTTTATGACGCGCCACGATGTCTTCCCAGTCAGACAAATCCGGCGCGTCGTTTTCAAGCCTTAGCTTAGAGCAAACGACTTTTCCGAGATTTTCCCGTTCAAGCATTATCGGCACTTCGTAAAGCGAGTCCGCGTCCGCGTTTTGAATGATAGCGTCGGTCGAGACGTTGCAAAATAGCGCCAGCTTTTCTTTCATGTCAGCCGAAATCGCGCGTTCCGAGCGGCATACTATAATGTCCGGCTGTATGCCTATGGACAGCAGCTCTTTTACGGAATGCTGCGACGGCTTCGTTTTCATCTCTCCGGCTTTTGACAGGTACGGTATAAGCGTGACATGGATGTAAAGCGTGTTTTCGCGCCCCGCGTCTCTGGCGGTTTGCCGTATGGCTTCCAAAAACGGTAAGCTTTCTATATCTCCGACGGTGCCGCCTATTTCGGAAATTACTATGTCTGACTGCGCGGCTTTACCCGTACGGAATACGCGTTCCTTTATCGCGTTCGTTATATGCGGTATCACCTGAACCGTCGAGCCTAAATATTCGCCTTTACGCTCTTTGTTTATGACTGACCAATATATCTTGCCTGTCGTCACGTTATTGTTAATAGTAAGATTTTCGTCCACAAACCGCTCGTAATGTCCGAGGTCCAAGTCGGTTTCCGCGCCGTCCTCCGTTACGAAAACCTCGCCGTGCTGATATGGACTCATGGTTCCCGGGTCGATGTTTATATAGGGATCGAATTTTTGTATGGTGACTCTGTATCCGCGCGCTTTCAAAAGTCTGCCTAAAGACGCGGCTGTAATGCCTTTGCCAAGCCCGGAAACTACGCCGCCAGTTACGAAAATATATTTTGTCGTCATAAAAGCGCCTCCATTTTTTTGCGTCGATACGTATATTTATAGTAGAGCGATCTTTCCAAAACTCGCCGCCGACAGGCTTCAAAGCGCGGAGTTATGTGAAGTATGAAGCGGCGTTCGCGATTATTATTAAGTAAATGTTGAATTTGTGGATATGTCATTATTACGCGCTTAACTGTCTGTCCATATTATGTATTCGATAGAATTCTCATTTTATTTCATGATTACCGAGATGTTCTCAAAAACAATTGAATCCGCCCAAAGAATATGATAAATAATTTTTATAGAAGAAAACGCGAAGGGCGGTCAAAGCGGGGCGGAAAATAAGCCGAAAAGACGCGAAATGGAGATCTTGAACAGGTTCTTATATTCCGAAACGCGCTTATTGAAAAAATGACTATCCAGGCAAGTCATAAAGACCTTGGGACTCCGCCCCAAACCCCGCCGGGGTCTTCGACCCCGGACCCTGCGCCGCGCCTTCGCGCGGCTTCATGAAACGATTGGATAGTCATGTTGACAAAAGCATTATACTCCCATCCGGCGCGATAAACAAGAACGAGTTCAGCCCTGTCGCCAAAACCGTCTTGAACCGGATTAGAATACGCAAGACCGCGGTATCCCGCAAGTTCAGCGAATGGATTCTCGCAAAATTTAGAATCCCACGGATTATATGGTCAGGCGGTTGACTTGCTTGGACTTTTAATATATACTTCTAAGCGTCGCGCGAGCGGCGTGTACCCTTAGCTCAGTCGGATAGAGCGCAAGCCTCCGGAGCTTGAGGCCGCAGGTTCGAATCCTGTAGGGTACGTACTTTTGTTCGGGGGGCGCTAAATAAATGATACTGTCCGGGAGGGAGATAAAAAACAGGTTAGGGAAGGGGATAGTGATCGAGCCGTTCAGCGACTTGCAGCTTAACCCAAACAGTTACAATCTAAAATTGCACAATGAGATGCTGGTTTATAAAAACAGAGAACTCGATATGGCGCGGCCTAATGACACGATGAAGATAGATATTCCGGAAACGGGTTTAGTCTTGAAACCGGGCGTACTGTATCTTGGACGCACGTTAGAGTTTACCGAAACGGATGATCTTGTGCCGATGCTGGAAGGGCGGTCAAGCGTCGGACGGCTTGGCTTGTACATACATGTTACGGCGGGGTTCGGCGACGTTGGTTTTAAGGGTTTTTGGACGTTGGAGATACACTGCGTGCAGCCGGTCAAAATATACCCCTTTGTGGAAATTTGTCAGATTTACTATCATTCCATAGAGGGTGAATACGAAAGATATTCTTCCGGTAAATATCAAGATAACGTCGATATACAGCCTAGTCTTATGTATAAGGATTTTGAGGTTTGCGCGCGCGGTAAATAGCGAAACGAGAGGACGCGGACCGTTTGGCGAAAAATAATCACAAAAAAATCCGCTGAAAGCGAGATCTTGAACAAGATGTTACCATCCCGTGGGCTTTCGCGGTATAATTCAGACAAACAAAAGATCAGAGGCGTTGTTGTGGAATCAATGGATACGAAAGGGCCGCTCCCAATGTCGCTGGACGCCGTTGCGCTGGAGTGTAAGGACGCTGAAGCTTTATCCGATTTTTATATTCGTCTCCTTGGCTGGAAGAAAAACTATGCGGAAGAAAACGAGTGGTCGGACATTATTTCACCGTCATGCGGCGTGAAAATCGCATTCCAGCAAAATGCCGGCTATACGCCTCCGGTGTGGCCGGATAAACCAGGCGCGCAACAACAGATGGCGCATTTGGATTTTGCGGTGCGGAATCCGGAAGAGATGAAGCTTGCCGTAGAGCGTGCCATTGCCTGCGGGGCTGTAAAAGCCGGCTCGCAATATGGCGGAGATAAGTGGACGACATTAATCGACCCGGCGGGGCATCCCTTTTGCTTTGTAATTAGCTGATTTACCGTTAAAAACAACAATTCTTCGCGTCATATCCATTATCTCATTTCAAATAGCCATTCGGGTTCAATCACGAAATATAGTACATTGCGGTTTTACAAAATTGCGGAGAATCCGCCGGTCACGCCGGCGGAGTAATCTTTATTTTTTTGTTATAAACGCGGGTGAAAAGTATGAAACACAAAATCATGGTTATGATTTCGGACGTTGGAAACGCTAGCCATACGATATTCAGGTTTCCCATGCGTGAGAGTAACCACGCGACGGGCAGAAGGACGACAAGCTGTCTCGCGATTGATATGTATAAGCTGTACATGCCGTTTCCTACGGCTTGGAACACTGATATTAAAATGATATTGAACCCGGAAAACAAATAATGCGCGCTTATTACGCGGAGCGCGACGACGCCTATTGAAAGCGCTTCCTCCGTGGCGTTAAACATCAAAAGCAATTTCTCGGGAAATATTTGAAAGATAACCATACCCACAGTCATGATTGAGACCGCGTATATAAGGCTGTATTTAATCGCGCGCATAATGCGGTCTTTTTTACCCGCTCCGTAATTATAGGCTATAATGGGAACCATACCGTTATTAAGGCCGAAAACGGGCATAAACACGAAGCTTTGCAGTTTGAAATACACGCCGAACACCGCCGCCGCCACATCAGTAAAGGAAATCAGTATGACGTTAAAGCCGTAAAGCATAAGCGAACCTATGGCTTGCATAAACGTGGCGGGCAGGCCGACGGAGTAAATTTGCCTTATTACGTTAAAGTCTGGGCGAAAGCCCTTGATCGATAATTTTATTTCGCGGTTAAACCGCACATTGAAATAGAGCGCGACGACCGCCGCCGTCATTTGGCCTATCACAGTCGCCAAAGCGGCTCCTTTCGCTTCCATCCTGGGGAAGCCGAACAGGCCGAATATCATTATAGGGTCTAAGATGACGTTTACGACGGCTCCGATTATTTGCGTAATCATAGAGTAAAAAGTTTTGCCTGTAGAGGACAGAAGCCGTTCGAAAGTAAATTGGCTGAACATGCCGAATGAAAAAACGCATATGAATGACAGATAATCTTGACCGTACGCGATGGTTTTCTCGACGTCCGTTTGCATGCGTATAAACGACTCGGCGGCGAAAATCCCGACGAATATAAAAGGAACGCAACTGATCCATGACATCAGAACGCCGTTGTTCGCCGATTTATTCGCGAGGTCGAAATTTCTCTCGCCAAGACTTTTGGACAGCAGAGCGTTCATGCCGATTCCTATGCCGATTCCGAACGCTATCATAAGCATCTGAAGCGGAAACGCGAGGGAAATCGCCGTAAGCGCCTCTTGACCGAGTCTGGCGACGAATATGCTGTCCACGATGTTATAAAGCGCCTGCGCCAGCATAGAGATCATCATTGGTACGGATATGGAGAGCAGCAGCTTATTGACCGGCATTATCCCCATACGGTTTTCGGAAAACTTTTCGGCGCGTTTGTTCATGAATAATCCCCCTAATTGTCGTTTCTAAACGCTTTTGGCCGTACCCCGCTATGGGAATCGGCTTTGGTTTTCAAGTTATAACGTATTTATTCGCTCATTAGATTCTTTTCAAGGTCTTTTATGAAGCGGCGAACGCTTAAAATATCAGTTCATATCGCGGAGACCGCGTGAGTCCGCGGAAGTCTTCCATCTGAAACGCGGCGCATGGAAAACTGAATATATCCTGCTGGCGCGCATAACGTCATATTCTACAGCTTATTATTTAATATGTCAACGCTTTACTTTCGATGGGAGTGTCGAACTGCGCGCCTAAAAGAAATCGACAAGAGCAAAGGGGAGTTTCCCGGATTCACGAGATTGAAGAAACTTGAGTTTAGCTTGGCCAAATTTATTATAGGCGTCCACAAA
>JAISER010000097.1 GCA_031263985.1 Clostridiales bacterium | reverse complement strand
TTGGGTGAACAACTATCCTCGCAAAATACTAGCTTACCAAACAGCCGCCCAGATGGCGTCTTAAAAAATTCCAAACCAACAACATGTAACTGGGAATATATGGTGGGCAATTAAACTTGTAATCTGCATTTCGTCCGCTAATCGATAAATATGCTTTTTTTTCGCCACGTATTATGATATAATATATTCATTACGTAAAGTCGCATAGTTTACCTTTTTCAGTAATCGCGCCATATGCGGGAAGGCGCCGCGTTCTCGCTTTATAAGCGACGGGTTCCAAAAAATCCGGTTTTGTCGCTTATACGATAATGATTGCGCCGCAGCGGCAGCGGCTGAATGGGGGTTATTTATGAAAAAGACGTTGATTTCCATATGTTGTCTGATTGTTTCGACTTTGCTGGTTTCATGCGTTTCCAGCGCGCCCGCAAAGAGCATAAACGCGCCGGAAGACCTTTCGGGCGCTCGTGTGGGAGTGCAGATCGGCACTACAGGAGACATTTACGTTTCCGATCTCGGTGAAGACACCGTAGTGGAGCGTTACAACAAAGGCGCGGAAGCTGTACAAGCGCTGAAACAAGGGAAGATCGACGCGGTAGTTATCGACGCGCAGCCAGCCGCGGTATATGTGAGCCAGAACGCCGATCTTAAAATTTTGGACGATGAATTTACCGAAGAAGAAGAGTACGCGCTTTGCGTGGCGAAAGATAACGAACAGCTTTTAAACGATATAAACGCGGCTATAGCCGAACTGAAAGCGGACGGCGCGCTGCAAAGCATCTTAGACTATTACATAGGTTCCGAAGAAGGCGCGGCTCCTTATCAGTCGCCCGAAGGCATCAAGTATGACGGCGCTTTGACAATGGCGACGAACGCGGAATTCCCCCCTTACGAATACTATGAAGGCGAGGAGATCGTCGGCGCGGACGTCGATTTCGCCCGCGCGATTTGCGACAAGCTGGGCAAAAGGCTCATAATAACCGATATGAATTTTGACTCGGTAGTGACGGCTGTAGCGAGCGGTATGGCTGATTTCGGCGCGGCGGGGTTGACCATAACGGAAGAACGGCTGAAAAACGTCAGTTTTTCCGATAGTTACTGCACGTCGTTACAAGTTATAATAGTAAAAAATAACTGACGAAAGCTCAACGGGGAGAATTCTCCCCGTTTTTTGCGATTTTTACATAAGGCGGTGCGCGAATTTGCTCAATGGATTTTTTGAAACGTTAACGGAACAGTTCATACTTAATTTTATAGACGGCGGCCGCTGGAAATTTATAGCGAACGGGCTTGTCGTCACGCTCAAAGTCACGCTGTTCGCCGCGGCGCTCGGCATCGCGATAGGCTTTATCGTGGCGTTCGTCAGAACGACTCACGACAAAACGGGCGGCTTTAAAATAATGAACGTCATATGTAAAGCCTACCTTACCGTCATAAGAGGAACGCCCGTCGTGATGCAAATTCTCATTATATATTTTGTTATATTCGGTTCCGTCAACATCGATAAGACGTTTGTCGCCATAATAGCGTTCGGCATAAACTCCGGCTCTTACGTCGCGGAAATAGCGCGGTCCGGCATAATGTCCGTGGACAACGGACAGTTTGAAGCCGGGCGCAGTCTGGGTTTTAATTATGTCCAAATGATGTGGCGCATAATAGCGCCGCAAGCGTTTAAAAACGTTTTGCCCGCGCTTTGCAACGAGTTTATAACGCTTTTAAAAGAGACAAGCGTTTGCGGATACATAGCTTTGCAGGACCTTGCCAAAGGCGGGGATATAATTAGAAGCGTAACGTATAGCCCATTCATGCCGCTTATATCCGTCGCGCTCATATACCTGGCGCTTGTCACGCTATTCACGTTTCTGACCGGAAAGCTCGAAAGGAGGCTTCGCGACAGTGAACGGCGATTTTATAATTGAAGCGATAAACGTAACGAAGCGTTTCGGTAAAATAAAGGCTGTGGATGGCGTATCCGCGGGCATAGCCAAGGGTGAAACGCTTGTTATCGTCGGTCCGTCCGGGTCTGGAAAAAGCACGTTTCTAAGATGCCTTAACATGCTCGAAACGCCCGAGTCCGGGACTGTATTGTTTAATGGCGTCGATATTACGTCTAAAAAAATCGACATTAACCTCTATCGTCAAAAAATAGGCATGGTATTTCAGCACTTTAATCTGTTTCCGCATATGACCGTACTCAAAAATATGACTGCCGCGCCCATGAAACTGCAAAAAAAGAAGGAGTCCGACGCCGTGGAAAAGGCTATGGCGCTGCTTTCAAGGGTGGGACTCGCTGACCGAGCGCTGGCCTATCCCTACCAACTGTCCGGCGGTCAAAAACAGAGAGTGGCTATCGTTCGAGCGTTGTGCATGGAGCCGGAAGTTATGCTTTTTGATGAGCCGACTTCCGCGCTTGACCCGGAAATGGTCGGCGAGGCTCTTGACGTTATGAAAGATCTCGCAAGGGGAGGCATGACTATGGCCGTCGTCACGCACGAGATGAATTTCGCCCGTGAAGCGGCGAGCCGCGTAATATTTATGGACGAGGGCAAAATAGTCGAGGAAAACTCACCGGACAATCTGTTCGCCGCCCCTGCAAGCCCGAGGCTTAAATCGTTTTTGGCCAAAATTCTGTAGTCTGGAAAAAACTCCGCGTTTTTCGGTATAATTTGGTTTTGCGCGTCTATAAAATATATATAATTATATACAATATAATGCATTGTTTTTTATAATATAAACTCAAATTAATATTATCACAATAATTAGTTATTTAGCGAAATTACTATATTGACATCCATTAAAAGCCGTATTATAATTATATTGAGAAAAGTAGAGATTTGTGTATAGTTTTAGTTTTAGGCGGTATATATTATAGTTTTTCGTCGTTCCGTGATCCACTGAACGCTTATCGGCATTTTCCGCTTATTGCGGTTTGCTATTAATTTCCTTCAGGAGGTGATTTTGGTGTTAGATCCTTTTTCACTCATAGGCATTGGCGGTTCCGGTCTTGCTTTTTCAATAACGGCCACTGTTCTTTGCGCAATATCAATAATTGGCATACCAGCTCTTGCTCTTACTATACCTCTTATAGTTTTATCAGGGTTGGCTATATTGGGCGGCATACTTGTCGCAGCCACAGGCACAGGCGCCTAAATAACGCCATTATACTAAATTAATGCTCTACATATGTTGCAACTGTAACCGCAAGCGTCGGGCCTTTGAAGGCGGACGCTTGTTTTTTTTGTCCTCTCGAGATATAGCCGTGAAGTTTCATCTGCGGCGCCGTCCTTAGAGCCTGTTCAAGATCTCGCTTTCAAAGGATTTTTTGTGATGGTTTTTCGCCAAACGCGGAAGCGCGAACGCCGCGTTATCCGGTTTCTTATTAAGGCCATCTCCCAATGCCGGGGCGCGAAAAACGGCTTCGTGATTTACGAAGCCGTTTGGGCGCGAACTTTATTTCATCATTCTAGCGAACCGCTCCAAACGAGCGTCCCGTAGTTTCGTTCATTGTCAAATGATTCGTCATCCTTTATTGTTGACCATTCATAAGCGGACCAATCCAAATAATAGACCTCCGTTCTATCGACTTTCGGCGCGGTCGGTTCAACGATGCGGGTAGAATATTTGTTCGTCGATTTAGACATCTTTGAGGCGATCGTCTCTGAAAAATATACGTAGACAACATTAACAGTTTCATTGCCTCTTTTAACTATTCTATTTGTAGAATATCTACAAAAGATTTTATCTGACGATATAATGTCTAAAAGCTCTTTTCTAGTAATATTTATTATAACTTCCCCTTTATCGTCATAGATCCGCTTGTCCACGATTACGAGCAACTCGCCGTTTGAGGTTTCCCCGACGTTCCCATCGCTCTTTTTAACCTCAATCAGCCCTTTTTCGTAAGCGACGACAGTTTCATGTAAAAATACGTAAGCGCCCGCTCCGATAACAGCGGCGATAGACGCGCAGCTTGCGATTACCGCCACTATTATATTGCGCCTGAATATTTTTTTCTTAAAGGTTTTAAGCACATTAAATTTAGCTTTGTCATTTTCATAAAGCCTCGTGACGACGGAATTTCGCATCTCGGCAAGTTTCGCCCTGCATTCTTCACAGGATTTGATATGCTCATCAACCAGCGCCCTGCTATCCTCGCTTCCGGCGCCGCTGACATACAGAATCAGCAAATCCGCGATAACGCCACATTTAACCATCGTTAACCCTCTCTTTCAGCATATTTTTAGCTCTGTGAAACGTTGTCCTCGCCCAACCTTCAGATTTGTCAAAAATAATTCCGATTTCCGCAAAAGAAAGTTCTGAAAACAATCTAAGCGAAAATACCTCTTTATATGGTTCGGCTAAACGGTGTAAAGCTCTATGAATTTCGAGGGCTTGCGACTTATTGATCAACGCTCGCTCAAAATTATCGCCGGACGATAGTTCATCAGGCGGTTCAGCGTATAGCTTATTTCTTTTCGCCAATGTGTAATATGTATTTTTAGCGATCTGGCACAGCCAGACGCGCATATCACACTCACCTTTGAATTTATCAATCGCTTTTATCGCTTTAAGAAGCGTTTCGCTTGTCACATCCTCAGCGATGTGCGGATTGCGGCAAAGAGAGAGAATATAGCGGTAGACCTCATCTGAATACACGTTGTATAACGCCTCGAAATCCAACATTTTCACCCGTTTCACCCGCTTATAAGACTGACGAGAACGCAATTCGTTACAGAACCTTCAAAATTTATTTTTCGTTGCGAAGAATTGATTGCGGCGCTGGGGTTTATATTGAACTCAGTTTAGAGCTTGTTTAAGATCTCGCTTTTAGCGAGGATTTTTCGCGTTGGATTAGGCGCGAGTATAACTGTCTCTAAACGTTCGCTTTCCGGTATACGCGCGCATAACGAAGGCGTTCCGGCAAAGCTCGCCGGAACGCCCGTTCACTAAAAAGCCTTTATATTCGTCAATAGCCCGCCAACGCGAGCAGTTCATCAACGCTTTTTTTGCCAAAAGCGAGCTTGTCGTCATTTATCAAGATAGCGGGCACGCTCATAATGGAGTATTTATTTTTAAAATCGGGGAATCGCGCGACATCGATCATCTCCGTCTCAATAAGCGGATTCTTAAGCGCCATAAGCTGTGACGCGGTCACCACATCCGGACACAGCGTACATGAGAGCGAGACGCCGATCTTCAGATTAATCTTCGTTCGCACCGCGCGGATCTTATCAAGCGTATCTTCCTGAACCGTCTGTCCGGGACCGGCGACGTTATAAAGAGCCAGTATAAAAGAGTTAATTTCGTGACCGCCAGGTATCCCGTGAAACTGTACGCCGACATACGCTCCATTCGAGTCCAAAACCGCGAAAGTCGGATAAATTGTAGCGTTGATCTCTTTTTCCCTGTCAGGATTTTCGCCTTTCTTCAAAAACTCAACGCGCGCCTTGTCCGTCAGCGCCGCGAATGCGAATAAAAACGCCCTAAGCTCATCATTGAAATCGACGCTGTCATCCAAAATGGCCAGCAGTCCGACAGGTTTTTCGAAGCGCTCCAAAATAGGGATAAGCTGCTCTCGAAGATCGTCGTCAAAAAATAACGTCCCCGCCGGCGCGGCTTGAGCTTCCTCTTCTTTATGCAGTCCAGACTGAGACAGTCCAGACTGAGACAGTCCAAGCCGCTCTTTCTTGCTTGAGATATATTTTTCGGCGTTGGTGGACGCTATGGCGCCGTCAGAAACAGCGGTGACAAGCTGACGTAGTTCCTTCGGACGTATATCTCCCGCCGCGTATATTCCGTCCACATTGGCGCGCATATTATCGTCGGTAGGGATGTATCCCCTCTCATCCAGTCGAAGCTGACTCGCGTATTCGGCGCTCTGCGGTATGTAACCCACAAACACGAACACCCCGAACGTCTGGTTTTGCTCCGCGTCATATCGCCAAGTCCGGCCGGTTTGGTTGTCAATGAACTTCGCGTATCGCAAAACCGTATCGCCGCCTACCTCCAAGAGTTCGTAGTTGAAGTTCACTTCGATCTTAGGGTGCGCCAACGCTTTTTCGGCGATCGTTCGCGCGCAGGTAAATTCCGGTTCTCGCGCGATGATAAATACCTTTCGGGCGTAACGAGTTAGAAAGACAGCTTCCTCCGCCGCGGCGAAGCCGGCTCCGATTACAAAAACGTCCATGCCGGCGAAAAACTCTCCATCACATGTGGCGCAGTATCCAATGCCGCGCCCCCTAAACGTCTCCTCGCCCACGAAGCCCAGTTTCCTCGGCACGGAGCCTGTCGCGACTATTACAGCCAGCGCCTCGTATTCACCGTCGACAGTCTTTATTTTTTTGATGTCCCGCGTAAAATCCACCGACTCAACGACGGCCTGAACAAACTTGACTCCAAAATTTTCGGCCTGTTTGCGCATGGTCGCGCTAAGCTCCTCGCCTGAAACGCGCAAAATGCCAGGATAATTCTCTACCTCGGACGTTATTTTAATCTGCCCGCCCGCCTTATCACGGTCTATGACAAGCGTTTTAAGCTTCGCGCGTCCCGCGTAAACGCCCGCGCTCATGCCGGCGCTGCCCGAGCCTATAATGATCAAGTCATAAAGCTCTTTTGTCCGGCTCACAGCTTTCCTACCAAATCAAGACTGGGCTTTAAAGTCTCAGCGCCCGGACGCCATTTCGCGGGACAAACCTGATCGCCGTGCTGAGCGACGAATTGCGCGGCCTGCACTTTGCGCAGCAGTTCCGACGCTTCTCGGCCGATGCTTGTGTCGTTGACTTCATATGATACGATCTTACCTTCGGGATTCACGACGAAACTGCCGCGAAGCGCCAAACCTTCGTCCGGAATGTATACCTCGAAGTCTTGAGCGAGCTTCGCGGTAGGATCGGCCAACATAGGATATTTAATCTTCTTAATCGTGTCGGACGCGTCGCTCCACGCCTTATGCACGAAATGCGTGTCGGTTGAGACGGAATATATCTCAGCGCCAATCTTCTTGAAATCCTCGTAATGATCAGCCAGATCGCCCAATTCGGTCGGACACACGAAAGTGAAGTCGGCCGGATAGAATACGAAAACCGACCATTTGCCAAGAATATCCGCCTTGGCGACGTCCTGGAAGCCACCTCCCGCGAACGCTTTAACTTTAAAATCATTGATTTCCTTTCCAATAAGCGACATGATTATTTCCTCCTTATAAGATAATTTATTTTGATCGGCGAAACGCCAGATCTTTCTTAATTATTAAGAGCCTGTTTAAGATCTCGCTTTTAGCGGATTTTTGTGATGATTTTCCGCCGCGCTTTTTGTCGCGCCGGGCATATTATCAAGATACATCCGCCAGTAATAATAATTAGATAATAATTATTATTATATATAGCTTTCCTTTTGTCAAGCGTTTTTGAAAAATTTTGTAAAATTAATAGAAAATGTTTCCTGCATCGATATTTAAAATAAATAATTTGGGAGATCCGCAATGAATGTCGGAAGTAGTTCTAATCTAAACGGCAATATGAAAACCCAAGTTTTAAGCGTCGCGCTTCTATATTAGACCTGTCCTGAAACCTGACTCCGGCGGCTTTAGTTTCCCTAGTCTTGCGAAAGATTATGGAAAAGTTATGGAACGAACATGTCTGACAGGCAAGTTGTAAAATGAATTGCCCAAAAGCATAAAAAAAAGACCCATCGGGGATCCAAACCAGTTACAATGAAGTTGTGAGACAACAACGTGACTGGAGGAATCGCGATGAGTCAAGTACAGAGTAACACAAAGACAAAGAAATGGAAACAGTTTACGGAAAAAGATCGGTATAAAATTGAGGCGCTGTTTCAGAAAGGGTTCAGGGCGGCGGAGATAGGGGCGGCGTTGACGCCGAAACGAGACAGACGGACCATCGAGCGGGAGCTAGCCCGTGGCCTGACCACACTACGGAACAGCGACTGGACCGAGCGGACGGTCTATCTTGCGGATGTGGGGCAAAGGAAGCATGAGGACGCCGCGGCGAACAAAGGGCGAGGGTTAAAAATAGGGCATGACCACAAGCTGGCGCGGTACATCGAAGATAAGATCAAGAAGGAGCGCTGGTCGCCGGACGCTATCATAGGCCATATCAAAGCGGAAGGCTTGCAGTTTACCACGCGGATCTGCACAAAGACGCTTTACCGTTATATCGACAAGGGTATATTTGCCGTGATCAGCAATAAAGACCTGTGGGTAAAAAAAGACGGAGCAAAGCGGGCGTACAAGAAAATCCGGACGGTCGCCTTGAATAATAAGAAGGGCAAGAGCATCGAGGAACGGCCGAAAGAAGCGGATGAGCGGACGGAGTAGGGCCATTGGGAGATTGATTTAGTCGTGGGCGAACAAGGGACGAAACCGGTGATTCTAACGCTTGTGGAGCGCAAGACGAAAAAGGCGCTCTATGCGCTGGTGAAGAACAAGACACAAAAAGAAGTGGCTGCGGCGATCCGACGGTTAAGACGGCGCGTAAAAGGTGATTTTTCCGCGGTGTTTAAGACTATCACAGCGGACAATGGCGCTGAGTTCCTTGGCAGCGAGGCGATCAAGAAAGCGGCAAAGTGCATGGAAGTCTACTACGCTCATCCCTACAGCAGCTGGGAGAGGGGCAGTAACGAGAATGGCAACCGGATCCTTAGGCGGTTCGTCCCCAAGGGGACAGATATAGGCAAGCTAACCGAGAGAGAGCTTCAACGGATTGAGGATTGGGTGAATAACTATCCTCGCAAAATACTAGCTTACAAAACAGCCGCCCAGATGGCGTCTTAAAAAATTCCAAACCAACAACATGTAACTGGGAATATATGGTGGGCAATTAAACTTGCAATCTGCA
>JAISER010000086.1 GCA_031263985.1 Clostridiales bacterium | reverse complement strand
GCGACCGGAAGCTGGCTACGTAAGACCGAGGTTTCCGCTGGAAAGGACACTGACCGGATGATTAACGAAAGAGAGCTGGCGGTCGTCGCGCTGACCGACATAACGTCAGGCTCCTATAATAACATAGCGCTGCGAAAAATTCTTCGCGGCGCTGACAAGTCGGTGTCGCGGTCCTTTGTGACGGAGCTTGTGAACGGCGTTATTCGCAATTTGATATATATAGACTACACGCTGAGCGTGTTCGTAAAATCTGGCGTGAAGCGTCCGTTTATAACCAACGTTTTGCGCGCCGGAGCGTATCAGCTTTTGTTTATGGACGCGCGCTCGGCGGCTGTCGTAAATGAAAGCGTTAATATCGTTAAAAAAAGAGGCTTCGGCGATCTGTCCGCATTCATAAACGGCGTCTTGCGAAACATCGAGCGAACGAAGAACGACATGCCGCTGCCGGAAAAAGGGACGGCGCGATATTTATCGATTAAATATTCGTGCCCCGAATGGATCGTTGAATATTGGCTTAACGATATGTCGTTCGACGAGGTTGAAAGCATGTGCGCGGCTAACTTAACGAAACCCGCCGTTACCGTGTGCGTGAACGCGCTTAAAACGGACAGGCTGTCGCTTATAAAGATTTTGGCTGACGAAGGCGTTTCGGGCGCTCCGCTTCGCGGCTTTCCGAATGCCGTAATCATGACTAAAACGCAAGATATATCCAAAATGACAGTGTATAAAGACGGTCTTTTTCATGTAATGGACTCCGGCGCTATGGCGGCGGTCGATATAATGGATCCTAAACCTGGAGACACGATTATTGACGCTTGCGCCGCTCCTGGCGGTAAATCTTTTTATTGCGCGGAAAAAATGAAAAACACGGGACGGATTATCGCGATTGACAAATATCCGCGCAAAATCGATATGCTGTTGAAATCGGCGGACACATTGGGTATAAATATAATAGAGGCGCGAACGGCCGACTCCGCCGCGGTTGATCCCAGCCTTGAAAACTCCGCGGACGCGCTGCTTTTAGACGCTCCGTGTTCCGGTCTTGGCGTTTTGCGTAAAAAACCCGATATAAAATATAATAAAACTATGGACGACGTAATCGCGCTCGCCGAAACTCAACGCGCTCTTTTGTCGGCGTGCGCGAGCCGCGTGAAGCCTGGCGGGACGCTTACTTACAGCGTTTGTACCGTGTCGCGGGCTGAAACGCGCGATATAGCGGATTGGTTCGCGCAAAATTTTAACTTTGAGCTTGAAAACATTCAAGCGGAAAATTTTATAAATTCGTCCGAAATACGGCAAGAAACTATTGAAGAAAATTATGATGATATGTTAGTATTTAATACGTTTAGCTATAGTGATAAATGCGTCGCTCTTTTACCTCATCAATATGACGGAGACGGTTTTTTTATAGCGAAATTTCGTAAGGCGTAACGCAATTTCATCCGTGGAATTCATGCGCGCGTAAGCTCCGCTCGCGGCGCGCATTATAAAGGCGGCGAAAGTCATGTTTAATGAACAGCTAAGTCATGATATAATGAAAAAAGAAGACATATGCTCCATGACGGCGTCAGAACTCGAGGCGTTCGCCGAAACGTTAGGCGAAGAGAGTTATCGCGGCGGTCAGATTTTTCAGTGGCTTCATAAGCGCGGAGCGATCCGCTTTAGCGACATGACGAACCTGCCCGCGGACTTTCGCCAAAAATTAGCTGAAGCGGCCGAAATAAGGTTTCTGACCCCCATTAAACGCATTGCCGCGAAAGACTCTGAAAAACTGCTGTTTAAAACAGCGGACGGCTTTTTCGCGGAAAGCGTGCGTATTAATCGCGGATACGGCGCGGCTGTGTGCGTATCAAGCCAGTCTGGGTGCAAAATGGGCTGCCGTTTTTGCGCGTCGGCTAAAAGCGGATTGTCGGCCAATCTCACCGCCGGAGAGATCGCGGCCCAAGTCTACGCCTTTGAGCGCGTGTCAACCGTGATAGTAATGGGAATGGGCGAGCCGTTTGACAACTATGGCGCGACGACGCGCTTCTTAGACGTCATAAACGACAAACGCGGCATGGGGCTTGGCGCGAGACATGTAACCGTATCTACGTGCGGGCTGACCGACAAAATAATCGAATTCGCTGAAAATCGAAGCCAGACCAATTTAGCGGTATCGCTCCACGCTCCAAATGACGGCGTGCGCCGCATGATTATGCCTGTCGCCGCGCGTTACCCAATGAACAGACTTTTGGACGCCTGCAAACGTTACTCCATAATGACCGGCAGACGTGTAACATACGAATACGTTCTTATAAAGGATTTGAACGACGGCAATGAACACGCGCGCGAACTTGCGCTTAAACTTCGGGGTTCATTATGTCACGTAAACATATTAAAACTGAACGACGCGGGTAACGACTATAAGCCGTCGGATAAAAACGTCGAAAAACGGTTTGTGAGCGTTTTGGAACGCTATGGCGTCCCGGTCACGATACGGAAGAGCGCCGGAGCGGATATAAACGCCGCTTGCGGACAATTGCGGGCGGCGAAATTATAACGATGTTTAATCGTTAACGCGATTTCTAACGAAAAATTTCGCCTAGTTAAAAAAACCTGCGATCTTCTCGGAAACGTAGTTTCCGGCGAAAGTTTTTGTCCGACTTTTTTCGGCGGGTGCGGGCAGCGCCCGCGATCTTCAGGCGCGAGCGCCGCCCGCGGTCTTAAACTGCATAAAAATCGAGCTTTGCCAGTGGGAGCGGTGATGTTTTTTTGAACGGTTCAGGGATGACTGACGTTGGAAAAGTCAGGCATAATAATGAAGACTCTATATTCGTGTCCAACGAGCCGGTAGGCGCCTTGCCGAACCTATACATTGTGTCTGACGGTATGGGCGGCCATAACGCCGGCGAAGTCGCGAGCCAGAAGGGCATCGCTTTTTTTCGTGATTATATTGAACATATGGCGTCTATGGACGGCGACGTTGACATTATGGAGGAGTTAGCGCGCGGCGCGAGCTATGCGAACGAAAAGGTCTTTGAAATATCTATGACCGACCACGCTTTCAGCGGCATGGGCGCGACTTTTTCGCTGTGCGTGCTCGATAGGGGTAAGCTGTACGCGGCGCACATAGGTGACAGCAGGATTTACTTGATTAAAAAAGACGGCGGTATAGAGCGGCTTTCGACAGATCACACTTATGTCAACGAGATGGTAAAAGCGGGCGAAATAACGGAAAACGAGGCGCGCAGCCATCCTCAGCGCCATTTGATTACGCGCGCGCTCGGCACGGAGGAAACGCTAAAGATAGACCGTATTGTGAAGGATGTCTCATCGGGCGATTTTGCCCTCATATGTTCCGACGGACTGTCAAACATGGTGCAAGACGATATGATTTCCGGTATAATTTGCGAAAGTTCAGGCCTTAATGAAAAGTGCGAAAGATTGCTCGGTCTTGCGAATGAAAACGGCGGAGAGGATAACATCTCCGTTGTGCTTATAGAAGTAAGCGAGGTGAGCGTATGATATTAAACCCCGGAGCCGTAGTCGCCTCGCGCTATGAAATCATCGAAAAAATAGGTTCCGGCGGCATGGCGAACGTTTATAGGGCTAAAGACAGTAAGCTTGACCGTTTCGTGTCATTTAAAGTAATGCGTGAGGAATTCGTGAACGACGACGAATTCCGCGCTCGTTTTAAAACGGAGGCCCGTTCGGCCGCCAGCCTTTCAAACCATAACATCGTAAGCGTCTATGACGTAGGTCAAGAAAAAAACATCCATTACATCGTAATGGAATATATAAACGGCGTCACGCTTAAAGACCTTATAGAAAGACGCGCCCCATTCGAAAACGACGAAATATTAGGCGTCGCGACGCAAATAGCCGTGGCGCTGGCGCACGCCCACGCTAACGGCATCATACACCGAGATATAAAACCGCAAAATATACTCGTTACGACGACGGGCGCCATTAAAGTGACTGACTTTGGCATAGCGCGCGCCGCGACAGGCGTCACTATGGCTACAAACGGCGGCGCTATGGGTTCCGTACACTATTTTTCGCCGGAGCAGGCGCGCGGCGGATATATTGACTTTAAAAGCGATATATATTCGCTTGGCATAGTAATGTACGAGATGGCCACCGGCGTTTTGCCGTTTAACTCCGAAACTCCCGTTTCAGTGGCGCTTATGCATATAAATGACGAATTCCCGGAGATAAAGCCGTATAACGAAAATATATCTGAAAGTATTGATAAAATTATACGTAAATGTACGGAGAAACAGTCCGCGAAGCGCTATCAATCTACGGAAGAGCTTGTAAATGACCTTAAGCGCGCGCTTACGAATTCTTCGGGTAACTTCGTGAAATCGCCCGAAGATTTTGACTCGCCGACTATCCGCATGAGCGCGGAGGATATAGACGAGATCCGAAAAGGCGGCGTAATAGACGATTTCAGCGACGATTACGGCGACGATGACGAATACGCCGTTGATAAGTCGTCCGAACGCAAAGTTATAATCGCGGCTATCGCGACAAGCGTTGTGATAATAGCGGTTATAATCGCAATAGGCGGCGCCGTTTTACGCGGATGCGACATAATGCCTCCGTCCGCGCCTGAACAGTTGAACGCGCCCGAATTGGTCGGCAAGACGCTTGACGAAGCTCAAGACATAGCTTCCGATGAAGGCGTTACGCTTACTATAGAATACGCGCCGGACGACAACTTCGCGAAAGGGATCGTAATAAGCCAAGGCACGGTTTCCGGAAGCTTGATCTACGCCGGAGATTCCATAGATATAGTCGTCAGCGAAGGCACAACCAAGGTTCGCGTGCCGAATTTCGTCGGCAAGTCTTACGACGAAGCGCGCGAAATGTTTCGCGGGTCGGATTTTCACATGGACGACAGCGAATGGGTCAGCAGCGACACATACCCGTTCCAGGTCGTGGTGGATCAAAAACCGCCGGCCGACGCGCTCGCGAGTCCCAACGCCACAATAAAGATTTATATAAGCAAAGGGCCTGAAACGACTACCGTAAAGACGCCGAACGTCGTGGGCTTGCCTGAAAGCATCGCGGTGCGCCGTCTTCAAGAGGCTGGTCTGCAAATAGGTCATAACTCCACGTCGCCCAGCGATATGCCGGTAGGAGCGGTTCTATCTCAGTCACTTGAAAAAGACGCCGAAGTGCCGGTCAACGCCATAATAACGCTCGTAATCAGCTCGGGAACCGCGTCTTCTGGAACAACGCCTTCGGGAACAACGCCTTCGGAAACCGCGCCTGAACAGCCGCCTGAATCGGAAACGCCGGCGGAATCGCAAGGTGAACCGCAGAGCGCGGAAGTTATAGTCCCGATTAAATCGCCGGCCTATATAACAGTGGATCCGACGGGGAACATACCGAACGGGGTGACCTCCGTCCACGTTGAAATCATCAAGATATCGCCGGATGGGTCAAGCCGCTTTTATTCTCAGGATTCCGCCGCGAGCTCTTTTCCGATTAATATATATGTTTCCGAATCCGGCGTCACGTATCAAGCGCTTGTAAGCGACGTAGATACGGGACAGATATACTATCGCGACGAACCTGCGATAAAGAGCCGTGATGCGGTTAGCTAGCGCGCAGTAAATACTAAAAGTCGCAATAATTTCTGATATGTGGTATCCTATGCGCGAGGTGATACCGCATGAAAAAAAATGAAATAAAGTTGAGCGCGGAGCAACGAAAGGAATTAGAAAAGTTCAGCGAAACCGGCGTACACAGCGCAAAATTAATCAAATGGGCGCAAATCATATTATTGTTGGACACATCAAAAAACGTAAAAGCGGTGACATTCAGTGAGATAGCGCGACGATTAAATGTCGGCTTGACCACAATCACAAAGGTAAAGGCCGCTTTTTTAGAAGCGGAGGACGTCTCCGCGTTTTTGCGAAGAAAGAAGCGTGACAAGCCGCCGGTAGAGCCGAAGATAACCGGCGAAGTGGAAGCCCGTATCATCGCGCTTGCCTGCGGTCCGGCGCCTGATGGTTGCGCGAGATGGACAGTGCGCCTTATAGCGGAAAAGAGCATTGAGCTTAACTTGATTGATTCTTTGTCTCATATGTCGGTACACAACCTTTTAAAAAAACACAGTTTAAGCCTCACTTGAAAACCTGTTGGCGCATTCCTCCGGAGAAAAACAGCGCTTTTGTCGCGGCTATGGAAGATGTCCTAGCTGCCTATGCCCACTCATATAACCGGCGGAAGCCCATTGTGCGTATGGACGAAAAACCTTATCAATTACTGGATCACGCGCGGGATCCATTGCCCGCGCGCCCGGGATCTACAGAAAAGGTCGATAACGAGTATATACGTAATGGCTCCTGTAGCATCTTTAATCTTTACTGAGCGACTTGCCGGCTGGCGAAAAGCGGAAGCGTTACCGCACAGAACAAAACGGGATTGGGCTGGCCAAGTAAAATGGTTGCTTGATGAGTAATACCCTGATGCCGAAAAAGTCGTTCTTGTGATGGATAACTTGAACACGCATACAATTTCTTCGCTTTACGAAGCCTTTACGCCGGAGGAAGCTTTCCGCCTCGCGCAACGTCTTGAAATCCATTTCACGCCGAAACATGGCAGTTGGTTAAATATAGCTGAATGCGAGTTGTTCCCACTCGCGGCGCAATGGCTCGGAAGCAGGCGAATCGCTGAGATTGAAGCGCTTAACGCGGAGCTTGAAGTTTGGCGCACGCGGCGGAACAGTACGCAAAAAGGGGTCGAATGGCATTTTACTGCCGCAGAGGCCAGAACAAAACTGAAAAGGCTATACCCAATCATTTTATAACTTTTAGTATTTATAGAGCGCTAACTTTTCTCAGTCTAAACCATGATCATCCGAACGGCCTTTTTTCGCGCCCGGTTTCGGCTATGTTTCAAACTGAGTTCAGCGCTAATGAAACGCGTGTTTTTGGCGGCGTAAGCGGCGTGATGAAAACCTGTGGTCAGCGCCTTCTCTAAACGAAGCCTTCGGCATTCAACGTCTTCATCAGTTCTTAAAAAAACGGAGTGAGTCAATGCTAGACGGGAAAATCATAAAAGGCGTAGGCGGTCTGTATGAAGTGTCCACGAGCGACGGGGCGTACAAATGCGTCGCTCGCGGCATATTGCGCAGAAGAGGCGTGACGCCGACGATAGGTGATGACGTGACGGTGCGGCCATCCGGCGACGGCTTGAAAGAAGGCGCCATAACCGCTATAAAACCGCGACGCAGCTTTCTGGAACGGCCAAGAGTAGCGAACATAGACGCGGCGCTTATTGTTTTCGCGATAAAGAACCCGAAGTTTAACGCTTCGCTGCTTGACAGGTTCCTTATCTCGGCGGCTTTCTACAATGTGCCCGCGATCATCTGCTTTAACAAGTTGGATTTACTCAAAGAACGCGAAAAGCCGGCGTTTGACGCCATGACGGACATCTACAAAAACGCGGGGTACAGAGTGGAGCTGGTTTCGGCGGAAACCGGCGCGGGCCTGGCGGAGCTTGGAGCGGCCTTCGCCGGCGAAACTACCGTATGTTCCGGTCCGTCCGGCGTGGGAAAGTCATCGATTATAAACGCGCTGGTATCGCGTTACGCGATGGAAACGGGCGGATTAAGCGAGAAAATTCAGCGCGGCAAACACACGACGCGCCACGCGGAACTTTTAGCTCTGGATAACGGCGGGTTTATAGTCGATACGCCGGGCTTCGCGGCGATAGACATAAGCGACGCGGCCAAAAAAAACATGAGCGCGTTTTTTCCGGAGTTCTCTCCTTACGCCGGACTCTGCCGCTTCAACGATTGCAAACACCTGAATGAACCGGACTGCGCCGTCAAAAGGCGCGTCGGCGCGGATATATCGCCCGAACGCTACGACCGTTACGTTGAGTTTATGACGCGCTGACCGGCCGAACGGCCCGCCGCTTCATATATGAGAAAAACCAGGGGGACAGCGAAATATGATCAAGCTCTCCGTAAGCCTATTATCAGCGGATTTTACACATCTGGCGGACGCCGTTCAAGCTGTTGAAAGCGCGGGCGCGCATTACATACACGTTGACGTTATGGACGGGCATTTCGCGCCGAACATAACGTTCGGCCCTCCTGTCGTCGAAGCGCTTCGCAAGATTACGTCTTTGACTTTCGACATCCATTTAATGGTTGAAAATCCGGGGAAATTTATAGAGCCGTTTGCGCGCGCCGGCGCCGACATCATTAACATACACGCGGAAGCGAGCGAAAATTTGCGCGCCGACATAGAATCCGTTAAAAAGCTCAATAAGATTCCGGCTGTCACTATAAAGCCGAACACTGACGTTGAGCGGCTCTTTGGCCTGGCGGACCGCATAGGCATGGCGCTTATTATGAGCGTCGAACCCGGTTTCGCGGGACAGACGCTCAAGCTCGAGACGCTTAAGAAAGTCGAAAAACTGGCATCATTCGCGGCGCGTGAAGGCATAGACATAGACATAGAGATCGACGGCGGCGCGCGCCTTGAAAATGTAAAGGACATCATAAACGCCGGCGCTAACGTCATAGTCGCCGGGTCGGCCATATTCGGCCGGAAAGATATAGGTCAGGCGGTGCGTGAGTTTTATGACATGTTCAAGCGGCGCCGCGCGTAACGCGATTATTTTCGCGGGCGCGGACTTTAACGGTAAAGTGAATATCGGGACGGAACTGATCATCTGCTGTGACTCCGGTTTGCGTCACGCCCGAGCGCTAGGGCTGACTCCGGACTACATCGTGGGCGATATGGATTCCGTTGACCCGGACACGCTAAATTTTTACGAATCGCGAGGCGTGCCGGTTATGCGCTATTCCGCGAAAAAGGATATGACGGACTTGGAAATCGCCGTAAAGCTGGCTCTGGACAAAAACGTGTCCGGCATAACCGTTTTCGGCGCTTTGAACGGCCGGCTGGATCATGTTTTAGGCAGTATTCACGCGCTTGTCCCCGCGCTGTCGGCGAAAACGCCGGCTGTTCTGGAAGGGGAAAATGAACGCGTGACGCTGACTGACGGCATAAGCGCTGTTTCGGCGCGCAAGGGGACGATCATCTCGATGTTTCCGCTGACGTCGGCGGTTTTAGGCGTTACGACGCGCGGTTTTGAATATCCCTTAAACGACGGCGCGCTCACTATAGGGTCGGCGCGCGGCTTAAGTAACGTTCTGACCGAAGACAAAGCGGAGATCAGCGTTAAAGAAGGCATATTAGTTATAATTGAAAATAAAATGGTCTAGCGGCGCTTTATGCCATAAATAAACGGTCATTATGGAAAATGCTTGAAAAATGTAAAAAACAACGTCTGAAAAAGCTATAATTCCGTCTTATAAATTTTTATTTTTCAGCTTGTTTACCAAAAATGCGCCATTCTTAAAAAATATATTGATTTTTATCTAAAAATATTGTATACTCAGTTAAGCAAGAGAAATATTAATAAAGATGGGCGGTGGTGACTAAACTTAGAAAAATTAAACTAATTTTAGGTAAATACCGTTAGTCGGCTATATTACTGGACTTACATAAGCGTAGATGTTAAGCGCGCGCGGCGTAACGCGCGCAAAGAGTTATTTTTTGTACTTGCGAACAGATGCGGCGTTCTTTTTTTTACTTTATAGTTCTGTAATAAATATTAATTTTAAACTTAAGGGGTGTAAGTTAATGAAAAAATTAGCGGCTGTTATGTTAAGCGTCGTTGTTGTTTCTATGTTTTTATCCGGTTGCACTATGATTGGTTCCTTGCTGGGCGGCGGCGACAAAGGCCCTACGTATGGCGGTTCAGTAAGCGTAGTGGATACGAGTGAGTTCGGAGATAGATCGGAACTCGGCTATACTTACGAGCATTAGTAACGACGATATAAAATTGAAAAAATAAAGGAGCGTATCGACAGAATATGAAAAAATTAATTGCGTTAGCTTTAGTAATAGCTATGGCTTCCATGACCGGGTGCGGCCAGATAACGTCTAAGGCCGTCAGCGATAACCGCCCTGATGTCATTGAGATGGGCGCGGAACTTCCTCTGGGACAAAAAACTGAATTGACCATTAAGAACGCCTAATAAAAATTGGCGTGTCTTGATAATATATAATAAAGCGCCGCAGCTTATTATTATCTTTAATTAAAGAATAAAGTCTACATCATTAAATTACTAGGAGTGAATAGTATAATGAAGAAAATAGTTATGACATCCGTTATCGCCGCGGCTTTTTCAATCGCGCTATCGGGTTGCTCGATGTTGGGTTCGCTTACGGGTAAAACGGCGACTGAGCCAGTTGATACGACGAAGTCCGGCTCCGCGTACATATCCTCTGAAGATGAGTTTGGCAACGGCAACAGAACTGAGATTAGCTATTGGTATAAATAATTAATACTATATATAATATTTTCTGAAGAAGATGGTTTATTTTGAAAGGAGAGCTTGCGTAAATATATGAAGAAAATTATTTCTTTATCTTTAATCGCTGTCATTGCCATTTCCACTACTGGTTGTACATTGCTTGGAGGTTCGTCCGCAACGGCGGCGCCGCGCGTTGAAAATGTAAGCGGTTCGAGTTCGATGCCTTATACCGACGATGTGACTGGTTACCAAGGGACACACGATAGCCGTTTTTACTTTGACTATTCTAATAAATAATCTCTCATAAGCTTTTGGTTTTACATAATGTGACCGAATTCGATCAAAAGACATTAACGCTACTGTTTTGTTTTGTAGCTTTAATGTCTTTTTTTGCGGTATTTTTTTACCTGAACCGGGAATAAATAGAGCTATGAGCTGTCGTATTCTAGATTCGCGGAAGTCCGCCCGCAAAAAAGCGCGGTAGCTATAAAAAAAAGAGTCCGACGGCAGGTTTTAACGCTATATTATAATATCAAGTTCCGTTTGCAGGTCGGTTAACGTAAATCATTTGACAATTTTGTCGCCGGCTCTTGCTATAGTCCGCAAAAGAATATAAAATTGTATGGGCGCGGGATCGTTTGCTCTTCCCGCTCCGCGCGATTAACGCTATCGCGTCTGTCTTTTTAAGAGGGAACTATAAACGAGGAGGCGGTTAACAAATGCTGCAAACGCTACAATCCGCCGACGGGTCAAACGACCGCCCGACGGATGAGTTCGACTACGCTTCGCTTGACCGGTACATCGACAGTCTTACGGACAAGCGAGGAGCGCTGATACCCGTTTTACACAAAGCCCAGAGTCTGTTCGGTTATTTGCCGGTCGAGGTTCAAAGTCATATCGCGCTGAAACTGGACATTCCATCGGCGAAAGTTTTTGGCGTCGTTACGTTCTACTCCTTTTTCACAATGAAGAAAAAGGGTGAATACAAGGTGGATATCTGTCTCGGAACGGCTTGCTTCGTGCGAGGCGCCCAAAAGATAGCGGACGCGCTTTGCCGTGAACTCAACATAAAAGTAGGCGAAGTGTCCGAAGACGGTCTTTTTTCACTGGACGCGCTGCGGTGCGTGGGCGCGTGCGGCCTGGCTCCGGTCGTGTCGGTCAACGGGAAGGTGTACGGACGCGTGACGGAAGATGACGTGAAAAGCATTGTCGAAGAGCAAATGGTGAAAGACGGTGAAAGACGATGAGTAAGATCAAGTCTCTTGACGAGCTTAAAAAGATTAGAGAAGAAGCGAAAAACTCAACGAGCCTGAGAACTACCGGCGAAAACCCTGACCGTGTCGTTATAAAGGTCGGCATGGCTACGTGCGGCATAGCTGCGGGCGCGCGCGTCGTGATGGGCGCGCTTATAGACGAGATCGCGCGGCTTCAGTTGGAAAACGTAAGCGTGATGGCGACGGGCTGCGTCGGCATGTGTTACGCGGAACCTATAGTGGAAGTGCATACGCCCGGACGCGGCGTTATAAGATATGGCAACGTTTCTGAAAAACTGGCGAGAGATATTATAGAAAAGCACATCGTGGCGGGCGAATTGTTAGAAGACGTTATAGTCGGCAGGGAGGCGTAATGGATAGATTCAGGATGCATATTTTAATCTGCGGCGGAACGGGATGCAAAGCTTCAGAAGCGGACGGCGTAAAGGCCGCGCTTCGTCTGTCAATTGAAAAAAACGGCATGTCGAGAGAAGCGCAGGTAGTTACTACAGGCTGTTTCGGGTTTTGTGAGCAAGGGCCTATAGTCAAGGTTTATCCGGATAATGTTTTCTACGTCCATGTCACAGAGAAAGACGCTGACTTGATCGTAAAGGAACATGTCGTGAAAGGACGCCCTGTGGAATCGCTGATGTTTCATGACGCGAACGACGGCGCGTCCATAAGCGAACACAGAAGCATGCCGTTTTATCAAAGCCAGGTGCGTATAGCGCTTCGCAACTGCGGCATAATTGACCCTGAAAAAATAGACGATTATATAGCGCTGGACGGATACCAGGCGCTGGCTAAAGTCTTGACGGAGATGACGCCGGAAGAAACGACGAAAGAGATAATCGACAGCGGCCTTCGCGGCCGCGGCGGCGCGGGCTTTCCCACAGGCGTGAAGTGGGAAACTACGCGTAAAGCTCAAGACGACAAAAAATACGTGGTGTGCAACGCTGACGAAGGGGATCCCGGCGCGTTCATGGACCGCTCCATATTAGAGGGCGACCCGCATAGCGTGCTTGAGGCTATGGCCATAGCCGGATACGCCATAGGCGCGAACGAAGGCGTCATATATATACGTGCTGAATACCCTTTAGCGGTTGAGCGCCTTAACATAGCCATAAGCCAGGCTGAAGAATACGGCCTTTTGGGCGAAGACATATTAGGAACCGGCTTTTCGTTTAAAATAAGGCTTAACCTTGGCGCGGGCGCGTTCGTGTGCGGCGAGGAAACCGCCTTGTTAAACTCTATACAAGGGACGCGGGGCGAGCCGCGCGTAAAACCGCCTTTTCCCGCTCAAAAGGGCTTGTGGGATAAGCCCACCGTCATAAACAATGTCGAAACCTACGCCAACGTCTGTCCGATTATAAACAACGGCGCGGAGTGGTTCAGAAAAACCGGCACGGATAAATGCCCGGGCACCAAGGTGTTCGCTTTAGCGGGCAAGATCAACAACGTAGGGCTTGTCGAAGTGCCTATGGGCATTAAATTGAGCGATATCGTATATAAAATAGGCGGCGGAATAAGAAACGCCAAAAAATTCAAATCTCTGCAGACGGGCGGTCCGTCCGGCGGATGCATATCCACCGAGAACCTCGACATAGAGATCACTTACGAAACGCTGCAATCCGTCGGATCTATGATGGGTTCCGGCGGTATGATAGTCATGGACGAAGACGACTGTATGGTGAACATCGCGAAATATTACCTGGATTTTACGCTGGAGGAAAGCTGCGGCAAATGCACGCCGTGCCGCGTGGGCAACACGCGTCTTTATGAAATGCTTGATGATATAACCAAAGGACGCGGCAAGATGGAGTATTTAGACGAGCTGGAACAACTGGGCGAGGTCATAAAAGACTGCTCACTGTGCGGGCTTGGACAGACCGCGCCTAACCCCGTTCTTTCCACTTTGAAGTACTTCCGTGACGAGTATGAAGAGCATATTTTGCATAAAAGATGCCCCGCCAAAGCCTGCAAAGACCTGTTGCGCTTTTTCGTCATTCCGGAAAAGTGCATAGGCTGTACGCTTTGCGCGCGCAACTGCCCTGTATCTTGCATTTCGGGCGACAGAAAAGTAGTGCATGAAATTGACCAGAGCCGCTGTATAAAATGCGGCGAATGTTTTGAAAAATGCCCGAAAGAGGCTATTGCGCGCGAATAGGAGGAATTTTATACATGATTACCGTTACTTTAAACAACGCCGTTGTGGAAGTGGAGGAAGGCAGCACCATCTTAGACGCCGCGCGTAAAAGCGAAGTGCATATCCCTACGTTGTGTTACCTTAACTTGCACGACATAGGCATGGTAAACCAAGTCGGGACATGCCGCGTATGCGTCGTTGAAATCGATGGGCGGCGCAACCTGGCGCCGGCCTGCTCCACTGTCGTCACGGAGGGCATGGTGATTAGAACTAATACGCCGCGCTCCATAATGGCGCGTCGCAAAGTAGTCGAGCTGCTGCTGTCGAATCATCCCAAAGATTGCCTCGTATGCGAACGCAACCGGAAATGCGAACTGCAAAGCTTGGCTGCCGATCTAAACGTCAGGGAAAACAAATACGAAGGACGCAAACGCCAAACGCCCATTGATGACTCGAGCCGTTCGCTGATACGCAATTTGGACAAGTGCGTGCTTTGCCGCAGATGCGAAACGATGTGCAACGTCGTGCAGACAGTCGGCGTCTACTCCACCGTTCACCGCGGATTTGAAACTATTATGGGCGCCGCTTACGACATGCCCATGTCCGAAACCGTATGCACGTTTTGCGGGCAATGCGTGTCCGTATGCCCCACGGCCGCTCTTACGCAGGTGAGCGACATGTCACATGTGTGGCAAGCCATTAGCGACAAGGAAAAAGTCGTAATCGTTCAGACGGCTCCGGCGGTTCGCGCCGCGCTGGGCGAGGAGTTCGGCTTGCCGCCCGGCGAGAGAGTCACCGGAAAAATGGTAGCCGCTCTCCGCCGCATAGGCTGCGACCATGTGTATGACACGGATTTCGCCGCCGACCTTACCATAATGGAAGAGGCTAACGAGCTTATAAAGAGGGTTACCGAAGGCGGTCCGTTACCTATACTGACAAGCTGTTGTCCCGCCTGGGTTAAATTCATCGAACACCAATTTCCGGAATTATTGGACATACCGTCGTCATGCAAGTCGCCGCACGAAATGTTCGGCGCCATAGCCAAAACTTATTTAGCTAAAAAATTGAACGTTGACCCGCGAAAGATGGTCGTTGTCTCCATCATGCCCTGCGTCGCTAAGAAATACGAAGCCGCGCGCGAAGAACTTGCGAAAGATAGTTTGGCTAATGTAGACTACGTATTAAGCACTCGCGAACTGGCGTCCATGATACGTGAGGCTGGCATTCGCTTTGTCAACTTGCCTGACGAAGATTTTGACCCGATAATGGGCGATTCCTCCGGAGCCGGCGTTATTTTCGGCGCTACGGGCGGCGTTATCGAAGCCGCTGTTAGAACGGCGGCGTCATGGTTAACGGGCGAAAACATAACTGACGTGGATTTTACGCAACTGCGCGGTATGAAAGGTTTGCGCGAAGCCACCGTGAAGATAGGCGATCTTGAGCTTAAAATAGGTATAGCGAGCGGCCTGGGCAATGCCCGCACGCTTTTGGAAAACATACGGGACGGCAAAGCGGACTATCACGCCATAGAGATTATGGCGTGTCCTGGCGGTTGCGTCGCGGGCGGCGGACAGCCGTATTACGGCAATGATAGAGAAATCATCAAAAAACGCGCCGAAGCTATCTACGCCGAAGACAAAGGTAAACCCGTACGACTGTCTCACGAAAATGAAGAGATCAAGAAGTTGTACGCCGAATTTCTTGAAAAACCCGGCAGTCATATCGCTCATGAACTTTTGCACACCGAATTTTCAAAGCGCGAGCTTGTTTAATATTCCTCTGCGAAGAGCTTCGTTATGTCCATTTCCAAGGGTATATTCGTTTGGGATTAAAGAAAAAGACCGCGGGAAAACTTTTTCGAGAAAAAGTTTTCCCGCTTCCCTTTCAGAAAGCTTTATCCTTGGAAGAGGAAAGAAGCGGTATTTCCGATGATGCATTCGTTTGGAATTAAAGAATATGATATCCAATCGTTTCATTAAAGCCGCGCGAATGCGCGGAGCGGGGGTTGGGGCGGAGTCCCAAGGTCTTTATAACTTTGCCTGGATAATCATTTTAAAGAAAAGGGAAGCTTTATCCTTGGAAGAGAAAAGAAGTGGTATTTCCGATGATGCATTCGTTTGGAATTAAAGAATATGATATCCAATCGTTTCATTAAGCCGCGCGAATGCGCGGAGCCGGGGTCCGGGGTCGAAGACCCCGGCGGGGTTTGGGGCGGAGCCCCAAGGTCTTTATGACTTGTCTGGACAGTCACTTTAAAGAAAAAGCTTTATTCTGAGAAACGGAAGGAAGTGATATTTCCTAAGACCGTATGATAAAGAATGTTTTCAAAAGAATTCTCTCATTCGAATTAAGACTCCATTCGGAATAAAAAAAGAGACGCTTATCCATGCGGTGAAAAAGCCGCGAAGCGTCTCCATTTTTAAGATGTGAAGTTATTATATGAATTTTATCGCTGTACCGTAGCCCATTACTTCAGCGGCCCCCTGCATAATCGAGGCTGAGCAAAAGCGCACGCCCACAATGGCGTCCGCGCCCAGCGCCTCAGCTTCTTTTACCATACGCTGCATAGCCAATTCACGCGCGTTATTCATCATCTCCGTATAGGACTTCAGTTCGCCGCCGATAAGCGTCTTAAAGCTTTGGCTAATGTCTTTGCCTATATGCCGCGATTGCACTGACCCGCCCTTGACCATACCCAGCGTTTGCGCTTCTTTGCCCTCTATGCGATCCGTACTCGCTAATATCATGCGCCATCTTCCTATTCTTCCGCTTATAATTTATAAACGCGGCGTCTTCAATATTATTATTATAGGTTACAGCTATAAAAATGTCAATATAACGCTGTAAGCCTCCGCCAGCGTTTCAAGCGTATTCCGCGCCGCGTTCGCCGGGCTTGTGGATGGCAGTCTTGTAGCGGCAAGGTTCGTTTGAGGCAAACAAAGCCGGTTGTACAGACGCGTCGCGACAAGGCCCGTTGTAAACGCCGCTGATATATTATGCCCGTTTTCCGTCAAAAGCCACGCTATATCGTTTGCGACAGGATTTTTTACGCTGCTGTCAGCGGCTCCGTTTATGTCGCAGCTTTTAAGCGCGTCCCACAGCGCCACGCGGCGTTCAAGCAAAAAAGCCGTTTTGCCTTCGGTCGACGGCGGTATCTTTTCATTGAAGACGCGTTCCATGACAGGCCAAAACATATTGCGCGGATGTCCGTAATAAAAACCGATTTCCCGTGATTTTGGCGACGGCATAGATCCGAGTATGATTATTTTTGAGCGCCGGTCGAACACAGGCGCTATGCTATGAATAACGGTATCCATGCCGGTTATGATGATTTTATAAATCGACGCGTTAGATCAAGCGCCACGACGACCGTTCGCGCGCGTATGCGTTCCCTATCGCCTAAAAACGTGTATCTCTTTACTCTTGAACCGGCGCTTTCACGCCATATGGCTATATATACAAGACCGACCGGCTTTTCGTCAGAACCGCCGTCAGGACCGGCTATTCCGGTTATGCCTACGCCTATGTCCGCGCCGGACGCCTTCGCGACGCCTTGCGCCATTTCGGCCGCGGTTTGTTCGCTCACTGCGCCGAACGTATCCAATGTCTCTTGTTTTACGCTGACACGCTTTACTTTCGCTTCGTTCGAGTAAGTGACCGCGCCTTCTAAAAACGCCTTCGACGCGCCGGGGAAATTTATAAGCCGCGCGGCGAGAGCCCCGCCGGTGCAAGACTCCGCGACGGCTATTGTGAGTCCGTTATCTATAAGCGACTGCATAACGCACGCCTCAAGCGTCGTATCGTTTTCGGCGTACACGTTATCACCCAGTATCGCGTATATCTTTTCCGCGATGGGGTTTATCATCGTTTCGGCCTCCGCCTGGTCCTTCGCGGACGCCGTAACCCTTATGTGCACTTCCGACGTTTTGGCGTAGGGCGCTATAGTCGGGTTAGTCTGCGCGTCTATGATGTCTTTAAGCATGTTTTCGGCCGCGCTTTCGCCCACGCCGCATATGCGAAACCGCCTCGAAACGAACATGGCCCCCGAGCGTTCGGCCAAAAACGGCGCGACGTAATTTTCGAACATGGGTATATTTTCGTTCGGAGGTCCTGGCAGCATAATGATCGTCTTGCCGTCTTGCTCGTAAATTACGCCAGGCGCCGTGCCGTTGTCATTTTGTACCGCGCGCGCGCCTTCTAATATATAAGCCTGCTTTTTATTTTGGTCGGTAAACGTAAAGCTCTGAGCTTTAAAATAGTCTTCGATGTTTTTCAGCGAAGCTTCATGCAAAACAAGTTCGCGGCCAAAATATTTCGCCGCGACTTCTTTAGTTATGTCATCATCCGTCGGGCCAAGTCCTCCCGTCGTCACGACCATGTCCGCGCGTTCAAAAGCGTTTCTATACGCCGTTTCGATGCGTTCGGCGTTGTCCCCGACTACGGTATGAAAAAAAACGCTTATGCCCAGCGACGCAAGCTTCTGAGCCAAAAAGCTTGCGTTTGTATTCACTATGTCGCCAAGCAGCAGTTCCGTGCCGACGGCGATAATTTCAGCGTTCATAGCATCAGCTCCAGTTTTCAAACTCAAACCCGCATACCGAGACCGTGTCCCCGTCTTTCACGCCTAATTCGTCAAGCTGTCTTGTTATGCCGACGTCTTTTAAAAACTTCTGAAAGAAAGCGAACCCTTTTTCCGTATCCAGATTCGTCCGCCCAAGCATCTTTTCAACGGTGGAGCCGCGCACGGAAAAATTTCTTTCGCCCGTTTTTTCAACGATTACAGGCTCTTCATCGTCGGGCGGCTCTTCAAAAAAGTCGAATGACGCATGAAACGCCACGCGATCGGGGTTATCCTTTAAAACGCGCGCCATGTGGCTTATAAGCGGAGTTATGCCGTCGTTGGAGGCGGCGGAAATAGCGAACACGTCTATTCCCTGTTTTTCAAACTCGTCTTTAAGGCGTTCAAAATTTTCGCGCGTCTCGCAAAGATCCATTTTGTTGGCGGCTATGACTTGCGGAAGTTCGGTAAGTTTTTCGTTGTAACTCTTAAGTTCGGCGTTTATTTTGTATACGCTTTCGACAGGATCGGTTCCTTCCATGCCGGACGCGTCAACGACGTGAATGAGCGCGCGCGTACGCTCTATATGGCGTAAAAAATCATATCCAAGCCCCGCCCCGGTTCCGGCGCCCTCTATAAGCCCCGGTATGTCCGCCAATACGAAATCTTCGCCGTAAGCGTCTCTTACAACGCCTAAATTAGGCGACAGCGTAGTGAAATGATAATTGGCTATTTTGGGGTTAGCGTTCGTAGCCATTGACAAGAGCGTAGATTTCCCGACGTTTGGAAAGCCTATGACGCCGACGTCGGCTATAAGCTTAAGCTCCAGCGTAATATCATAAGACTTTGACGGTTTGCCAGGCTCGGCGTAACGCGGAGCCTGCCTGGTCGGCGTGGCGAAGCGCTGATTGCCGCGGCCGCCGCGGCCGCCTTTCAGTAGCGTTATTCTTTCTCCCGGCGTCGTCATGTCAGCCATTATCTTGCCGGATTTCGTCTCACGTATGATTGTGCCGACGGGCGTCTTTATCGTCACGTCCTCGCCGCTTTTGCCGGAACGGTTACATTTTTGACCGTTTTCGCCGTCCCGCGCGGCGAACTTGCGTTTATAGCGAAAGTCCATCAGCGTGACCATACCGTCGCTCGCTTCGAATATTACGTCGCCGCCCCTGCCGCCGTCGCCGCCGTCAGGCCCGCCGCTCACTATATATTTAGCGCGGTAAAACGACACGCAGCCATCGCCGCCTTTACCGCTTTTGACGTTGATCGCGGCTTTGTCTATAAACAATAAATTCATCTCCAAAACTGTTAAATCCAAGGTTGTCAAAGGCTGCGGTACATGTCCGCGGCTTCTTCTTTTTTAGCCTTTTCATTTACGTTCAGCGCTTCTATCTTGGTATAGGTTTGTCCGAATCTTATCTCGATTACGTCGCCTACGCTAACGGGCGTCGACGCTTTGGCGAGTTTGCCGTTAATAGTTACGCGGCCCGCGTCGCACGCTTCGTTAGCGACCGTTCTGCGCTTTATAACGCGAGATACCTTTAAGAATTTGTCAAGCCTCATAGAGTAGTACCTCATATGCGGAAATTTAAAAACACAAAAGGCTGTCTACAGAAACAGCCTTTCTTGAATGTAATGGGATGTACGCGTTACTTGCCGTTTACAGCGTCTTTAAACGCCTTGCCGACCTTAAATCTGGGGGCTTTTGAGGCGGGTATGGGCATAGGGTCGCCGGTTTGCGGGTTTCTGCCTTCGCGGGCGGAACGCTCGGCCACGTCAAAAGTGCCGAAGCCGACTAGTTGAACTTTATCGCCTTTGACAAGTTCATCCACTATGACGTCCTCAAAAGTCTTCAAAAACTTTTCCGCGTCTTTTTTTGTAAACCCAGATTTTTCAGACATAGCGGCAATTAACTCGTTTTTGTTCATTATGTTACTCCTCCTTAAAGTTTAAGAAATTAATTCGAGTTAGCGCGCCTAATCATTGGATATTCGCCGGACAAAACTATATGAGCGGAGAATTAAACAAGCGGGGGAGGTCCCGCGCATGGTTCGCTTCGCTCCAAAAGCTTGTTTTGGTCAAAATTCAGAAGCTTCGGAGATGGCGGGGCGCCGGTCAATCATCGCTCACCTATGAAGTTATTCCAATAAAAAGGTTCTTTTCTCAACAATTTCAAATCTATTTATAAACTGTTCAATAGCGTTTGTCAAGGCGAATTCGGCGTTTATTTGCATTTTTGTTGAAAACGCCGTTAAAGTCAGCAGAGATTCTCCTATAAGGGCCGCGATCTTGTCGTTATTTGTCGAGTAAACGGCCCTTAGTTCATCCAACAGCCGCCCCATCTCGGCCAGCGCGTCTTCTGCCGACATGCTGGCCGGAGGCGCGTCCACGCTGGTTTTACCGGCTTTAGACAACGCTTTAGCCGCGCGAACGAGCGCCGGCGCGGCGCGCGGAATGCGTTTCAGCGCGTCGGCGTCCGATGCATAGCCCTTTTCCTTTTTCTTTATATCATCCCAATTATTCAGTACATCCGCGGATGTAAGCGCGGTCGGAGTCTTAAAGATATGCGGATGGCGTCCTATCATCTTACGGCTTACGCCGCTCACCACGTCCGCGAGCGAAAAACCACCGTCGATCTCTGACATTTTAGAGTTAATCACTACATGCAAAAGCACGTCGCCCAACTCTTCGCACAGCGCGGTCCCGTCGCCGTTAAGCGCGGCGTCAATGACCTCGTAACACTCTTCCAAGAAGTTCGGCGCAAGCGATTCATGCGTTTGCTCTTTATCCCACGGACATCCGTTTTCTCCTAAAAGCTGGTCTATTATGCCGCAAAATTCCTCGAACGTATATCTATCCTTCATAATTATTCTCCAATCGCGACCAATCGTTAAACGGACGGCTCGCACCGGTCCATAAAAACCTGTTCAAAAGTTCCGTTTCGCGTATTTTCGGCGCCGTATTTTGTTATACTAGACCTGCCACGGAACCTGATTTCGACGGATTCACGAGCGGATTTTTCGCGTTGGGCCAGGCGCGGAACGCGGGCGAACCAACGGGGTTCGGCGAGTCTTCGCGACAAAAGTCCGGCGTGAAAAAGACCGTTCGGATGATTATGGCGCTTAGATTGAGTTAAGTATTAACTATACTGTCAGCGCGGGAAAATAGCAAGAAAAAACCGGCCGAATTCGCCGGTTTCGATAAATTGTCCAGTTAAAAGTTAAAGGTGAGAAAGCTTATTCCTTTGAGGTAAGTTTTTCTTCTTAAAAGCTCCGTATATATCACATGTCGATCTACAGCTATTCTATAATTTATATGACTATTCAATCGCTTCATGAAGCCGCGCAAATGCGCGGCGCGGGGTCCGGGGTCGAAGACCCCGGCGGGGTTTGGGGCGGAGTCCCAAGGTCTTTATGACTTGTTTGGATAGTCATTATAATTTATAGCTCTTCTATTATGTCGCGCATGGCGTATAAGCCGGGAGGCTTGTCTTTGACGTATTTGGCGGCGCGCAGAGCGCCACGCGCGAACACTTCTTTCGACTGAGCGATATGAGTAAACTCCAGGACTTCATTCGCTCCGGCGAAGATGACCGTATGCTCGCCCACGACGGAACCGCAGCGCACGGAGTGTATGCCTATTTGATTTTCGCCCCGTCTTTCGCGTGACGCGGTGCGGTCGTAAACGTAAGACAGTTTTTCATCCAGCGCGTCATTTATGGATTCCGCGAGTAACATAGCTGTTCCGCTGGGCGCGTCGATTTTTTTGTTATGATGCTTTTCCACGATTTCGACGTCGAACCCGGACAGCGCGAGCGCGGCCTTTCGTACGACCGACGCAAGCAGGTTTATACCCAGCGACATGTTAGCGGAATGAAAAACCGCCACGCTTTTCGCGCATTCGTTCAACTGTTCTACAGTCGCGTCCGAAAGCCCCGTCGTGCAAATCACGACAGGCACGCGTCTCTTTTCGGCGTAGCGCAACACATTCGGCACAGCCGACGCCGTCGAAAAGTCCAATATAACGTCGGCCGGCATATCGCAGTCGGATATATTCACGTATGTGGGAAACGGCATAGCTGAACCGGGCGGCATAACGTCCGCCCCGGCGACAATCTCATGCTCGCCGGTCTGAATGGCGCGTATTACGCCGCCCATAACGCCCAAATATCCGTTTAATATCATTTTAAACATCGTTTTTATCCTTCGCTTTTCGGCAAAAGCCCATAGTTTTCCATAGCCTTGACAAGTCTTTCGCGGTTTTTATCTTCCATATCGATTAAAGGCATACGGCATTTTCCAAAATTCCAGCCCAGCGTATTAAGCGCTTCTTTGACCGGTATGGGGCTAGTCTCGCAAAACAGCGCGCGCACAAGGTCCAGCGCGGCGAGCTGCTCTTTAAGACCGCCGGCCGCGTCGCCGGCGAAAAATTTCGCGCATATGTCGTGCGCGCGGCGCGGCGCCACATTCGCCAAAACGGATATTACGCCCTTGCCGCCAAGCGACAGAATAGGGATGATCTGGTCATCGTTGCCGGAATAGATGTCCAAAGCGTCGCCGCATAACTCCGCTACCTCGGCTATTTGCGAGATATCGCCGCTAGCCTCTTTCAGCGCGACGATATTATCGACCTTAGACAGTTCGCGCGCCGTGGATGGCGCTATATTAAGCCCGGTGCGCGACGGCACGTTATACAGTATGACCGGCAGTTCGGTCGCGGAAGCGAGCGTCGTAAAATGCCTTACAAGCCCTCTTTGCGTAGTCTTATTATAGTACGGCGTAACGATAAGACACGCGTCAGCGCCGGTTTTTCGCGCGTCGCGCGTCATGCGTACGCCGAACTCGGTGTTGTTGCTACCCGTTCCCGCGATTACGGGAACGCGTCCGGAAGCGGCGGTTACGGCGCATCTTATTACGTCCATATCCTCGGCGCCTTCAAGCGTAGCCGATTCGCCCGTAGTTCCGCAAGATATTATGGCGTCCGCTCCGTTTTTTATCAAATAGTCTATAAATTTTTCATACTCGTTATAGTTGACTTTTCCTTCGTTGTCAAACGGCGTGGCGGCG
This sequence comes from Clostridiales bacterium, assembly GCA_031263985.1. Classification (GTDB taxonomy): domain Bacteria; phylum Bacillota; class Clostridia; order Lachnospirales; family JAISER01; genus JAISER01. Next base: position 9,158 of record JAISER010000086.1, on the reverse strand, counting down.
GCGACGCCGCATCCGATGAATATTGACATAAATATCCCCCCACCTTAAAAACCTAGCGCGCAAGTAACGACTGAGCTATCTGAACGGCGTTCGTGGCGGCTCCCTTTCGCAAGTTGTCCGCGACAACCCAAAGATTCACGCCGTTTTCAACGCTTTCGTCACGGCGTATCCTGCCGACATATACCTCGTCGGAGCCGGCGATTTCAAGCGGCGTGGGATACTCGTCCGATTTCGATTTCACGACGACGCCCGGCGCCGACTTCAGCGTTTCAATGACCTTCTCCAGTTCAAACGGCTTTTCAAACTCCACGTTTATAGATTCGCTATGACCTGTGATGACTGGCGTCCTTACGGCGGTGGCCGTGACCCGAAGCGCAGGTTCATGCAAAATCTTGCGCGTTTCCTCGATCATTTTAATCTCTTCCTTAGTATAGCCGCTTTCAGTGAAAACGTCTATATGCGGCAGACAATTGCCCGCTATCGGGCGCGGAAATTTTTTCGGCGGGGCGCCCTTGAGTCCTTCCGTCAAATCCGTCAGGCCGCCCATGCCCGCGCCGGAAACAGCTTGGTAAGTCGAGTAAACGACGCGCTTTATCTTGTACGCGTCGTGAAGCGGTTTCAGCGCCACGACCGCCTGTATGGTGGAGCAATTCGGGTTCGCTATGATGCCCTTGTTCAAAAACGCGTCTTCAGGGTTTACTTCCGGAACTACAAGAGGCACGTCGTCGTTCATGCGCCAATGCGAGCTGTTGTCGATCACCACGCAACCGCTTTTCGCCGCGAACGGCGCGAAGCGACCGCTTACGGCGCCGCCGGCGGAGAACAAAGCGATGTCTATGCCTTGCCCGTCGAACGAGCTTTCGGTCAGCTCGATCACGACGCGCTTCTTTCCTTTGAACTCTATCTCGCCGCCCGCGGAACGCGATGACGCGAAGGCGTAAAATTTATCGACGGGAAAATCACGTTCCTCCAGCACTTTCAAAAACATACGGCCAACCATGCCTGTAACGCCAACGACAGCGACGTTTACCGCTTTCATTTTCATGCACCTCCAAGCATTATATTCGCTTTATCCGCGCGATGTTATTTCTCGCGTCCAGAAAAGCTCTTCCCAAAAGCGCCGCTTTATACTGAACGTAGTTTAAACCATAGCCAGCCGAACGGTTTTTTAACGCCGGGTTTTGTCGCCAAGCCTCGCCTGGTTGGTTATGTTTTAGACTCAGTTCAGCATTGCTAAGAGCCTGTTCAAGATCTCTTTTTTAGCGGATTTTTTTGTGATGATTTTTCGCCAAACGAAAAAGTGAAAAAGCCGCGTTGTGGAAAATCCGCCCGGAGTCAGATTCCGGGACAGGTCTAATAAGCCGAAAAGACGCGAAATGGGGATCTTGAACAGGCTCTGACAGCGTAGTTTTTAACGATAATTAAAAAATCGCGTTTAGCGTCAAACCCGCGACAAACGCGATTCAGCGAAAAATACGACTTATGTCGTCTGATATAATCTTATCATTCAGATCGGAACGTTGTCAACACGCGTTTTCGCGCAAATCCGCCAAAAAGTTTTTTAAAGGGCCGGTCTGAACGACGTCGGCCTTCTCGACTCGCTCATTTGGCGATTTTTTTAATCTTAGAAAGACCCGACATAAATTTTTTCTCGCCTAGGCCGTCGAACTCCACGGTAACCTCGTAATCGGCTCCGGCGGCGGCGATGTTCTTAACGGTCCCGACGCCGTATTTCATCAAGCGCACGCTGTCGCCAACCGCGAAATCCGGTTTTTGATTGGGCGCGGGGATAGCTGACGCGTAATTTTTGCCTCCAAAGCTGATATCTATGGAGTTGCGCACTTTATTGATTTCGGCGTATTGCGAAATGCCCGTGCGGCTTGTCTTTTTTTCATCAACATCGCTAGGTTCGGAGTTTTCGAAATTGTTTGCATTATCCATTTTTTGTATAAGTCCCTCCGGTATCTCTTTTAAAAATCTGCTTGGGGAATTGAACGCCACTTGTCCATGCTGACGCCGTGAAAAGGCGGAGGATATGAACAATTGTTCCCTCGCGCGCGTAATGCCCACATAGCATAGACGCCGCTCTTCCTCCACGCTGTTTATGTCGTCCGATACGACGCTTCTGTAGCTTGGGAAAAGCCCCTCTTCCAAACCTACAAGAAACACGCGCGGAAACTCCAGGCCTTTGGAGCTGTGGAGGGTCATCAACGACACAACGTTTGCATCCCTTTCATACCCGTCTATATCGGCGATAAGCGACAATTCTTCCAGAAAAGAAGAAAGGCTTTTGTCGCCGGACGTATTTTCAAAATCCGCCGCCTTTGAAAAAAACTCGTCTATATTTTCGGCGCGGCTAAGCGATTCCGGCGTATTTTCGGCCAAAAGCTCCCGCTTATAACCGGTTTGGTCGATTATCGCTTCCATCACTTCGGTCACGGACCCGCTTTTGGCCAGTGTGATGAACGAGTCCATAAGGGTTTTAAATTTAACCAATTTCGCCGCCCGCGCGCCAAGTCCTTCCACATCGTCCAGGTTTTCAAACGCCTCATATAAAGGAACGTCGTTTCGCGCGGCGTAAAGCGAAAGACGGTCGATCGTGGCGTCGCCTACGCCGCGGCGCGGCGCGTTTATTATCCTTGCGAGCGACACGCTGTCGCGCGGGTTGTTCACGACGCGTAAGTAGGCTATCACGTCTTTAATTTCGGCGCGTTCATAGAATCGCACGCCTCCGTATATCCTATACGGCACGCTACGCGTCATAAACGCGTCCTCTATCGCGCGTGACTGCGCGTTGTTTCTATACAGCGCGGCGAAGTCGGAAAAATTCTTCCCTTCGTCTTTAACGCCGCTTAATATGGTTCGCGCTACAAACGCCGCTTCATCGCGCTCGTTCTCAGCTCTAAAATAGCATATGGGCGAACCGCCCGGCTTATGCGTCCAAAGCAGTTTCGGACGCCGTCTTTTATTGTTTTTAATTACGGCGTTCGCAGCGTCAAGTATCATCTGCGTCGAACGGTAATTTTGTTCAAGCTTAATCATCTCGGCGTTTTCATAGTCTTTTTGAAAATCCAAAATATTACGTATATCGGCGCCGCGCCACCCGTAAATGCTTTGGTCATCGTCGCCCACGACAAACAGATTGGCCGTTTCGCCCGCCAAAAGGTTTACGACGTGATATTGCGCCGCGTTTGTGTCTTGATATTCGTCCACCAATATGTAGCGAAAACGGTCGCGATATTTTTGAAGCGTAGCGGGACTCGCGCGGAACAAATCTATCGTTTTGAAAATAAGGTCGTCAAAATCAAGCGCGTTATTTAGCCGAAGCTTCCGCTGATACAGCTCATACGTGTCCGCGAACTGTTTTTGACGGTAATCTCCGGCGAATTCGGAACTTGCCAACTCTGGAGGGATTAAAGCGTCTTTCCAAGCGCCTATGGCATACGCCGCGCTTTTCGGCGGAAACTGCTTTTCGTTCACATCCAGGTCTTTAAGGCATTGTTTGATAAGCCGCAGCGAGTCATCGGCGTCGTATATCGTGAAGCTGTTGTCAAAACCTATTTCACTGATATGACGACGCAGTATTCTGACGCAAAGAGAATGAAACGTGCTGACCCAAACGTCGTTGTTTCCGATAAGCTCATCGATTCTGCCGCGCATCTCCTTAGCCGCTTTGTTTGTGAACGTTATGGCGAGAATGTTGAAGGACGGCTTTTTCAGCGAAATTAAATAAGCGACGCGCCGTGTCAAAACGTTTGTTTTGCCCGAACCCGCTCCCGCTATCACCAGCGCCGGCCCTTCCGTATGAGAGACGGCTTTTTTTTGCATCGGGTTTAGCATTTCCATTAAATCCATGCGTCATTCATTCCTTGTCCGCATTTTTATCGCCCTCAAGCTTGTATAAAGCTTGAGGAACCGAGATAAACCGAGCGGTTTACCCATTTACAGCGCTGTCTTCTATAATAAAACTCCTATATTCCCTCAAAAAAAAGTGAACGCGTTCGCGGTTCTTTCAGATATCCGCGAACGCTTTGAATTTTTGGCTTAGATCATGTTCGCTTCCGAAGCCTTGGCGCAAAAATGACGCTTCTACGAACGCTTTAGAATAAATATAACGCCGTCAGACGCTTTTTCGCGATGCGGCGCGGTTATTGTGAAAAATGATGAAAACGCGATACCTATCCTTATAGCTATATTATACTATTTTTTCTATGTAAAGTAAATGCAAAATTTGGGAGCGTTCGCCCTGTGTCAACGTCCCGCTTTAAGCTCACAAGTGAAAGCCGGAGGTTTTAGGCCGCGGTTATGGAAATATTTTCTTAGGCTAAGATTTAAAAACGAGCGTATTGGGCATAATGATAGCGAAATTACATAAACAAGGGGGGCGCTCGTTTGGAAAAGTTCGTAGTCGCCAAAAGTCAGCCGCTTTCCGGCACAGTGAGGATAGGCGGCTCTAAGAACGCCGTTTTGCCGATATTGGCCGCTACGCTGCTTACGCGACAGACTTGCGTTGTGAAAGACGCGCCCGCGTTAAGCGATGTGCGCGTTATGGAGGAAATATTAAACGCATTGGGCGCGCGAACTAAACGCGACGCGGAAAACGGTTGGTTCAGCGTGACGGCGGACGATATCTCCGACGAAGAGATACCTTACGAGCTGGCTAGCAAGATGCGCGCCTCTTTTTTGATAGCCGGCGCGCTTTTGGCGCGCAAAGGCGTGGTAAAAGCGCCGCTTCCGGGCGGCTGCGCCATAGGTTCGCGCCCGGTTGAACTGCATCTGAAAGGTTTTACGGCGCTTGGCGCGCGGATCGAGCAGGAACACGGCTCTATCACGCTTACGGCGAAGAACGGTTTGAAGGGCGGACGAATATATCTTGACTTCCCAAGCGTCGGCGCGACGGAAAATATCATTATGGCGGCTTCGCTGGCCGACGGCGTCACTGTAATTGAAAACTGCGCGGTAGAGCCTGAAATAGTGGATTTAGCGAATTTTTTAAACGCGATGGGGGCGGACGTTCGCGGAGCGGGAACAGGCGGCGTGCGCGTAAAAGGCGTCGAACGATTGGACGGATGCGAACATACTATAATACCCGATCGTATAGAGGCGGGTACGTTCATGATAGCTTCCGTAATGACGAAAGGCGACATAGAGATCGAAAACGTAGTATGGGATCATTTGAAACCGATAGTCGCGAAATTGAACGAAACGAATATCGCGCGCGTTGAACAGACCGAAAACGGCGCGCGGGCGCGTTGCGTCGAATCGCATTCCATCAAAGGCGTAGATATAAAAACAATGCCATATCCTGGGTTTCCGACCGACTTGCAGGCGCAGTTTATGAGCTTGCTCTGTCTTTCTGAAGGAACAAGCGTTGTCACGGAAACGGTGTTTGAAAACCGCTTCATGCATGTCGGCGAGCTAAGACGAATGGGCGCGGACATAAAAATAGAGAGTCATTCGGCGATAATAGAAGGCGTCAGAAAACTGACCGGCTGCAAAGTCAAAGCGACTGATTTGCGCGCCGGCGCCGCGCTAATATTATCGGGTCTTCGCGCGGAGGGCGAGACGGAAATAGGCGATATCTTCCATGTTGACAGAGGTTACTGTGACTTTGAGGAAAAGCTCAAAAAACTTGGCGCGAACATTAAAAGGGTGAACGAATGACGAAAGCGATCATATTGCCTTAGAGCCTGTTTAAGATCTCCATTTCGCGTCTTTTCGGCTTATTAGACCTGTCCCGAAACCTGACTTCGGCGTCCGATCGTGAATCCGTCGAAGCGGTTCTGGGACGTGTCTATTTTCCGCCACGCTTTGTCAGCGGTCGTTGCGTATATACGCGGCGTTCACGCTTCCGCGTTTGGCGAAAACTCATCACAAAAAAATCCGCTAAAAGCGGGACCTTGAACAGTCTCTGACTTAATTACTTCGCGGAAAGATTAGCTGTAACTTTTTTTATGCCGGATCACTTCAAGACATCATTTTTTTGTGGGAAGACCGCGGGCGGTTCAGCGGCTTGACAACAAGCGCCATTCGATGTTTAAATATAAGACCTGTCCTGTAAATTGACTTCGCCGCGCGGACGCCGGAGTCAGGTTTCAGGACAGGTCTATAGTTCAACGAGGTGTTTGCTGTGGATTTATTCGATTATCAACGAGAGAAGAATATGAAGAAAGAGGCTCCGCTCGCGTCGCGAATGAGACCGAAAACGCTTGATGATTTCGTTGGCCAAAAGCATATAGTCGGCAAAGGCGCTCTTTTGTACAGAGCTATAATAGCTGACCGGCTTTCTAATATTTTGCTTTACGGGCCGCCGGGTTCCGGTAAGACGACGCTGGCCAAGATAATCGCCAACACGACTAAGAGCTTTTTCACTCAGCTTAACGCCACCGCGTCCGGCGTGAAAGATATAAAAGCCGTTGTGGACGACGCGAAATTCGCGTTAGGTTCTTCCGGCAAAAGAACCATTCTTTTTATAGACGAGATACATCGCTTTAACAAAAGTCAGCAAGACGCTCTTCTGCCTCATGTAGAGGACGGCACTCTGACACTTATAGGCGCGACGACCGAAAATCCGTATTTTGAAGTAAATAAGGCGCTCGCGTCGCGTTCAATCATCTTTGAACTTAAAGGTCTGTCTTGCGAAGACGTCAAAGAAATTATAAAACGCGCCGTCAGCGACAATGAAATCGGGCTTGGGGCGCTGAATCTGGAAGTCGCCGAAGACGCGCTCGAGTTTTTGGCCGATATGGCCAACGGCGACGCGCGCGCCGCGCTGAACGGGCTTGAGCTAGCCGCCATTACCACAGACCCGGACAAACGCGGCGTAATAGCCATAGATCTTTCCGTCGCTGAGCAATGTATACAAAAGCGCGCGATAAACTACGATAAAGACGGCGACAATCATTATGACTCCACTTCAGCGTTTATAAAAAGCATGCGCGGCTCAGATCCTAACGCCGCCGCGTACTATCTCGCCAAGATGCTTTATTTCGGCGAAGATCCGAAATTTATAGCGCGAAGGATAGTCATTTGCGCTTCTGAAGACGTGGGCAACGCCGACCCGAAAGCGTTGCAAGTCGCCGCGGCGGCCGCGTACGCGACGGATTTCATCGGTATGCCTGAATGTAAAATAATATTGTCTCAGGCGGCGGTCTATGTCGCGTGCGCGCCGAAAAGCGCCGCCTCTGTCATGAGCGTTACATCCGCTTGGCGCGACGTGGCGGAAAAACGCGTTTCAGGCGTTCCGTCTCATTTGAAGGACGCTCATTATTCAGGCGCGAAGGATCTTGGACGCGGCGTAGGATATTTGTATGCCCATGATTTTCCGGGCGCGTTTGTGAAACAGCAATATCTGCCTGACGAGCTGGCCGACAGAGTATACTATGACCCCGATGGAAACGGCGCCGAAAAGGAAATCAGGGAAAGGTTAAAAACGTGGCATCCGGAAAAATACAGTTAAAGAAACATAACTAAAGATAAGGCGCTTAGAGCCTGTTTAAAATCTCCGCTTCGCCAGCGCTCATCGCGTATATTCTTTATACTGAACTCAGTCTGAAACATAGCCGAACTGGGCATGAAAAAGACCGTTCGGATGGTTATGTTTCAGACCGAGTCCAGCATTAGAATGCGCGGCGTTCGCGTCTGGTAAAAAAGTGAGCGCGGAAATCCGCCGAAAGCGAGATATTGAACAGACTTTTAAGCGTACGGTTTTTACTTCGAGGCGCGTTCAATCAACGCGTTTATATTCGTCTCATAATCGCCTGTTAGGTTAAACAGATAGTTATATTCCCCAAACAGATAAGAGTAGTCGTCCTGCATCTTTTTGACCATGAATCGGCTATTCTTGACGGACTCAAGCGCAGGGGCGGCGACATCGGTTTGAAAATTTTCGCGGCTCATTTCATTTTGTTCGACTTCTTTTAAGGTGCTCGCTATATCGGCCGTTGATTTGAAAACGGCGTCGATATACTTTTTCATTTTGTCGTTGATCGATTGGGCGACCAGGGTATCTATCTCATTCATGACGGTAATCGTCTCCACATTGTTAAGGCATTCGCTTTTGATGATTTCCGCCTGTTTTAAGTACTCTTCGTCGCTCATAGACATGTCGTCAATATAAGCGTTCGTTACGGCTGATAGGTTATCGCTTAATTTATCAGAGATCGCGAATTCGGGATGTTCGTCGCCGTCCGTTACGGCGCCGTCAGATGCCAGGTCGCTTGAGTTTTGTTCGCTGACGGATCGCTCGTCGTCCGAAGATTCAACGGACTGGTCGCCAGCCGGCGTTCCGGGAGAGCCGCACGCGGCGCAAATCGAGAAAACGGTTATAAAGGATATTGCTGTCAAAGGTTTCATAATATTTTTTCACCCTCTTGTAGGCGCTGGATAAACGGGGAAGCGCCATATTTTAGATGCGGCGCGACGCGTTTCGTTCAGCGATGATTTAATTTTCGCTCTCGGTTTCGTTATTAGGATCCGTCAAATGATAAATTGATGGAATTTCACGCCGCGATTTCGTAGTCAGGCAAGGCGGAGGAGGGAGACATACCTGGGGCGGCATGGCGACCGACGATAACGCGGCCTGACGGCGAAAGGGCAAGTGAAAAACATCAAGATATTGTTTGACGAGTCTTAATTTCAAAAAAACCTTTGAGATGATAAGAGATCATAATATATTATGACTATCCAATCGTTTCATAAAGCCGCGCAAATGCGCGGCGTGGGGTCCGGGGTCGAAGACCCCGGCGAGGTTTGGGGCGGAGTCCCAAGGTCTTTATGACTTGTCTGGATAGTCATTTAATATATTATGGTCTTTTCGGCGAACGTTTATTTGTAAAATGATTATGCGGCGCGGTGAAATTAATAATAAATGACGGCGGAAAGATTTAATTTCGCGAGAGAACCGCCGCGATGCGCGGAGAGGCGATATCGGCTGATCCGACATTGATATCGTTTGGCGAAAAAAAGGCAAGTTGTAAAATGAATTGCCCAGGCCCATAAAAAAAGACCCATCGGGGATCCAAACCAGTTACAATGAAATTGGAGACAACAACGTGACTGGAGGAACCGCGATGAGTCAAGTACAGAGTAACGCAAAGACAAAGAAATGGAAACAGCTTACGGAAAAAGATCGGTATAAAATTGAGGCGCTGTTTCAG
>JAISER010000105.1 GCA_031263985.1 Clostridiales bacterium | reverse complement strand
AAGGCTCTATCGGAAAATAACCCGCGCGGGTTATTTTCCGATAGAGCCTTAGCGCATAGTCTATGTTAAGCGCCTGAGATGGAGTTTGTCGCGCGGAGAGGTAGTGGGCGAATGCCTATTTATAGAAGGATACATTACAACGCGCCGGTAATATTAACGTTTACGTTGCTTTCGATGGCGGCGCTTTTGGCTGGCGTTTTTACCGACGGAGCGTCGGACGCGCTTTTGTTTTCGGTTTATAGGGCGCCGTTGAGCGATGCCTTTACATATTTAAGAGCGTTCGCGCATATATTGGGACATGCCGATATTGAGCATTATGTCGGAAATTTTATGATAATACTGCTTATAGGTCCGATGCTGGAAGAAAAGTACGGTTCATGGCGAATTTTGGTCATGCTGCTTATAACGGCGGTGACAACGGGCATACTGTATATGGCGTTTTTTCCTGGCGTATCGTTGCGCGGCGCGAGCGGCGCGGCGTTTACTCTTATAGTTTTATCCTCGTTCGTAAACGTAAAAGCCGGGAGGCTGCCGCTTACTTTTGTTATGATTTTCGCGTTGTATGTGGGAAGGTCATTTTTTGCGTCGTCGGAAAACGTGGCTGTCGCGGCGCATGTTGTCGGCGGTTTATGCGGGGCCGTTTTTGGCTTTTTGATTAACCGGGCCGAAAAAGCCGGGAAGATTGAGCAGACAGAAGTGATGTAATATGGCTGTAAAAAAAATAAGACTCGCCACGAACATACCGAGCCTTAAAAAAAAGATAAAGGTGGATTCGCCGAACGATTTTAACAAAACGATGTGGTTCGTGCGTTTTAATATACCGCTTGATGAAAGAACGGTGTCGTCGAAGACGATGAACATCACCGATCTTGACGGATATATTATGAGCACTGACATCCTGTACAACCGCGCGAACAACGTTATAGTAATATCGCCTATAGACAGCTATGAAGACGACGTGTATTATTTGCTTAATATTTCTAAAAAGGTGATGTCTTCGCGCGGCAAAAAAATGAGGACTAAGATCCATATCCTGTTCAAAATCGTAGATGATAAGATCTCGCAGCTACAGACTCTGAAAAAAGGAGTTAAGACGCCGGAGCCAAAACCGCGGCCGAAAAATTACGATGAATTGCGCTCTAAGATTTACATGTTTGAATTACCTAAGGATCTGCCGCAATACAAGCTGCCTATTACTAAAATGGAAGTCAGCTTCATTCCGGCGATATACGCGCTTGTCGGAATAATCATATGTTTTTTCGTAAAGAACGTCGTTTTTAACATAATTTGCTCCACGCTAAGCGCGTTGAGCCTCGCTTCCATCTTGTCGCGGTTATGGCTTAAAAAGAATCGCTCCATTATAGCGTATAACTTTGGCGCGAATATGTTTAACCGCGGCCAATACGAAAAAGCCAGAACATTTTTCACTGTAGCGGCCGCCATTGACGAAAAGAACGAATATGCCGAATACGCGCTTAACAAGGTGAAGTTTTATATATAAGACCTGTCCTGAAACCTGGCTCCGACGTCTGCGTGGCGGATGTTCAACAATGCGGCCTCAGCGAAATCATTGCCTTGCGAAAAATCCGCTCGTGAATCCGTCGAAGTCAGGTTCCAGGACAGGTCTATAGTTTAGAGGGAGACGGCTAATTATGGAAGAGAGCGTCGTAGTCGTGATGTTGAGAAACGAAGAGACGGGTTTTTTGGAAAAAGAGTTGTTTTTATCGAATATTCATGAAAACGCGGAATTTCTGGAAAGGCTTTACGTCACGCGCGGGGATGACGGGTTTTACGCGCATGCGTTCCTTTGCGTTGGCTGTGATGTGGAGGACTGGCAGTTTGACGCTCTGTACGATTATTATGATGACGAAGCGTGGGATAGCGCGTTTGAGTTTCGTGAGGTTTGCGACAATTATAACCCCATGTGGCGCGTGTCGTTTAAGTGCGAAGAAAGCGGCGCGGGGTTTGATGAAACGCTCAAAGATATTCTGGCGCGGCACGGCGAAGAGCTGGCGTCGGCGTTTGTCGCCATATCGGCGAAGAAAGAAGAGTATATGTGATGGCGCCGTCGGCGAAAAGCGAAGTGTCCGTGGATGGGATAGTTGAACGCGTAGTGTATAACAACGCTGAGAACGGTTATGTCGTTTTTGAAATTTCCCCCAGTTCCGGGGCCGACGGCATAGTATGCACAGGCTTTGTGCCGGCGATTTCAGCGGGTGAAAACGTAAAGATTACAGGCGCTTACGTGACGCATCCGACTTACGGTAAGCAGCTTAACGTAATTTCTTACAAAAAAACCCTGCCGGAGACGGAGACGGGCATGCGCCAATATTTAGCTTCGGGCGTAATTAAAGGCGTAAGAGAACGAACCGCCGCGAAGATAGTAAGTCTTTTCGGCAAGGAAACGTTTGATATAATGGCCAACCATCCGGAACGTCTTACGCAAATAAAAGGCATTAGCCTTGAACGCGCTCTTACCATATCCGCCGAGTTTCATGAACAGTCGTATATGCGTGAAGCCGTTATTTTTTTACAAAAACTAGGCGTTTCCAATAATTACGCTTTAAAGATATACAAAAGATATAAAGAGAATACTATCGATAAAATTACGGAAGATCCTTACGCGTTGGCGGACGATATATTTGGGGTCGGGTTCAAGCTGGCTGATGATATAGCGCTTAGGGCGGGCGCGTCCCCAGATTCTCCAAAACGCGTGCGCGCCGCGTTAAGGCACTCGCTTAACAAAGCCGCTTCCGACGGACATGTGTATTTGCCGCGCTCCGTTTTAATCTCCCGCGCTTCGGAACTGTTGAGGCTTCCGGTTCAATGCGCTGAAAACGGGATCGCGTCTATGCTTATAGACAGGGAGCTATGGCGGGAGGACCTGGAGGGAGAGCCAGCGATTTATCTGAACGCGTTTTATTACGCGGAAAACAATGTGGCGAAACGTATCGCTGAGCTTAACGTGAAGCGCGATTGGACAGGCGGTTCGCCCGAAGACGACGGTCTTTCCGAATGTCAAAAGCAGGCGGTCAACGCGGCCATGACTTGCGGCGCGCTTATTATAACGGGCGGGCCGGGGACGGGCAAGACGACTATTATAAACACGATAATAACGATGTTCGAACGCGAGGGGATGACTATAGAACTAGCGGCGCCGACGGGGCGCGCGGCGAAACGCGCGTTCGAAACGACCGGCCGCGAGGCGAAAACCATCCACAGGCTTCTGGAAATCAAAAGAGTCGGCGATAACGCGTTCACGCAATCTTTCGCGCGTAATAAGGATAACCCTATAGAGTCCGACGTAATAATAATAGACGAAAGTTCTATGGTGGACATACTGCTGATGAACAGCCTTGTTTCGGCCATAGCCCCTGGGACGAGGGTCGTGTTCGTCGGCGACGTGGATCAATTGCCGTCCGTCGGGCCGGGCAATGTGCTTAAAGACATGATTAAAAGCGGAAAACTGCCTGTCGCGCAGCTTAACGAGGTCTTTCGCCAGGCGCGCGAAAGCGCCATTGTGATGAACGCGCACAGGATCAACCATGTGCAATATCCCATTTTAAACGACAGGGACAAGGACTTTTTTTTCGTAAACGCCGCGACGGTCAGCGCCGCCGCTGACGCGACGCTTGACCTTGTGTCTTCGCGTTTGCCGCGTTTCGCGCGTTGCGATCCCATGAGAAACATACAGGTTTTGACGCCTATGAAGAAATCGCCGCTTGGCGTTTTAGAACTGAATCGCGCGTTACAGGACAGGCTTAACCCGCGTTCTAAAGACAGGCGTGAGCGTGAGTTAAAGATGCACATCTTTCGCGAAGGCGACAAAGTCATGCAAACGAAAAACAACTATGACGCCGTCTGGCGTTCAGGCGAAACGGAAGGCATGGGCGCGTTTAACGGCGATATGGGCGTGATAAAGGATATTGACGACGACAAAATAACGGTTTTTTTTGACGACGGACGCGTGATGGAATACGATGACGCGCGATTGGACGAGCTTGAACTGGCTTACGCGATAACTATACATAAATCGCAAGGCAGTGAGTACGACGTTGTCGTTATTCCCATATTCGGGGGCGCGCCCGCGCTTATGAACCGTAATCTGCTTTATACGGGCGTGACGAGGGCGAAAAAACTTGTCGTAATGGTCGGGTCCGCGAACGCGTTGCGCGATATGGTGGATAACGCGCGTGAGTCTTACAGGTATTCCGCGTTGGGGAGAAGGCTCGTTAAAATGTGCGAACTGTTCGCCGGCGAGGAATGAATAAAGGTGAGTTTCATCCGCGTAAAGGGCGCCGCGGGGTTACGAATTGGAGCGATGCGTATGTTTGAGCGATTGTTAAGGTTTGTCTATCCCGACCGTTGTTTATTATGCGACGATATTTTGCCGATAGGCGTGAAAGCTGACGCCGGCCTAAGGCGTTCGGATACAGATAAAATGGAATTGATAGAAAAATATGTATGCGTAAAATGTGGAAAAGACGCGTATAATAACGACGCGTTAAAGAGCTTCATATTCTTGGACAGATCCGTGAAAACTGATAAAATCGCAAAAGTTTCGGCTGTGTTTGAATATAAAGGTATTGCGAGGGACGCCGTGCGCCGTTTTAAATTTAATGGACGCGCGGATTACGCCCGGGCGTTCGCGGCGTTTATGGCTGAAAAGTTCACGGACGCTTGTCCGACGGACGCCTGTCCGGTGGATAAAGCGGTCATCATTCCCACGCCTATGCATAAGAAAAAGCTGCGTGAGCGGGGATATAATCAGGCGGAGCTGCTGGCCAAAAACTTGGCGTCTCTTATGGACGCGCCGTTTGCGCCGAAAGCTCTCGCGCGCGTAAAAAATACGAGTCCTCAATATGGTTTAAGCTATGAACAGCGGCGAAAAAACGTCGCTGGCGCGTTTTTGGTCGTTGACAGCGCCGCTATTTCCGGCGAAAGCGCGCTGTTGATAGATGACATTTACACAACGGGGGCGACGCTTGACTCGTGCGCGGAGGCTCTGTTGAAGGCGGGTTCGAAAAAGGTTTACGGGCTGTGCCTGTCGGCGATTGAACGGCATGAAACGGATGTTTCTTAGAGCCTGTTCAAGATCTCGCTTTAAGCCGAAAAGATGCGAAATGGAGATTTTGAACAAGCTCTTAGAATATGGTGTAATCTTTTTAGCCTAAGCGTCCGATAATAATTATGAAGGAACATATATGATTTTGAGAGGAGTGGTCGCGTTGAATATTGTTGGCGCGAATATTTTCAGGGTATTGGACATTTGCGCGAACAGCGGGACTACAGCGGCGCCGCGGATAAGCAGAGCGGAGGAGACGCGCGACACGGCGGAGTTGTCGATGCGCGCGAAAGAGTTTTACGCCGCTAAAAAAGCGATAGACGCCGCGCCGGATGTAAGACTGGACATGGTCAACGCGGTGGCGCGGAGAATTGAAGCGGGCTCTTACGGCGTTAGCGCGGAAATGGTTGCCGATAAGATAATAGCCGGCGCGGCGCGGGATGTCCATTAACTCAAGCTATGAGCAAGCTCTCGCGGCGTTGACGGAGATCGCGCGCGACTATGAGGAATTGCTTCGCCTTTCATATGAGAAAAGGGATGCGATCATTCAAAATGACGGCGAGTCGCTCCGCGCCGTTACGCAGCGCGAAAGCGTTTTAGCCGCGCGGGCCGCCGCGCTTGACAAGAACCGTGAGCTGGCGTTCGACCGACTGGGATTGGAGGGTCTTGCCTTGGACGCCGCTATCGAGCGGATTTCACAGAACGCCGACGGCGAGACCGCAAGGGCTTTTTCGCGAACGCGGGATATTGTCGTCCGAGCGGTCAGCGCGCTGAAAAAGGAGAACGAGCGGAATCGAGAGCTTTTAAACGCCGCTATTGAGTATATTGACTTTATGTTTAACGTGATTCATGGCACGCGGGCGCCGGAACCTCTGCATGCGTCGCGCTCGTTTGAGCGCGCGTCAGAGAGAAACGGCGCCGTTTTTTTTGATTGCACGCAATAAGACGGTAAAAGGTAAAATAAATAAAATATAAAGGACGGGCGCTTATGGCGGTGGCGGCTGGTTTTTCGATAGCGGAAAGCGGAATTAAAGCGGCGCAAACGGGATTGCATGTTACGGGGCATAATATAGCCAACTCTGATGTGGAGGGCTACTCCAGGCAAAGGGCCGTGCAAAAAGACCTTTTTTCGCAGACGATAGGGATTAACGGTAAGAATAAGCTTCAAAAGGGGCTGGGCGCGGACATAGCGCATATACGACGTATTCGGGACGCGTTTATAGACGCCGTTTATCGCGAAGAGACGGCCAGAGGCGAGCTTTATGACGTGATGGCGCGAACGGGACGCGACATAGAGGATGCGCTGGGCGAACTGCAAAGTCCGTATAAAGCGCAGACTGTATTCAACGACATGTGGGACGCGCTTAATGAGCTAAGCATATTCCAACCGGGCGTAGATACGCGCGCGAATTTCATATCCGCCGCCGTTACATTTGTCGATAGAGCGAATGACGTGGCGTCGCGCTTCCTGGAAGCGCAAAGAAATATCGACGGAAGGGTCCGCGACAGCGTTGATGAGATAAACGACATTTTAGCCGATGTGGTTAAGTATAACTCTTTAATTATGGATGCGGAGGCCGCGGATGAAAACGCGAACGATTTCCGTGACTCACGCGACGCGGCGCTTGACAGGCTGAGCGGGCATATAGGCATAAACTGTAAAGAGAACGCCGACGGAAAAGTTGATGTTTTTTGCGAGGGCGCCGCGCTTATATCAAACAACGTCGGGAATTGCGTTGGACTTAAATATTGCGCGGACGGGTATTATTTCGTGGAGCCGATCGTTACGGGCGGACCGTTAAACGAAATTTTGCCTGTAAACGCGCCGTCTTCCTCTTACGCGCGGCTGTTTAACATGAACGGGCCGATAGATGGCGGCGATAAAGGGCGTCTCAAGGGACTTTTGGCTAGCAGGGGATTCGCGCCCGCGCATTACGCGACGCAACCGGTGAAGCCCGTTGCGCCGGAGATAAATTTCACGTTTACGTTTTCGCCGCCGGACTCAGCGCTTTATGCCTGGGCGGATCCGCGCGATAGAATCAAATACGACGCTTTTCGTCAGGCGTGGAACGGGTTTTCGAGTAATTTCGCCGCGCACGGCGCGGACGCCGAAAAAAACGCCGCGCCAAAACCGCCGGGCATACCGGCGTTTTCGGTGATTCCGCCGGGTTTTGCCTCTGATTTCAACGATTTTAAAAGCGAGTATGATCAATACGCGGCGCTATACTCCGGTTACGCGACGGTTTACGACGATTGGGCGCTAGCGTATAGAAAATATGAGAACGACTCGTTTGACGTGAACTACGCCATTTTGCCAAGGGCGCAAAAGCGGTTCGACGCCGTTTGCAACGCTATAATGACCGCTATAAACGACGCCGTGGCGCCTTATGACGGAGCGGGCCAAAAGTCGGCTGACGCGCCTTATGGTCTTAACGGCGACCGCTACGACGAGATTTTCGTCAGAAAGCGCGCGCCGCGTTTCGACGCGAGCGGAGCGTATGTCGTCCCTGACGCGAGCGACCGCGCCTCGTTGTATACGATAGGCAATGTATTGGTGAATCCGGAGCTTTTAAACACGGCCGGGTACAGTAAAATCGCTCTGTCGCTTTCCGGCGACGCGGACGACGCGAGGCTTGTTTTGGGACTTATGAACGAATGGAAGGGTGCTTTGAACGTGGACGAGACGTATAGGGCCTTGGTGACGGACATAGCGTCGGAAACAAAGGAGAATATCGAGTTTTCGGACGTGCAGGAGGTTCTCACGACGCAAATCAACAACAAGCGCGTCGAAATTTCGGGCGCGTCGTTAGACGAGGAAATGACGAAGATGTTAAAGTATCAGCACGCTTATATAGCGTCAGCTCGGGTTATAACTATCATAGACTCTATGATGGAGACGATAATAAACGGGTTCTTTAGATAGATTCGCTTTTAATGACGTTGCGCGTCGCATGGATGACGGCGCGGGCGCCCTCTATCCGATAAATTATTGAATGTTCAGGTGATATGCTATGAGAAGCGCGTTTTTTGAATTTAATGTAGCGGCTTCGGGTCTTTTTACCGCCCGCGGAGGGTTAGAGGTTACGAGCCACAATGTGGCGAACGCCGCGGCGCCGGGATATTCGCGTCAAATTCCGAAAGAAAGGGCTACGTGGCCGATCACGTATTATGACGGCAGAGGCATGGTCGGAACTGGTTCGGAGGTCTACGGCGTAGATAGAATGCGTGACCGTTTTTTGGATTTAAAGTATTGGCGCGACAGTTCGGTAATGGGCGAATATGGCGTAAAAAGCGCTCATATGGGCGTTTTTGAGGGTATATTCGCCGAGATGTCCGACAGCGGGACGCTTTCGGGGTTCGATAAATTTTTTCAGTCAATGCAGGATCTGTCTACGACGGCGGGTGACGATAGTTATCGCGCGAGCCTGCTGCAAGCGGCGAACGGACTCTCCAGGTTCATAAACCAGACAGCCGGGGAACTAAAAAAACGTCAGCGTGAGGTGAACGCGGAAGTCGCAGCGGTTACGCGTCGCATAAGCGGCGTAGGCGCGCGGATCGCCGCGCTAAACGGGCGGATAAAAAGCTATGAGATGGACGGTTCGAACGCCAATGACCTGCGCGACGAGCGCGACAGGCTTTTGGACGAGCTTTCGTCTTACGTCAATATAGAAACATATGAGACGCCGTCAAAAGATTTTGAGGTTACGATCAACGGCGACGAGTTTGTAAAGGGCGACTTCTCGAGACAGCTTTACGCGGTCGCGCGCGATCTGCCGCTTGCGCGAAATCCCGGTTCGGGAGCCAGACGCAATCCGTGGGACGCGGAGGAGCTTTACGACATTCATTTTGAAACAGGCGCGAAGCTCGACATTTACAGCGCGACGCTAAAAGGGCGGTTGAAAGGGCTTATAGATGTAAGGGACGGCAACAACGAATATTTTATGCGCGGATCCGTAAGCGACGCGGAGAGCGTCGGAAACATGCTGGTAGTGTACGCTGACGCCGACGGCAGGTTGGATATAGCGCGCTTTGGCGCCGGAGACGGAAAACGCGGCGCCATCACCGTAAATGACGCTTTAGGTTTGCCGGTAGAGCTTACGTATGACGCGTGTTCGTTTAATCCGGCTTTAAATCGCTACGAATTTCAAATCACGTCGCATATGCCCGCTCTTGTGCCGAATTCACCAGTCACTTCAGGCGAAACGACAAGCTACAAAGGGATAGCGCATTATATCGATAAACTAAACGAACTTACGCGCGTTTTCGCTAAGGCTGTAAATGAGGGGCTTGACAGAAATGGCGCCGCCATACCCGGCGTAACGGGATATGTGAACGGATTTGACGCCAATGGAGAGAGTTTGAACAAAATGTTCTTTACGGCGGGAGCCAACTTCAGCGACTATTTGGATATGACTGGCGAGAATTTTACCGTGAATAACGAGCTTATGGCGAACCCGGCGCTTATAGCGGCGGCTTCGGGCGATGATGGCGAAAGTGCGAACCAGATAGCGCTTGAGTTTCTGGAGCTTAAAAATTTTCAGGGGCTTTTCGATGAAGGTAAACTGTCCGATTACATTATAAGCGTGGCGGCGGAACTCGGCGCGGGAGTAAGGCAGGCCGACAGGTTTGACCAATATTATGGAGATGTGGTCGTGGAAACGGATAACCTGCGTAAAAGCGTGTCGGGCGTTGACGTTAACGACGAAATGATGAATCTCGTAAAGTTCCAACAGTTGTATCAGGCCGCTTCAAAGCTAATCAACGTCGTCGATTTCATTTATGAATTTACTGTCAACAAACTAGGCGTGACTTAAGACCTTGGGGGACTCCGTCCCCCAAGCCCCCCGCTAAGGGACTTCGTCCCTTAGGAACCC
>JAISER010000050.1 GCA_031263985.1 Clostridiales bacterium | reverse complement strand
TTAAGTACGCGCCGCACTTTTTACGCGCTTCGTTTAATTCAAAATTCGCGGTAAGCGGCATATTCTCAAACGAACTGCCGGGCGCGGGGATTAGCTGCATGACGTTTCCAATATACACGCTGTATGTTCGCGCGATAGAAGCGACGTTTTCAATATCGCCATCATTCACGCCTTTGATGAGAACCGTGTTTATTTTCGCTACAATACCAAGCTCCCGCAATTTCGCAAGCCCCTCTAATTGCTTTTGAAGAAGCAGCTTCGCGCCGTCAACGCTTGTATATCGAACGCCGTCGTAATTCACCTCTTTGTAAATACGCGCCCCGATTTCAGGATTTATCGCATTCATGGTAACGGTTACGTGCGTCACGCCTAAAGCCGCTATCCGTTCGGCATACCGCTCCAAATATAGTCCGTTGGTGGAAAGACAAAATATCACATCCGGGTCGGCCTGACGAATCAAGCGAAAGGTTTCCTCGGTTTTATCGAAATTCGCCAGCGCGTCGCCCGGCCCCGCGATACCCGCCACCCGCAAATTCGGCAGCGCCTGTTTCACCCGTATGTACTTTTCCGCCGCCTTCTGCGGTGAAAGAACTTCGCTTGTTACGCCGGGGCGACTTTCGTTGACGCAGTCAAATTTTCGGTTGCAATAATTACAGGATATATTGCAAGCCGGAGCTACGGGCAGATGTATTCTGCCGTTTTTGCAACTTCCGCTGTAGCATGGATGCATCGCGGTTTTCGCTTCTATATCGTTCATACCGCCGACCGCCTTTCTATTTAGATCGGTATCGCAAAAATTTTAGCGTAAAATCGCGCTGAACGCCCAGCGCGATACACCGTTCGTCTAAGAGCCTTTTTAAGATCTCGCTTTAAACGGATTTTTACGATATATTTTTCGCCAAACGCGTAAACGCTGGCTTTAGGGCGCTATGTTCCTCATACATTCAGTTTCAAGCGATACTTTCATAAGGTTCACCCCAAACTGATAAATCCGGCCCTTTAGGAACCAGCGCGCGTAAGTTCCCCGGATCGCAGCAAACGCAGTAATGTTTCTTGATATGGTCAAAATGAGTGGTTTGCCCGAAACTTGGGATATTGTAAAGCGAGCGAGCGTACCGCCAAAGGTTTTTATAGTCAATCAAACGGTTTCGGTTTACGCGGAATACACTGTAATACGCCGCGTCGAACCTCGCGAGCGTAACGTAAAGGCGCACATCGGAATCAGTCAACCGGTCGCCAAACAAATATTTTTGTCCTTCCAGCCGTTTTTCAAATTCATCTAAGCGCGCGAACACGGCGTCGTAGGCTTTTTCATACTCATCCTGCGAGTTGGCGAACCCCGCTTTGTATACGCCGTTGTTAACGTCACTGAAAATAATATCGTTAAGCGCGGCAATTTTATTTTGTAAGTCTTTAGGCAAAAGATCGGGCGCGTCTTCCTTGTGCAGTTTTTTCCATTGCCGTTCCCAATAATAGGTAAGGTTAAAATAATCGTTGTTCACAATTTTTCCAGTTTTCAGATCAACGACAGACGGCACGGTAAACCTCCCTTGGTATCCCGGATCGCTTTTCAGGTATAATTCGCTGAGACGTTTTATTTTCAAATCCGGGTCAACGCCTTCTAAATCAAGCGTAAACGCCCAGTCGGAAAATTCGCTGTCCGGGCGAATAGGGTCAACCACGCCCACTTTTATATGCTTATCCAATCCCAATAAATTAAGAACGATTAACTGCCTATGCGCCCAGGGGCATGCGTATGACACGATTATTTTATACCGCCCGGATTCAATGGGAAGATCTCCTTCGCTGTCGCCGAATGGAACGGTAAATCGATTATTCTGACGCACGAATGCGCCCGTTTCGCTTATTTCGCTTCTAAACCAGGCTTCATATGGCATAACTCCCATCCTCCAATATTTTTTCAGTATGCACTTCTTTGAAAAATCCGTCTTTCGTATTCGTCCAATCCGCTTTGTAGCCTAGTTTCTCGTAAAATCCGACCGCCGCGTCACGGCTGAAAATGATAATTTTATTAACGTTCCGCGATTTCAGCCGCCGCTCGGTTTCCAAAATAAGCCGTTTTCCAACGCCTTTTCCGCGCTGGGATTCCAATACGCAGACACGCTCAATTTTACCCGTTTGAGCGTCCAAGATTTTTACCCTGCATGTCGCGGTTGGGAATCCATCGATCAGAAGAAGAGAGTATTCACGGTTTTCGCCGTCGTCCTCGAACTCCACGTCAAGCGGAATGTTGAATCCCTTCACCATTCCTTCCGTCCGCACATAGTACACGCCCGCTCTTTGCCACGGTTCCGTAGTTTCGATCACTGTAATTTCCGACATATTACCCGCTCACCTCACTCATCACATTGGTATAGAGGCGTTGACAAATAGCGCTCCCCGGCGTCCGGCGCGATAACGACAACGCGTTTCCCCGCGCCTAGCCGCTCGGCGGTCTGAATCGCCGCAAAAATAGCGGCCGCTGATGAAATCCCCAACAGCAAACCTTCTTTCGCCGCCAATTCCTTCGCCAAGATAAAAGCTTGGTCATTCGTCACTCGAACAACGCGGTCATAGATATTCGTATTCAAAACGATAGGAATGATCCCCGCGCCAATGCCCTGAATTTTGTGCGGCCCCGGTTCGCCGCCGGAAAGCGCGGGCGAATCATCAGGTTCCACAGCGATAATCTCGATATCAGGCTTTCTCTCCCGCAAATACGCTCCCGCGCCCGTAATCGTCCCGCCCGTTCCTACGCCTGACACAAAAGCGTCCGGCGACGCGCCCGCGAAAGCCTCAATAATTTCCGGTCCGGTCGTCAGCGTATGAGCTTCTGGATTATGGGGATTTTCAAACTGCTTGATCTCAAAGTAACCGTATTTTTCAACTAATTCGGCGGCTTTATCGAAAGAGGGCTTAATCCCTCCGACGCTTGTCACAATAACCAGTTCCGCGCCATAAGCTTTGATTAGCTTTCGCCGCTCCACGCTTACGTTATCGCCCATGACGATCACCGCGCGGTAGCCCTTCACCGCGGCGACAAGCGCAATGCCAATTCCCGTATTTCCGCTTGTCACTTCCAAAAGCGTATCGCCAGGCTTGATTTTTCCTTCCCGCTCCGCTTGTTCAATCATATTCAGCGCGATTCTGTCCTTTACGCTACCGCCGATGTTGAACGCCTCAAGCTTTACGTAAACCTCCGCCGCGCCTTCCGGCGCGACGCGGTTTAATCTAACTATCGGCGTGCCGCCAATTAGTTCAAGCGCGCTGCCGGCTAAATTCCCCATTTTCTCATGATCTCCTTTTGCGCGTTATCAATAGTCCCCGTCGCCTGAAAAACCCGTTTGCCTCGGCTTTTAAGGTATTTAACCGCCGCTTCGCCGAATTTGACGGCGACTATCGCGTCGCAGTCGGCAAGAATATCAACTATGCCCGCAAAAGCTGTATGCGGGTTTTCCGACCTGCGCGGACTGATTACTTCGCGTATTTCTCCATTCACAACGTATTCATCCGCAAATCCGAAATGGTCTGTGATCGTTTGACCGTCGCGGCTTGCGAAAGCTATCTTTAATTCGGCGATTTTACCCATATTAGCGCCTTCCTTTCAAACAGACCGATAAGCGCGTTTATCGCGGTAACAACGACAGCGATAAGAATAATTCCTGCGAAAGTTTTGGTGTAGTCAGACCACGCGACCCAGCGTTTTACATAATATCCAAGCCCCGCATCGGCCCCAATGGTCTCCGCCATCGTCAATATCATAAAGGCGGTAGCGATACGGATTCGCAGGCTTCCAAGCAAAGGAATGGCGCATTCAGGCAAGAGAACCTTTATGAGAATTGAGAAATCGCTTAAATTCAGCGACCTTGCGCTGTCAATCAGTTTTTGCCCGACATTTTGTACGTTGCTCACCATATTTATCATTGTGGGAAAGAAAATCCCCATAAATATCACGATAATGGAAGCGGAGCGAAAGGTAGGCGCTATCGCCACGATGTACGGCGCGTATACCAACGCCGGAACCGCCGCGATTAGGTTGATGATAGGCGAAATCGCTTCCCTTGCCTTTTTATGCCATCCGACGAAAAGACCGAAGAATATGCCGAACCCCATGCCTAACCCAACGCTTACGATAATCAGGTACATGGATTGAAAAAATCCATTCAGCATATCGGCGTAGTCTACCGTGAAAACATGAAACACGTTTTGCGGCGGCGGCAACAGGTTGTAGGGCAAAACCTTAAATACTTTTACGGATAAATCCCATAGCAAAAAAAATCCGAACACGACGCTATATAGATCAAGCGCCGCGGTAATTTTCGTTTTAGCTCTGATTAAGCGGTAAATAAACGCGATTTCAAAAGCGGCCAGCGCCGCAAGGTATGCCGCCGGGAATTTCAACTCAAAATCCGCGCCCGCGAAAGCGGTCGCCACGGCTGCGGCAAACAATAAATTAGGTATGTTAAATATCTTTTTTATCATAGCGCCACCTTTGATACTGAAGTTAAAAAATGACGAATCAGGCTCTTATAAATATACAGGTTCCGAACCCATATTCTCGTCCGCGTTGTCATAAAATAGCGTAATAAGATGGTTTCTAAGCTGCAAAAAGCGCGGCGCTCCAAACAGGTTAGCGCGTACGCGCCCGCTTCCGAAGTCTATCGGAATTTCCTCTTTGATTCTTTTCGGTTCCATATAAATCACCCTATCCGCAAGGTATAAAGCTTCTTCAACGTCATGCGTGATAAACACAACCGTGCGTTTCTTTTCCTCATTCTCGCACAGTTCCAAAACTAGGTCCTGCAATTGCATGCGGTTCTTGGCGTCAATCGCGCCGAATGGTTCATCCATAAGCAGAATGTCCGGATCCATAGCGAGCGCCCTCGCGATCGCCACGCGCTGCTGCATTCCGCCGGATAGCTGATGCGGATATTTGTTGGCGTACTCCGCCAACCCCACCTTGGCGAGATAGTTCAGCGCGATGGCGTCCGCCTCTTTGCTTGAGATTCCCTTTTTCGCCTGTTTGACGCCGAATGTAATGTTTTTTTTCGAGGTCTGCCACGAGAACAGGGAATAGTGCTGGAATACTACGCACCGGTCGCCGCCCGGACCCGTTACGGGAACGCCGTCTATCAAAACGCTTCCCTTCGTCGGTTTGTTAAGTCCTTCAATAAGCGTAAGCAGCGTACTTTTTCCGCATCCGGAAGGTCCGATAAAACAAACGAACTCACCCTCTTTTATTTCAAGATTCAGATTATCCAGTATGTAATCGGAATCGTCGTACTTAAAGCATAAGCCTTCAAGCTTTATATCGCTCATTTTTACCATCCCTCGCCGTCATTCAACGTTTGCCACCGCGCCTGAGCCTAAGAACTTGCGAATGGAATCATTTTGCAAATCGCGGATAAACTCCAACCCGCCGTCATAGCCAAAAAACGTTTTGCCCACCACGAAATAATCGCCCGAGGGCGGCGATATGGCGACATACGGCAGCCCCTTGTTTTTCGCTAAAAGCTCATCCCAAGTCGTACCGAAAATATTTACGTGCAAAAGCGAAAAATCCTCATTTTTAATTTCGCTTTCGCAAAGTCCCCCGTCGTCGGTAAACTTTATGTCATAATCGATGATATCCTTCGTGTCGTAGACCGGTTCGCGGATCAGTTGCTCAATCCGCGCTTGATGTTCCTCCGGCACGTCTTCGGGAATGTATATCCTGTGCGGGATAAGACCCGCGTCCCGTATCAAAAACCGCGCGATTGAGACGGCGGCGCCGGCGCTTGCGTTTATGACGAACCTTTTCGGATACATAATCCCGCCTATCAACGTGTTGGATAAACGTTGCAACTTATGAAAAAAACGTTTTTCCCGCGCCGCGATATAGCTTTCGGCGTTCGCCTTGTCAAGCCCGGCGTACTCCACGATCGCGCGAATGAAATCGCTCGTTTCGCTCGCTCCGGTCGGGAGAACGGGATAGTGAAAATAGGGCGCGCCGAATTTATTCTCAAGTTTTTTCGCTATATCAAGGTCAAGCCACGGCCCGATAACCAAGTTAAATTCCGCTTGCGGTATCTTATCAATCGCCGCTTTGCCTTTGCCGATTCCATAGATGATATTCGGCGTCAGCCCGAGACGCGAAAGCAGTTCCTCTAACCGTTCCAACGTCGTTTCCCAAAATGTGTCGTAATAGGGAACAATGCCGAAAACATTTGCCAACCCTTTGATTTTCTCGCTTGAAGGCTGTAGATATTGGTCAATAATGGCGGATAGTATCTGGCTGTGCCCCCAGAGGTTGTTCCCCTTGAATCCGGGCAGCGAGGCGTGAAGCGTCGGAATATCCGCGTCCTCGAAGCTCTCCGCGACCTCGCCTATGTCGTCGCCCACAATTTCAGCCGCGCATCCGTCAACGATGATAGCCAAATCGGCCTTGAAGTATTTTAAGGCTTCGTCAACCAATTTTCTAAGACGTTCATTTCCGCCGAACACTATGTCTTCCTCGCAAAAGTCGGTGCACGGCAACGATGTGTCGATGTATGTAATAGGCGTTTGCGCGCCATTTACAATAGTCAGCGCGCCCGCCGCGTTAACCTCGCAGCCGGGTCCGGTGTGCAGTATGGGCAGGAATTTCTCTATCGCAAGGACGGTATATATGCCGCCGACAGCGCAGGATAGTCTGTGTTGTTCCGATATACAGGCCATTTTTACGCTTCCTCCCTGAAAAAACTATGTGTCGGCAGGCCGTTATAGTATTCCGTATAAGGCGCGTCATAAGTCTTGGCGATTTTTCTATAAAGATTATTGTTCGATATGGCGTCCGCAAGCGTCGTCGCTAGCATGGCAAGCCCTCTGTACCCCATAAGCAGCAGCCCTATCTCACAATTGTAAGACGGAACGCCAAAACTGGAGGCTATGCAGTTCGCCCCATGTCCGCGCGTCATGATAAAATCGGGTTTATACTTCTTAATAAGCTGACGCGTTTCAAGCGATTGTCCGTCGTTTACGGAGGTATCGATATCAAGCCCCAGTTCCACGACGTCCGCGTATGCGGCGACAGGCTCGTTCTCGTTCGGATTATCTAACTTCGGGTCGTAATGATACGCCACGGCGTGGGGAACGTTTACGCCCAGTTCCCTAAGCAACCGGGCGTACTCATAGGCGAAGCTCGCGCCTAACGCGATGAAACCGGTCTTGCCGGCGAGCGTCTTTTTCGCGTCCTCTATGGTTTTCGCGTATTTCGCCTTTTCATCCTCCACGATTTTGAGAGCCAATTCTTCTTTGCCGATGTATCCGCCTAAATCGCGCATAAATCGCTCAAAACCGATACCGCCGTAAGGCAAATGCGTCTGAAAATATTTCACGCCGCACTTCACTTCCAGCGCCGACGCCAAATAGCTTGACTGCGCGCCGCACTGCCCCCACGTAGCCACGGAATGGCTCGCGCGTTCAAAATCCTCGACGGTCGCCGTCGCCGTAAGACAGATAAGCTCTAAACCCAGCTTCGCCATAATCGGCTCGACGTACTGCCGTCCGATATTGGAAAACCCAATAAAGTTAATCGTCGCTTTTTTATCCCCCGGATCTACAAGCCTCGCCCGGGATACGGCGTGGCAATACGCGTCAAATCCGCTCGCCCATATCTTAGACTTCAGTCCCTCCGCCGCCGCAAGCTCGACCGGTATGCCCAGTTCATCCGACAATTCGCGACATACGCTGTCGATATCCTCGCCTATGATAGCGGAAACGCAGCTTGTGGCGATATATATCTCCCTTGGATGATGGCGTTCGAACGCTAGACGCGCTGTTTCACGCAGTTTTTCCAGTCCCCCGAAAATAGTGTCGGATTCCGTCAAGCCGGTTGATATGACTCTCGCGTGTTCCAAGGCTCCCGGTGGAGCGGGAACGCGGCTTTTTACGCTGGTAAAGCATATCTGCGCTCCCGCGCAGCCTATGGGCGCGTGGTCAACGACAAGCGTCCCATCTAATCCGGCGAGCTGATTAATGCAGTGGGTGTGCGCGCAGTTGCTTGAAGTCTGAAAGTCGCGCCTCCTGTTTTTCAAACACTTCTTACAACCGTCGTTCGCCAACTCTTTCAGCGTCCCGCAATACCCCGTTATCGAACCCAACCGCCGTTCGCGGCTCGGGACATCCGTCGAAGCAAGATTTACAGCCATTGCGCGCCCTCCTTTAGTTCCAATATTCGCTGCTGTCTTTTAAGAAAAACTCGTTTAACTCTTTATATTCCGGCACATCCGGGTAACGGTCAATGAGTTCTTTAATCGCGTCCTGCCAAAGCGTCGGGTCAACGTGTTCTTTCAGGTCTACGTTCGGATTCCTTTCGTAAAAGCCAAAATTTACGCTGACGTCATCATATTGCTTAATTTTGTTATACATAAGGTTTGTGGAGAGCGGATTTTTGAAGTCGGTGAACGCGTCCACGGCGTAATCTTTATGAACGCCGACATAGCGGATAATGTGGTCGCGCTTTTGCTTTGTGAATTCTTCAAGCGCGTCAATCACCTTATCGGTATCATTTTTATAATCTATCTCCGCGCGGATTTGAGCGCGAAGAATGGCGACCAAGGCGTCGCGCTTTTCCTTTACCGTAGCGTTTGTCGAGGTCAGACGGCAGCACAGGTATTCCGGCAAAAATTCCGCTAAGTCAAACGCTTCTTTCAAGCCGCGTTCCTCGGCGAGCCAAACGCGCTCCGTGGTCAGAAAACCGCCGTCCACGCTCCCTTTGCTTATCGCCTCGAGCAATACGTTGTTATCGTCGAAATCTTTCCACTGGATATAATCATCCGTATATTCCGCTCCAAGGCTCTCTTTTACATAGTCTTTAAATATAAGTTCAATCGGGTCGGCGGGATTTTTGCCGATTACCTTGCCTTTAAGGTTGTGAAAATCTCTAAAATCGATCTCCGAGTTTTCTTTTGACACGACAAGACTGGAGCCTTCTGTCGCGACGCCTCCGATAAACGTTTCATCTCCGCCCTTTGCTATGCTCGAAAGAGCTCTGACGGAGAGAGAAAATAAATCCAGTTTGCGCGTCGAAACCGCCGCTATTCCACTGGGAACGCTGTCAACAGGGACAAGCTCCACATTAACGCCTTCCTCATCGTAGTATCCCAACTGTTTCGCCGCTACGACAAGCCCGGGACGGACGGAGTCCTGCACGATATACCCTACTTTTATAGTCGGAATTTCTTTCGAAGCCGTCGCCGACTTGTCTCCGCAAGCGGTTAATAGGCTCATTGTCAATGCCGCCGCTAACGCGAATTTCGCTCTCATAACTATGCCCTCCTAAATTGTATAATCCTCCGTGACATTGTCCATCAGACCGTATTCAAGCAGAATTTCTTCCAACCGCTCCTGCGTCATAGGATTGGGTATGACGAACATATCATTTTCTTCGATATGCCGCGCTAAATCTCTGTATTCATTCGCCTGACGGCTGTCCGGGTCATAATCAATGACCGTTTTTCTTCTGATTTCCGCACGCTGCACGATGTTGTCACGCGGCAGGAAATGGATAAGCCGAGCGCCAAGCTCGCGTGAAAACGCCTGAAGCAATTCCTCTTCTCTATCAACGTTACGGCTGTTGCAGATAATGCCGCCGAGCCTGACTCCGCCTTTTTCGGCGTATCTCCTGATGCCTTTTGAGATATTGTTCGCGGCGTAAAGCGCCATCATCTCACCGCTCGCGACTATGTATATCTCTTTCGCCTTACCCTCACGGATCGGCATCGCGAATCCGCCGCAAACCACGTCGCCCAGCACATCATAAAACACATAGTCCAGGTCGTCGGTGTACGCGCCAAGATTCTCCAAAAGACCGATTGAGGTAATGATGCCGCGTCCGGCGCATCCGACGCCTGGTTCGGGCCCGCCGGACTCGACGCATCGTATTCCGCCGAACCCCGTTTTCATAAGTTCCGATAAATCGACGTTCTGTCCGCGGTCACGCAGTGTGTCAAGAACCGTCTTCTGCGCCAAACCGCCAAGAAGCAGCCGCGTGGAGTCCGCCTTCGGGTCACACCCAACCACCATAATCCGTTTGCCGAGCTGCGATAACCCCGCCGTTAGATTTTGCGTGGTGGTGGATTTTCCGATGCCTCCTTTCCCATATATTGCAATTTGCCGCAACCTTTGCTTTACCATTTTATATTCCTCCGTTTTGGTAATGGGTTGTTTACCGGTAATCTAGACCTACCGGAATAAAGGAATTCGAGGTTCGCTCAATCAGTTCCCCCCGCTTTCGCAATCTCCGCGTCAAGAGTAAATCGCGTCTCTCCATACTCATTGTCTTTGGGATTATATAGTAAACATATATTGTTAATGTGCATTAGATTATAGCATACCATCTTAACCTTTATGAATAGATTTTATTTTGTATTATACTAGGTTTATTTTGGGTTTTCCTAACGCGCGAATAGGCAAGCGCCGAAAAAGGGACGGCCTGAGGTTTAAAATTCAGTCATCGACATTGTTTTTCAGACCAGTTTCGCGTATATGTTAAATTAATATGACTATTCAATCGCTTCATGAAGCCGCGCAAACGCGCGGCGCGGGGTCCCAAGGTTTTTATGACTTGTTTGGATAGTCATCTAAATTGATATTACACGCTTTCACAGAAGCGTTCATAAATGGAGATTTTCTGTCTTTAGCCGTAATATATTCAAGGTTGGCGAGCCAGATCCGCGCCGTCGTTAAAAACCGCTTGACAAGTTGAACCGTATAATTTATTATAATGTTGTAGTCAGCTCGATAAGCTAAGCTCGATAAGCTAAGCTTGATAAGCTAAGCGACGCGGAATATCGTTTGGTCCAATAGCTCAGTTGGTTAGAGCGCTGGCCTGTCACGCCAGAGGTCGAGGGTTCGAGCCCCTTTTGGATCGCTTTACCCTAAACGCGAAGGAACAACCGGTGAAAATTCGGTTGTTTTTGCGTTGCGGTAAAATGTCTGTTGAAATGCTTTCGCGGTTATGATAAAATGTCTTTAAGCCTATAAAAATAAGGGGGAGGGGCGCCGTATATGCCGTTTAATTTTTCTAAATTAGCGAAAGACGTTACGAAATCATCATCCGATTTTTTAAAGACTACGAAGATGAATATGCAGATTTCATCTGAAGAGGGCAAGCTGAACGACGTTTATATTGAAATAGGCAAAAAAGTCAGCGATATTTATTGTTGCGGGGGTTCGATCGGCGGCGGATTCGATGAGCTTTATAAAAAGATAAAAGAAATCGAGGATCGCATCCAAGAGTTAAACAGGATCATCGAAGAGACAAAAGGGGAGAAAACGTGCGCCGGTTGCGGCGAAACTATAAGCCGCGAAGTGAAGTTCTGCCCCAAATGCGGACAAAAAACGCAAGAGGGCGCGGTCGAGGGAACGACGGAGAATTCGAACGGAGCGGAACCTAACGGTAAGACGACCGATAAGAAAATCTGCGTCGTATGCGGGGCGGAGAGTGACGCTGGGAACACTTTTTGCAGCGCGTGCGGAGGCAATTTGTGAATGTTTCGCAAACAACCGTTCGATAGCGGTTGTTTTTTCCGCGAACGCCTAGCGCTCATGTGGCTTGGTGGCTAACAAGAGCCTCCGGACAACTTGATTTATTGAAAGGAGTGTCTGCCATGATTTGCGAACGATGCATGTCCAAGCAGGCTACGGTTCATCTACAGCAGATCATAAACGGCGAAAAGCGCGAACTGCATCTTTGCGCCGAATGCGCCGCGGCGCATGAAAACTTTATATCGTTTGAGGATTTTTTTCAAGGCTTTTTAAATTCGTTTTTGTCGCCGGAAGACCGTTCCGCGGCTATCGACAGCGGTGACGCGGCGCCGAAATGTCCGCGTTGCGGCTTGACATACAGACAATTTAAAAGCACGGGCAGAATGGGCTGCGCTCAGTGCTACAGGACGTTCCAAAGCGATTTGGAGGCGATTTTTAAAAACGTGCAGGCGGGCGCGGTTCATTGCGGAAAGATACCTGTAAAATCAGGCTCGTCTTTAAAGGCGAAGCGCTATGTTAATTCCTTAAAGGAAGAGCTGGCTAAGGCCGTCGCGGGGGAACGTTACGAAGAGGCCGCCAAACTGCGCGATCAAATACGTGAGTTGAACGGCGCCAACGCGTCGGCGTCGGATGACGACAGCGTCGGATGACGGTAACTGCGTTATATCCGCGCTTGGCGAAACCTCTCGAGATGTTGAACTATTCGTTCTTCGGGGAAAAACCGCGTTTTTGACCGGCCGGCTAATGAAAGGCAGGTA
This sequence comes from Clostridiales bacterium, assembly GCA_031263985.1. Classification (GTDB taxonomy): domain Bacteria; phylum Bacillota; class Clostridia; order Lachnospirales; family JAISER01; genus JAISER01. Next base: position 2,052 of record JAISER010000050.1, on the reverse strand, counting down.
ATGTTTATGTCAAAATGGTATGAAAACATTGGAACTGACAATACTCCTATCATATCCTCAAGGGTACGGTTGGCTCGAAATTTAGCCGACTATCCCTTCGCAATGTTTTTGAGCGACGGAATCGCGGACAAAATGATCACAGAAGTCGTCGAGACAATAAAAACGCGTCCGGAATATTGCGATTACAGTTATCTTAACGTCAACGAGGCGACCGCGTTTGATAAACGCGCGTTTTTAGAACGTCACGCGATAAGCGGCTATATGTTTGAAAGCGAGCGCAGAACCGGCCTGTTAAGCAGCTTGGACGAAAGCGCCGGCATAATGCTGAACGAGGAGGACCATATACGCATACAATGTCTTTCTCCGGGCGACGGCGTTGACGAAGCGTATAAAAAAGCCGACGCTATTGACGACACTTTGGAAAACACGCTGAAATACGCGTTTGACGGCGATTACGGCTACTTGACGTCATGCCCGACCAACGCCGGCACGGGGCTGCGCGTTTCTTACATGACGCACTTGCCGTTTTTAGAAAGCTCTAACCAGCTTAAAAGCCTTATCACTTCAATTTCCAAGTTCGGCATGACGGTACGCGGCATATACGGCGAAGGTTCGGAATCACTTGGCAGCATATATCAGATTTCCAACCAAGTGACGCTTGGCAAAAGCGAGGAAGAGATCATTTTATCGCTGAGGAACATAACGCGGCAAGTTATCGAAAGGGAAATAAATATGCTGGAAAAAACGCTGGCGCACGACCGCGCGTCTTTCGAGGACAACGTTTACAGGTCTTACGGGGTTTTGTCGAATTGTCGGAAGATCTCCGCGAAAGAGGCGATGACGCTGCTGTCCAATGTCCGGCTAGGGTTTATGTCCGGCGTCTTAAAGGTTAAAAAACCGCCGTTGTCCATATATAACGTAGTGATTAACATCCAACCGGCGAGTCTGATTAAAAACAGCGGGCGCGAACTGGCTGACAACGAAACCAGAGACGTTTTCCGCGCGCAGTATATACGAAACGTGTTTTCAGAGGAGGGATAATCATGCAAGGAAAATTTACGGAAAAAGCTAAAGCTTCAATAGAAAACGCGAAGCAGTTCGCCGTCGGGTTCGGTCAGAACTATGTCGGAACGGAGCATTTGCTGTTGGGGCTTTTGAGTTCCGGCGACAGCGTGGCCGCTAAAGCTCTTGAAGGGCAAGGCGTGTCGGTCGCCGCGGTGGAAAGCCGCGTCACAGCCATGTCGTCAGGCTCCATGCCGGGATATTCGGCGGATTTTACGCCGCGTACAAAGCATGTGCTTGAAATGAGCATGAACGAAGCCATGCGCATGGGCGCCGGATATGTTGGAACGGAGCATCTTTTGCTCGCGCTGCTGAAGGAACACGATTGCATAGCGGTAAGGGTATTGCTCGCTATGAAAGTGAACATACAAAAGTTATACGACGAGATAATGGCTATGTTAGGGGAAGGCGAAAAACACGCGAACATGGCGCCTATGGGCAAAAAAGGCGCGTACACAAGCGGCGTGAAGTCAAGCGCCCCCACGCTGGACAAGTTCAGCCGCGATTTTACGCAAATGGCTTTCGAACACAAGTTTGACCCTATCGTCGGCAGAGACACGGAGATAGAACGAATCATACAAATTCTAAGCCGCCGCACAAAAAACAATCCGTGTCTCGTCGGCGATCCGGGCGTGGGCAAAACCGCTATAGCGGAAGGATTGGCGCAAAAAATCGTGCGCGGCGACGTACCCATGCCGCTTAAAGATAAAAGGGTCATATCGCTTGACCTGTCCGCGATGGTCGCCGGAAGCAAGTATCGCGGCGAGTTTGAGGAACGCATTAAAAAGGTGCTTAACGAAGTGAACGCTTGCGGCAACATCATACTGTTCATAGACGAGCTTCACACTATAATAGGCGCGGGAGCGGCGGAGGGCGCCATAGACGCTTCAAACATATTGAAGCCGTCTTTGGCGCGCGGCGAGCTTCAGGTGATCGGCGCCACGACTATGGAGGAGTACCGCAAATATATTGAAAAAGACGCCGCTTTGG
>JAISER010000032.1 GCA_031263985.1 Clostridiales bacterium | reverse complement strand
AAGGCTCTATCGGAAAATAACCCGCGCGGGTTATTTTCCGATAGAGCCTTACTAAAAAGAAAGCGCAATGAATTTTTATCACAAATTTAAAATTTACCTCACGCGCACGCTCGCAAATTCAACAAACGCCCCAACCGCTCGCGGGGCGGACAAAACGCGCCGAATTAACGAAACGGAGACCTCCGCCTTGTTATGCGCCTATATCTCTATCATTTTCACCTTCGTTACATGCCAAGGACATGATTCGCAACCGAATTTCGGGTCATTTAATAATTGCAGGACCTCGCCCCAATTTAAACAATTATCAAATAAACCGTTTTCATTTAGATTTAACCCAAATCTGTCGGCTAATTCTCGTCCAACGTCATTACACCAAAAACTACAAAATTGCGTAGTCAATTCGTACATGCTTATTAAATCATAACCCAGAACTTTTCCATTATCTTCTTCCAATATTTTTTCACTTAATATTGGATAAATTCCTATTTCCATTGAAGCCGTCGGTCTAAATTCCTCCAATATTTTATTCGTTTCCGTTTCGTCAAAGTAAAGCCCTGATAAATTTATACCATTCAAATGCGGGAAAAACGCATTCTTATATTCCATCGCAATCTCAATTTCAGAAAACACGCTATCCGGTTTTATTTTCCCCTTTTCCCAATTAGTATCAACCCAATTTCGTATCAACTTTACGTCGTCATCGTCTATATTATATGTTCGCTTTATACTATTTAATTCTTCATCTCTATTCATCCACGAATAAGACCATGCGCCAATCATATTTTCATTTACACAACCGCTGCAAGTATAAACCGCGTCGCCGCTTTTATAGCTCCATGTTAGCGGCGATAATTTTATTAAGAAATATCCGCCCAAATAACAGTTCATCGATTCGCCTTATTTCCTCTATTGATCCTATATAATATTTTTTTGATTCTTATCACTAGTAAATTCGCCAAACGCTCCAGCCGTTTATAGCCGCCTGGACAATCGAACGCGCGGACAGCTGCGGGCGAATAAAAAGCCAAAGATTTTTGCGCTAAAAACGCGCCCGAATCAACAAACTAAAGAAACGATTCGGTTACGCGCCTATATTTCCATCATTTTCACCTTCGTTACGTGCCACGGCGCCGGTTCGCAACCGATTTCCGATCCGCTCAATGATTTTAGAACCTCATCCCAATTTAAACAATTATCAAACAAACCGTTTTCATTTAGATTTAACCCGAACCTATCGGCTAATTCTTGTCCAATGTCATGACACCAAAAACTATGAAACTGTCCAGTAAACTCATCCATTCCTATTAAATCATAACCCAGCGTTTTTCCATTATCTTCTTCTAATATTTTTTCACTCAATATTGAACGACTTCCTATGTCACTATCCCGTTTAAATTCTTCCAGTATTTTATTCGTTTCGGTCTCGTCAAAATAAATCCCTAATAAATTTATATCATTTAAACGCGGAAAAAATATATTCTTGTACTCTATCGCAATCTCAACTTCAGAAAATATATTAAACCATCTTATTTTCTTTTTTTCAAAATTACTATCAACCCAATTTTGTATCAATTCTATGTCGTCATCGTCTATATCGTATTTTTGTTTCGCCTCATCCAATATTTCTTCCTTTTTGCAAGTCCACGAATAAGACCATGAGTCAATAATATTTTCATTTATGCAATCACTGCAAGTGTAAATTAAGTCGCCGCTTCTAGCGCCCCATTTTAGCGGCGATAATCTCATTAGGAAATATCCGCCCAAATAATATTTCATTGATTTCCCTCAATTAATTTTATATAATATTTTTCGCTTTTTATCAATGATTTTGGGAGAATGGCGATAATGCCGTTTTCTTTTTAACCTTTCGTTTCTCCAAAAACCGCGTTTACGCGCGTCTCCGCCGCTTTGACAGCTTTCCAAATTGATGACGCGACAATTTAAGAGGTCTTTTGACGACAGAGCTACGACATCATCTGAACGCCCTTACGTCTCTCCGTTATCCAAAAGTTTCCTCCGGCCGGCGACAAAGCGCTAAAAGGGGTTTTCGTCCTTTAGCGGGGATGCTTGGGGGAACGAAGTCCCCCAAGGTTTTATTCGTAACGCAACGCCTCGATAGGGTCGAGCCGAGCCGCCTTAAGCGCGGGATACACGCCGGAAGACAAGCCTATTACAGTGGCCACGCCCAGCGTACCGACGATTATCGGCAATGAGAACGCCGGCAAAAACCCTACGTAAGTGCCCGCTAAAAAGGCGCCCGCGTAACCCAGCGTCATGCCTATCAGGCCGCCTATGCCCGTCAGTATGACAGCTTCTACCAAAAATTGAAACGCTATATTACGCGACGTCGCGCCCAGCGCTTTACGTATGCCTATTTCACGCGTGCGTTCCGTCACGGTGACGAGCATGATATTCATCACGCCTATTCCGCCGACCAACAGTGAAACGCCGCCGACCAAGCTGACGAAAGCCGTTATATAGCCCATAACCCTGTATATCGTTTCAACGCTTTCCATAAGTTCCTGGACATTATACTTGTCGCTGTTCCCATGAGAAAGCTCAAGCATTTTATTGACAGCTAACGCGGTCTGAGACGTCTGGTCCTTATCAGCGAGCATAAAAAACACCACGTCTACCCTTTCCGAACCATATATGTCGAAAACGGTCGTGATAGGCATGTATACATAGGCGGGCAACGCGAACACGGCGCTAAGCTCCTCCGACTTCACTACGCCTATGACAGTCGCTTCCTCCGTGCCATACAGCAGCTTTAAGTCTATCTTTTCGCCAACGCTGTTAGAACGCCCGAACACTTTTTTTGACAGCTGAGAATCTATAACGGCTACCCTTGAACCGTTCGCCACGTCCTGGCTTGACAAAAACCTGCCGTATTCCAGTTCTATGCTGTTCACGAAACGATAGTCATCATTTGTGCTTACAAGCACAGCCTGCTGCATCTCTTCACTGCTAGCCACCGGCACGCGGATTGATATCTGCCACGACGGGGCGACGAACTTCACGTTCGGATGTCCGGCTATCAAATCGCAGTCTTTCAGCGTCAAAAGGTCATCGGACGCAATATCCTTGTCAGTTTTCACCGTGACGTAAAGACTGTCCATGCCAAGGCTCGCGAAGTCAGATTGCACGGACTCCTGAAACCCTAAGCCCACGGATGTTATTAATATTACTGACCCTATGCCTATTATTATGCCAAGCATAGTGAGAACCGACCGCATTTTGTTTGAGTAGACGCTTGCTATGGCGGAACTTAGGCTCTCAAGCAGATTCAATGGCCGGCACCTCCGCCAAAATCTGATTTTCAACAGGGGAATCGCTTACTATGCGCCCGTCCTTAAAAGAGACGATGCGTTTAGTATGCTGCGCAATGTCAGGTTCGTGAGTAACCATCACAATGGTAGCGCCTTCCCTGTGAAGCGTTTGAAAAATCACCATGATCTCTTCGCCGGAACGACTATCAAGATTACCGGTAGGCTCGTCAGCCAGGATTATGGCCGGCTTGTTGCCCAACGCGCGCGCTATGGCGACGCGTTGCTTCTGTCCGCCAGAAAGCTCGTTCGGCTTATGGTTCATCCGATCCTGAAGACCGACCTTCTCAAGCGCCTCCTCGGCGAATTCCGTACGCAACCTTTTGGAAACTCTCGCGTACGTCATAGGCAACATGACGTTTTGAAGCGCGGTAAGCTTTGGCAGCAAATTAAACGACTGAAACACGAACCCTATCTTTTTGTTTCGTATTACAGCGAGCGCCTTGCCCGACAATTTAGACACATCATGCCCGTCAAGATAATATTTACCTTCCGTAAGGGAGTCAAGACACCCTATGATATTCATCAATGTGGACTTTCCTGACCCTGACTGCCCCATTATAGCGACGAACTCATTTTTTTCGACGGTTACGTTGACGCCGCGCAAGGCCGTTACCTCAAGTCTGCCCGCGCTGTACACCTTTTTCAGCTTTTCTATTCTAATAACCGATATAGCTGACGCCCCCTCTGCCGTTTATATTATCTGCTGTTAAGCCATTCGCTGGCTTTAGACAAAACGCCGCTCTTTTCCGCCTGAGAAGATGTAACGCCGCCAAGCGACTCGTTTACGTAAGAGCCGTCCGCCAAATTATCAGGCGGCGTAACGACCACCTTTTCGCCGAGTTCCACTCCGCTCAAAACCTCGACATCCATACCGGACATGGAGCCAAGCTCCACATAGCGCTTTTCCACGCTATTGTCGCCTTTTACGACATAGACAGTGCTTTGTCCGCTTTCCGTAATCAGCGTCATAATAGGCACGACGACGGCGTTGGCGTTAACCCGCGTAATGATATCGGCTTCTATAGTATACCCTGGTTTTATCGGGGCCGATTCGTCTAAAATTGAAACCTCCACCGTTATAACCGTCTCTATGGAGGTTCCAATCTGCTTTTGCTCCGCTTTCGGGGAAACTTTAGACACAACGCCCTCGTAAGATTTATTTCCAAGCGCGTCGCCGCTTATTACGACAATCTCGCCTATCTCTATGCCTGAAGCCCTATTTTCCGGCACGTTCACCTTTATGATCATGTTCGACCCGGAAACATCGCCTATCTCCATAAGCGCTATGCCTGTGGACACCGCGCCGCCCGTTTGCGCGTTAAGCGTCAGTACGACGCCGGAAACGGGCGCCGTCTCAGACGTGATGAAGTCGTCCATTTCTTTTTGAAGCTGGCTTACGCGAAGCGACGCCTGTTCGACCTGCACCTGCCGCTGTTGCGTCACTCCCGCGTTTACAGGCTCGTTCTGACGGTTTTGGGTAAGCTCGTATTGATTTTGAGCGTATTCCACATTGCCCTGCGCCACCTGAAGCGCGGCGACGTAAAGCTCGCGCTGGCTTTGCGCCGAGTCAAACTGGTTTTTAAGCTGGCGAAGCGTTTCAAAGGCGCTGTCAAGATCCCTTTTCGGAGAAACCCCCTGAGAATAAAGCTGTTCCACTTTTCTATAGTCTTCCAGCCGCGACGCTATATCTTCGCGAAGCTGGCTAATTTTCAAATCCGCCTGATCAATTTGCGACTGCGCGTCCTTCACGGAATTTTCCGCCTGCGTAACGCTGTTCCGCGCCGCCGCTAGCTCCGCTTCCGTCGGAGGCGGATTGGACAGGTTAAGCGCGACCTGCGCGGACCTAAGCGCCAACCGCGCGTCGTCAAGCTGGTTTCGCAACGTGTCCAAAGCCTTTTCATCATAGACGATCAGCACGTCGCCCTCATTAACGTCCGCGCCGACTTCCGCGCGCACTTCGCTTATTCGCCCTTGAGTTCTGGCGTAGAGAACCTTTTTTTCGATCAGTTCAGCCGTGCCTCTGGCGTTTACCGTCGTTGTAATTTCATCCTCACGCGCTATGGCCGTATCAACCGTAACAGCGTATCTGTTCACCGGCGCGTTGCTCGAAACGGAGTTTGTAGAGTTGGCCAAATTGTTTTTAATGCCCACCGCCGCTACGACGGCGGCGACAATTACAAATATAAGAAGTGTTAAAATCTTTTTCGCTTTCGAGTTGTTCAACTCTAAACGCTCCTTTTGTCTGGCATCCGTCTTATAGTCTTGCGGCGCGTCACATTATATTGAACTTAGTCTAAACCATAGCTGTCCAAACGCTTTTTATCGTTGTAAGCGTTTTTTTCATCCGCGCCGACATAAGCCCGCGCGGCCAGCGCCTTTACGCTGGCGCGTTTTGAAGCGCCGAGCCCAGCGTGCCCAGCGCATTGTTTATAATGACTGGCGCGAAAATAACAGGCGCTATGTAAATCGCCGAAACGATAGTCGCTTTCAACGGTTTAAAACCCGTCAGCGCCCTGAACGCCACATAAATGAGCGCGGCGCTCCATACGTTCGCCGCGTTAACGGCGCTCAGAAGTAAGAATCCCGGCGACGCGGCGCTCGCGGCGGGCATAAAAGCCGGAGCAAGCGACAAAAAATCTTTAGACGTTTCAAACTTCAGCTTCAGCGCCATTGAAACTATGGTAACGAGGAAAGCCGCGACTTGAACGTGCAGCGTAACGGAATAGAACTGCGTGAACTTGCCTTCTCCCCTGAACAGTTTACACAATATCAGCATCCATAACGCCGGAATTAAGCAACTTACCAAAGAACCCAGCGACGTGGTAAGCGTCATGACAGTGAACTCCATCGCGAAATCTTTCAGGTTGTCCGGCGCGGTCTTGCTTTCAAGCGCGATCAGCGCTTCGCTTGACGCTCCGCCGGAGACCTCTCGCATGGCGTTCGCGGCCTCCGCTGAAGTGATTCCGACTAGCTGAACGGCAAAACAGGATACTCCCATTGAAACAATCAGCAGCGCGATAACAGGCTGCAATATTTTCGGATTATATTTTACGTTTTCAAAAAGCTGAAAAGGCGACGCCAATAATTTAACTACGCGCTCCCAAAAACCGAGCGCGGGCGGAGCGTCGTCCTCGACCACCCTATATATATCATCGTCATATTCGTCCAACTCATATTCATCTTGCGCTAACTCATAATCGTCGTCCAACTTCATCCCCCTAGCCTTTTGTCTTCCCTTAATCCGACCGCTTATTTAAGCCAAAATACTCATAACACGTCCGCGTGACTATCCGTCCGCGGCTCGTCCGCTGCACAAAACCAAGCTGTATAAGATAAGGTTCGTATACGTCCTCAATAGTTTCAGGCTCTTCGTCTATAGACACGGCGATGTTTTCCAGCCCGACGGGTCCGCCGCCGAATTTTTCGATAATAGAGAGCAAAAGCTTTCTATCGACCAGATCCAGGCCCATCTTGTCCACTTCCAGCAAGTCAAGCGACTCTCTCGCTATGCGGCCGTCTATAGCGCCTTTAAATTTAACCTGCGCGAAGTCCCGCACCCTTTTCAAAAGCCTGTTGGCCACTCTGGGCGTGCCTCTGGAACGACGCGCGATTTCCGCGACGCCCTCATCGTCGGCTTCCACTTTCAAAACGCCCGCCGAACGCCTGATTATCTTAGCCAGTTCTTCGTGGTCGTACGGCTCCAGCCTCATGATTACGCCGAACCTGTCCCGAAGCGGCGCCGTCAGAAGACCCGCGCGCGTCGTCGCGCCGATAAGCGTGAATTTGGGCAATTCCAGCCGTATGCTTTTCGCGCCCGCTCCCTTGCCTATTATTATGTCAAACGCGAAGTCCTCCATCACGGGATACAAAACCTCTTCCACCGCGCGGTTCAAGCGGTGTATCTCGTCCACAAACAGTATATCCGACTCGCTTATATCGTTCAAAATCACCGCTATGTCGCCCGCGCGCTCTATGGCGGGGCCAGACGTGGTTTTAATGTCGGAACGCATTTCCGACGCTATTATATTGGCCAGCGTCGTTTTTCCAAGGCCCGGCGGACCGTACAGCAAAACGTGGTCAAGCGGCTCATTGCGCATTTTCGCGGCTTCTATGTAAATTTTAAGATTATTCTTAACGCGTTCTTGGCCAACATATGACTCGAAGCTTGCAGGCCTCAGCGATACATCGAAGTCTTTATCGGAGTCCTGGAACCCGGTTGCTATAATGCGCTTATCCATCGCTTCACCCACTAAATCTTACGAAGAAAACACGCTTAAAGTCTGTTTTATGATCTGTTCCGCGCTCATGCCGTCCATCGCGGTTTCCATAACGCCTTTAAGAGCTTCCGAATGGCTGAAGCCCAGCGCCGTAAGCGCGTCCACCGCGTCTTGACGCGCGGAACGCTTCCCCATGACCGTCGGAGCGTGAGCCATTTTTTCCTTAAGCTCTAAAATAATGCGCTGAGCGGCTTTTTTGCCGACTCCCTGCGCCCTGGCGAGCGCCTTATCGTCTTCCGACGACACCGCCGACGCTATCTCCTCCGGATCCATTACGGACAGAAGCGCCAAAGCGGATTTCGGACCGACGCCTGACACGGTTATAAGCGCGCGAAACATCAAAAGCTCCTCCGCGCTTAAAAAACCGTAAAGGACAACGCCGTCATCCTTATTATGCTCATATGTGTATATTTTAACCCTCTCGCCTATTTCGCCCAATTTTTCAAGAGTTTTCGCCGAGACAAACGCTTCTCTGCCTATATCGTTCGTCTCTATCACGACAGAGTTTTCTAACTTTCTTTCAAGCTCGCCTTTTATATAGAACATATGACGCTAACGCCGCCCCGAACAATAAATAAACCTTTTGGAGAGGGCTGACCCAACCCCTCGCGAAAAGGGACATCGTCCCTTTTAAAACCCCCTGACAGCCAAAAGAAACCGACTTTTGGCGGCCTTTTTGAAAACGCCCGCGCCAATACGCGCCGAAGACTCATGAACCTCTGAATACATATTTTTAAACATACAAAAACAAACGGCTTCATCTTGTCGGCTTAGGATTGTCGACAGCCGCCCTGAGAATAAAAATGAAGTCGAGCTTATTTTCAGTAAAAGACATGCTCACGGAATAAGCGAAATCCTCATCTTCATATCCATCCACGGGTTTGTGGTCTTTTGAATAAAATATGAGCAAAGTCGCGCTTTCTTTGTCATTCTTATAAATAACGTCGGCGTCGTCCAGTTTTTTTATAATGTCGTCAAGGGCTTCGCCGGGTTTAAACCCCTGCGACATGCTCCAGTCAGCGACAGCCCCGGACGAAAAATGCGAAGTCTCCACAAGGCTGAGCTTGTCGTCATCGCTAAACGACAGCCACGTCTCGTCCCCGTAGACCGTCCAGGCGTACTCGCCGTCAACCTCCTGGCTTTCCGCGCCCAAAACCGCTTCGACTTCCGCTTTGGTCATGCCCGGTCTCACTTCGTTAATCTTCGGCGTCACATATATTACCGTTTCATTGGCGTCGTAACTTACCGTAACGTCACGCTCCACATATGAATACCGAAGAGCGCGTTCCACAGTCTTTCCTTCCTCACCGAAGGCTTCGTCAACCTCCGCCTTGCTCATGCCAAGCAACGTCTTGTTCCCCTTGCCGTTGAAAAACCCGGCCATACTGACGTCGCTCATCTCAGGCTCATCAAACTCGCGCTGAGGAATAATATAACCCGTCGCTTCCGCTTGATTTTCGGTTTCGACGCTCGCCGCCCGCTCTTTAGGAGCGCATCCGGACATAACGACGACCGCGACTGACGCCACCGCGATTTTCGCCAATTGGCGCAAACCAATCACCTCTTTATAAAAAGCCTAGAACAAGCATACTAAATAAACAACGCCATGTCAAGCAAGCCTTGTTTCCATCGCAAAATCGCTATTCTAAAAACCGCGTCATACCGCGATTTTTCCAAAAAATATTGTCAAATTTTCGTAACTTTACCTGAGTTTCTCTAAGATCCTGTTTAAGATCTCCATTTCGCGACTTCGAAAGCATTCTAAAAGCCTGTTTAATATCTCGTTTTTAGCGGATTTTTTGTAATGATTTTTCGCCAAACGCGGAAGCGCGAACAAGCGTATTCGAAGAATATACGCAAAGAGCGCTGACAAAGCGTGGCGGAAAATAAGCCGAAAAAACGCAAAATGGAGATATTAAACAGGCTTTAAGGCAATGAAACGGAAACCGCCGCGTACACAAAGATTTCGCTGACGCCGGAGTCAGGTTTCGGGACATGTTTAATAAGCCGAAAAGACGCGAAATGGAGATGTTAAACGGGCTCCTAGCGTCAACCCCTATTTTTTAAAGACTCATCCGGCTTATAAGAGCTTTTAAGCGGAACTATGCGATTAAAAACCATCTTTAGAGGCTGACTCAGCTTGCCGTCCATGCAAAAATAGCCTATGCGCAGAAACTGAAACCTGTCGTCGGGCTTCGCTCCTATAATAGCCGGTTCAGCGTACGAATTTTCATTTATAATCAAGGAATCCGGGTTTTCCGCCGGCCCGTCCGGCGTATCGAACGCAAAACAGTCGTACATGCGCGTCTCTATCTTCACGGCGTTCATCGCGCTGACCCACTGTATAACGCCCTTAGCCTTGCGCCCTGTAAAGCCGGACCCGCTCTTCGTCATCGGATCATAAGAACATCTCAGTTCCGTAACCGCTCCGTTTTCATCCTTTATCACGTCATCGCATCTTATGAAGTACGCGCCTTTCAGGCGCACCTCTTTCCCCGGAGAAAGCCTGTAAAACGATTTTGGAGCGTCCTCCATAAAGTCGTCGCGCTCTATATAAAGCTCCCTTGAAAAGAGCGTCGTTCTCACGCCCATATCAGGGTTTTCCGCGTTGTTCTCAACGATCAAGTCTTCCGAAACGCCTTCCTGATAGTTGGTTATAACGACTTTAAGCGGGTTGATAACCGCCATGATCATCTTCGCTTTCGGCTTTAAATCCTCACGCGCGCAATGGTCTAACAACGCTGAGTCCACAACGCTGTTCGCCTTCGACACGCCGACGCGCTCGCAAAAGTCGCGCACGGCTTCCGGCGTGTAACCCCTGCGGCGCAATCCGCTTATAGTGACAAGCCGCGGGTCGTTCCATCCGTCCGCTTTGCCTTCCTCCACAAGCGCGCGCATGTAACGTTTGCCCATTATGGCGTTGGTCAAGTTCAATTTGGCGAATTCTATCTGCCTCGGCTTGAACTCCGCATCCGTTTCATTTACGCACCAATCGTAAAGAGGACGGTGATCTTCGAATTCCATCGAACAGAGCGAATGGGTTATGCCCTCTATAGCGTCCTCCAGCGGATGCGCGTAATCGTACATAGGATATATGTTCCATTTATCGCCGGCTCTATGGTGAGTCACGCGCGCTATCCTGTAAATAACGGGGTCGCGCATGTTTATATTGGGCGACGCCATGTCTATTTTAGCGCGCAGGGTGCGCGAGCCGTCGGAAAACTCGCCGTCCCTCATGCGCGTAAACAAATTCAGGTTTTCCTCCGCGGACCGCTCGCGGTAGGGGCTGTTTTTCCCCGGCGCGTTTAAAGATCCGCGGTATTCTTTAATTTCATCCGCCGTCAAATCGCACACATACGCCTTGCCTTTTTTTATAAGCCTTAACGCGTATTCAAAAAAGCGCTCAAAGTAGTCTGACGCGTAGTATAGCCTATCCTCCCAGTCAAACCCAAGCCATTTTATATCCTCTATTATAGCGTTCACATACTCAACGCTCTCCTTAGCCGGATTCGTATCGTCAAAGCGCAGATTGCATTTCCCGCCGTACAGTTCAGCCATACCGAAATTTATGCATATCGCCTTAGCGTGACCGATGTGTAAATAGCCGTTCGGTTCGGGCGGGAAACGCGTACGCAGCTTATTAAGCTCTCCCTTTAAGTCTTCGGTGATATATTGGCGTATGAAATTGCCTGTGGCGTTTAGCCCGCTTTCGTTTTTTTCGGCCATTTACAAAGCTCCTCACATAATAGTTTTCACGGATATGAATCCGCGACCTTATCAGGATGAACCGTTGTCCGCGGCGGGGGTCCTTTCCCACGCGCGCTTTTTATACGAATCTCCTTCAAGCCATTTCATTTTTCCCCTTGACATATCGCTTTTGTGACCCGCGTCCTATATGATCAGATTCAAGCATCTATATTATATACAACAATTTTTATATTTTTACAAGAACATTTGTTCCGCTGACGAAGACAGCCGCGCGGATACGCGAATTTCGCGGTTAGCGCGAGACGCGGTCTCTCCAGAAACGAAGTTTTTGGCGAACCGGACACTAAACAAGTTTTTAAATCAAAAAAAGGGCAAGTTGTAAAATGAATTGCCCAAAAGCATAAAAAAAAGACCCATCGGGGATCCAAACCAGTTACAATGAAGTTGTGAGACAACAACGTGACTGGAGGAACCGCAATGAGTCAAGTACAGAGTAACACAAAGACAAAGAAATGGAAACAGCTTACGGAAAAAGATCGGTATAAAATCGAGGCGCTGTTTCAGAAAGGGATCAGCGCGGCGGAGATCGGGGCGGCATTGACGCCTAAACGCGACAGGCGGACAATCGAGCGGGAGATAGCCCGTGGCCTGACCACGCTGCATAACAGCGACTGGACAGAGCGGGAGGTATACCTGGCGGATGTGGGGCAAAGGAAGCATAGAGAAGCCGCGGCGAACAAAGGGCGAGGGTTAAAAATAGGGCATGACCACAAGCTGGCGCGGTACATCGAAGATAAGATCAAGAAGGAGCGCTAGTCGCCGGACGCTATCATCGGCCAGATCAAAGCGGAAGGCTTGCAGTTTACCAAGCGGATCTGCACAAAGACGCTTTATCATTACATCGACAGGGGAGTATTCGCTGGGATCAGCAACA
>JAISER010000056.1 GCA_031263985.1 Clostridiales bacterium | reverse complement strand
AGATATTTACGCGCTTGTCAGGGGAAGAGTTTTGGTACACTTTAACGCGCTGTTCGGTCATGCCGTCGGCGCGGGTGACGAACGCGTTTACGCCCGTGCGCGCGGGCAGAGCGGTTTTTTTGAATATAAGATTTGATATTTCGTCGTGTCCGTCGGTAAAAACGCCTATGCCGTACGAATATGGAGCGAGCTGAGATATTATGCCGATATTTTCGCCCAAACGCGCGGCTCCGAACGCTATGGCTTTGTCCGGACGGTGTAAGTGAACGCGAGTTTTCGCTCCAAGCGCTTGAGCGAGTCCGGTTTTTGCGCAGGGCATATACGAGCCTCCGCCGACCATTACGGCGTGAAGTCGCGGCGAATTCAACAGACCGTTGCGTTCGGCGAGTTTTTTGGCTACGTATAGGGTTTTGTCCAGAAGCGGCTTCACGACGCGCTCGAATTCGGCGCGCGTTACCGTTATCTCGTAAAAAACGCCGCCGAACTGTACTTCCGCCACAGTTTCGAGCGTGTCGGACAATTCTTCCTTCACGTTTCGAGCGGCTTTTGACAGGTCGCTTTTCGCGCGTTCGTTCGTAGAAATGTCGATGCCGCGCTCGGCGGCGAAGCGTTCGGATAAATGATCGAAAAACAAGGCGTCGAAGTCTTTGCCGCCAACTTCCGCGTCGTCGAAGTCCACAACGCGGTATGGCTGACGTTCGTTGAGCGTGCGGGCCACTATAGCGGCGTCGAACGTGCCGCCGCCCAAGTCGTACACAAGCGCGTATTCCGCGGCTTTTATCGTTTCGCCGTAATCGATAGCGGCCGCGACAGGCTCTTGCACAAATGTCTTTATATTAAGCTCGGATCCGCCGTCTATGCGCGGAACGCCCGCCGCCAGGCGGATCATTTTGCGTTCCAAGTCGCCGAATTTTACCGGGACGGCTATTACGGCGTCGTGAATGGGCGGTTCGCGGAATTCTATTTCAAATTGCTCGTTGGCCAGCGCGGTTATTCCGGCGAGTATTTTCGCGGATATCTCTCTCGCGCCGTATGTTTCGCCGTCAAGCGAGTATGGCGCTCCGCCTATGCGCAGCTTTACTTCACGCGCTATGCACGACGGGTTTCGAGCGCCGTGCGATTCGGCGCGCGCGCCAGTCAGCTCGCCCATTTTTTTATCATAGTAAAATACGGACGGTATGCCGCCGCCATTTATTTTCGACGGCAACAGTGAGCGCGGTTCGCCATTCATCATAACGGCTGGAAACGAAAAACATGTGCCGAAGTCTATTCCTAAAACTTTATGTCGCATAGTTTCAGTCCTTTTATCTTATCGCGTATTGGGTTTTAGGGGAGTCTTCTATAAAAGATTTGGGGGCGGCGCCCATCAAAACCCCTCGCAAAAGGGACATTGTCCCTTTTGAAACCCTTTCGCCAAAAACACCGCTTCGCGAAGTTTTCGGAAAATATTGAGAGAGATGTCCATGCTTACTCTGTAAAAAGGGCGACAGGCCCTTTTAAAACGTCCGCTTCACGCTGTTTTTAAATATGCCGGCGTTTCGAAATTTGAATAAGGGTTGGAGGAGACTTTTTTTTGAACAGGCTCTTAGCCGAAATCATAAGCGCAAACGCCGACGTCGCCGTATTTAGTCGAGACAGAGAACTTGTTACGATGTTTTAGCGTCATGCGCGCGCCGCTCGCCACCGTAAACGGCGATCCGTCTTGGCGTTCGCACAGCCACGGACGTGAAGTTTCATTGGAAAGCCCCTTTATCCACGGTTTTTTGGGGTTAGAGGCGACTGTGGCGAAGCGTTTCACGTCTTTAAGCATGTGCGACAGGTCTCCGCCGGAAAAAACGGCGTCGTCCGATACAGGCAGCGTTTTTACGCGTTTGCCGTTTTCGAAGATAAGCAGACATATGCCGGCGGACAGCTTTGATTTGCAGCAAAAGCAGAAGGGCGATGATGTAGACGCGTATTTGCCGCAGAACGGGCATTTTTTTATGTAGTTGGCTTTCGCGTCGTTTATGGCGTTTACCCATACGGATTCGTAAACGCGTCCGGACGGCGAGCGGCCGTCCGTAAAGGCGCGGACGAACAGGTCACGCATAGGCTTGGGCGTCATGCGCCACCACGCGTTGACATAGCCGAAGTCGTCCATATCGCCGCCGACGTAATTGTCTTTTTGTTTCGGGTCGAATATGAATTTAGGATTTTTGCAAAGCAGGTTTATGTCGTTGTATTTGTCGTCGTCAAGCGCGAGTTCGCCGTCGAGCGGGTGATGTTTTACCCATAGAAGAAAGAGCAGAACGGAAAGCTGCCAGAGGTCCGTTTTTGTGTTTGGGTTGTTTACGCGATTGAGTATTTCCGGCGCGATGAAACCGGGCGTGCCGCTGACGGGGCTGTCGTTTTTAGCCGGGTCGAGGGCGTCGGGGTCGTTTACGCGTATGTTGTCGGGGTCAAAGATGATTATGTCTCCTGAACGGCCGAACGATATGTTGTCGCGGCTTACGTCCATGTAACAATAACCCGCCGAATGAAGCGCGTTGAAGCCGGAAAGCAACAGCGCCGACATCTCGCAAAGCGTAAGATGGTCCCATATTACGCCGCCTTTTTTGTCATGCACGACGACGCTTTCATAATTGTAACGCTGGGAAGCGTCCACGTATTCCATTATGTAGCCGAAGGAGCTTTCGTTTACGACGTAATCGAGCGGCCATAGAAATTTTACGCCGGAAAGCGCCTCAAGCTGCGCGGGCGCTCCGTTTTGCGCCATTTTTTCTATATTGCGCTTCTGGAGCGGGTCGTTTTTCCAGTACCACTTGACTACGCGCTTCTGTCCGTTCCGGTCGCGCGCCAGGTATATGCCGCCTTGTCCGCCGGTTTCGCTGAGAACTTGCGTAATGGCGTAAGAGTTTTTTGAGCTTTGCAGAACTTGGCGCGGCGCGAGTCTTGATCTAGCCATTGGCCTCCGTCCTTTCCGCGAGAGAGGGTACGAAGAAATCGAACGTTTGGCCGTTTATTCTTACGGTTTCCCGCTTGTGCGTTATGTCGAAGATATAGCCGGAACCCGTCGAGTTTTTTCGCGTCACCTCAAGCCATGTTTCGCCGTCCAGGGCTGAAACGGAGCATTCGGTCGGGAATAAAAGCGCGAGACGAAAGTTTCCTTCGGCGTCCTCGCCGGACAGTGTCTTGAAAAGCCGCCGGTTTCCGGATGAAAGACCGAAAACGGACGGATCGTATTCCGAAGCCGTGAGCGGAGCCGAAACCCCGTTTGAACGCGCTTCCACCGCGCCAAGCCGCGTTTTCGCGCACCGGTCGCAAACGTCGCCGTCGAAAAGTCCGGCGCCGCATACGCATAGCGCGCTTAAAATTTCGGCTTTCCATTCGCTCGGGGAGCGCCATTCGGACGGTTCGCCGCGCAGCGCGGCGTTGTAGTTTGTAATGAAGTCTTCAAAAAAGCCAGGTTTTTCCGGGTGATGAAGATGATCGGCGCGGGACGCCGCGATATCGCCGAGAAGAGCGTCGCCCGTAAGCGTTTTGTATAAAAGAGCCGAAAGGAAAAAGTCGTTTTTTTGGCCGGAGGATATGAGCGGCGCGTAGTATTCCATATAAAGTTTCGTGAATATAAGGTTAGGCGGCGGCGACGCGACGGAGCGCCGGTCTAAGGACAGCGCGTCGGAATCTATGTCGTAGATCACGGCGGCTTCGTCAAAGCTTTCGACGACTACGCCGTCGTCGTCAAGCTGTTGAAAGATGTCGCAAAGCCTCAGCGCAGCGCTTATTATAGTTTTTGGCGAAAGCGCGCGTCGAAAGCCGCCCTCGACGTATTTCGTCACAAGCTGACCGCCTGCGTTTTTTTGTTTGAACTTACGTCGGTATGTTGAAGTGAATAAGAGCCGGTTGTTTTCTATAGTGATCGCGTCGGCGGATTTCTTTTCAAATTCGCCGAAAACGAGCGAAACGTCGTCGCTTTCGATGGGGTGCGCGTGATTCGTTATAAAGTCGTAAAGCAAGGCGTCCATAGCGGCGCCTTTTATCTTCGAACGAAGTTCGTTTATTTTCTCGAACCTGCCGGTATGTTTCCAAGGCTGTTCAAGACCGTCGCTCATAAGCATCAAGCCGTTGTATTCCGTTCGCGGGTACGCCGCGAAAAAAAACTCGTCGGCGGATAAATCGCACATGGAAGTGAGAGCGGCGTCGCCTATCGTTTCAAAATTCATTATGTTTACGACGGCGTCGTCTTTTAAAAGGAAAAATCCCCCGTCGCCGACCGCGAAGCATATGATGAAAGACGGACAAGCGACCGCCGCGAGCAGCGTGGCGCCGTAAGGCGCCGCTAGGAGGACGTCGTTTTCGTATGAAATTTTCTCGGAAGTTTCCGCGTCGCGTATTCTTCCAATCCATATGTTTAGCAATTCGGCGTAAGCGCTTCTGTTTTTGAAAAGGCGCAGAAGGTCGATTTCCGAAACGCCGGCCCGAACGAAGCGGTCTATAAGCTCAAAGACGGACTCGACGGCGAAAAGCGCGCCGGAGTCGCTCTTCGCACAGCTTGAATGCCCGTCGGACAAGGCGAAGACTAGAAACTCGCCGACAGCTTTGACGTCGCCGTAGTCGGCGCACGGAAGTCCTTCGGAGACGTGGCCTCTGCCTTGAGCGGCGATGGCGACGCCCGTAAAAGAGCCGTCGCCGGAGCGTTCTAAGACATGGCGGCGCGTTATGCTCTTTATGTAATCGGTCATAGCGGAGAAGCCTCCTTTATTAGCGGAATTAGCGGAATAACGGGAGGATCCGGAGATGGGGAACGTTTTTCATATCAATTATACATTATTCAAACCTAATCCATCAAGAGGTGTAATTAGCCGCGCGTTGCTATAAATGTAAGAAAGGGATCAATTTGGTTTCCGGCGACGCATTTATGTGAACCGCGGCTGATATTGAACTCAGTCTGAGAGCATGTCTAAAATCTCGCTTTCAGCGGATTTTTGCGATGATTTTTCGCCAAGCGCGGAAGCCGGAGTATGTTTCAGGACAGGTCTAATAAGCCGAAAAGAGGCGAAATGGAGATATTAAACAGGCTCTAAACTACTAATCCGAACATTCTTTTTCGCGCCTGGCTAACGCGAAAAATCCTCACTCGGTTTGGCGATGTTTCAAACTAAGTTCAGTATGAGATCGCTCGCCGCGTTGAGAGACGGAGCCGCGAAGGGCTTGTTGACAGGAGCGTTAAAGCTACGGAAAGAATTAGTAATATTATACAAATAGAGGCGCGTTTCACGGCGACATATGGAAAAACTGTTTTGATTTGACATCAAACGGCGCGCGCGGATATTTAAAAAATGTCATATTATTTTGTTTGCGGTCGCGCAATGGGTTAAATTGACGAATCAGGTCTTGACGAGTCCCATCGAGGATGGTATAATTTAAATAAGCTTGAGATTTTAGGTTAATTAAGAAAATTAAATAAGTTTATTTGTAATATTTTTGCGCTTTGTTTATTTTTAACAAATATTATTTGAAGGAGAAAAGGCGCGGTTAGAGCCGGAGTATATGAACAAATGGCATGTTTTGAATCATACTGTGTTGTTCCGGGAATGCGACGCATCCGGACACGTCCACAATTCGAATTATTTTCGATGGTTTGAGGACGCGAGGTTCGTCATATCCAGGCAAATGGGCCTTATTGACGCGTATTGCGAAAACGAGGACATATATTTTCCTGTTCTGGAGTCCAAATGCAAGTTTACCGTGCCTATCAAGAACGGCACGAAGATACTTATTAAAACAAAATTAGAGCCTCCCGTCGTGGCCAAGCTTATGTTCACTCATATAGTGACGGGGGAACGCGGTTCAAAATACGCGGAAGGAACGACCGCTATCGGGACGGTTTCAAAAACCCGAGGTCTGATGATCGGTCTTGATGAGAGACTTAAAGAGATAATCGCGGCTTATTTGAACGGTTAAGGCGGAGCGGAGGAATTTAGGGGAGGGGTGAGCGCAAGGGAACCGCCTTTAATCGATGGCGAGTCATCCTTTGATTTTTTGTTGGATCGAGGTTGATAACGGCGGGGCGCCATTTTCTTACGCCTGGATGAGAGCGCGCGCTCTCAGGGCTTAAAAACGGCGTCAGGCTTGAAGCGCGTGAGGAAAAAATTATCGCAATATACGCTCAAAGAGGAAGATGGAGGGATATAAGTTTGGCATGAAAAACATATTCGTTTTCCCCGGTCAGGGAGCTCAGTCGACGGAGATAATTAAAAGCCTTAAAACCTACGGAGAGCATTATTACAAAGAAGATTTTCAAATCATATCGGAAGCCGTCGGTTTTGACTTAGAGGATTTTATGTCAAACGCTCCCATGACTGAACTTAATCGGACGGAATTTACGCAGATAGTTATGTTCGCCGCGGATATAGGGTATCTTTCAGTTATAAAAGGGCTTGGCGCGCGAGCGGATATAGTCGCCGGACACAGCGCGGGGCAATACGCCGCTTTATACGAGGCCGGCTGCTTTGACTTGTATGACGTTAGCCGGATTATAAAGCGACGAGCGGCCCTGATGAGCCAAATATCGAAAGAAGGCTGTCTATGCGCGGTAAAGTCGCCGGTTACGATAAACGCTGAAGAAATAGAGTACATATGCGAGTTGTTTTCAAGGAAAGAGAAATTTTACATAGATGTAGCGCTCTACAACTCAGATAAACAAATAGTCGTTGGAGGGACGCGCGCCGGCGTAAAAAAATTTATGGCCTTTATGGAAGAGCGCCGCGCAAACTGCGCGGTTTCCGTTTTGCCTGTAGGACAGGCTTTTCACACTAAGCTTATGGATGAAATGATTCCGGAGTTCGCGGAGCATTTGAATGGGATAACTGTGCGTGAGCCGAAAATTCCGGTTATTTTAAATGGTTTTGGAGATTATTATAATGGAAGCGACTTGCGTGAGGAATTGTTGAATCATTGTCGTTCGCCGGTTAAGTGGTCAAAGACGATTATGCGCATATTTGACATCAAGGATGAAAAAAATATATTTGAAGTAGGCCCGGGGCACACGCTTTCCGGGTTTTTCAGGAACATGGGCGCGAACTTTAACGTCACGGCCGCCGAGGACGGCAGGAAAGTCATGAACCGCGTGAAAAAGTTGCAAACTATTTTAAATGCGAGGTAACTGATTATGTGGAAGCTGTTTGAAGAAGGAAAAGTCGCTCTGGTCACCGGGGGAGCTCGCGGCATAGGCAGAGCTATCGCTCTTGAGCTTGGCAGAGAAGGGGTCAACGTAGTCGTGAACTACGCGAAAAAAGATGAGGCGGCGCTTAAGACTTGCGAGGAGATTAAATCTTATGGGGTTAAGGCCATCGCCGTTAAAGCGGACGTTCGCAGTCCTTTGGCCGTTGACGAGATGTTTAAGGATATTAAAAGCGAAATGGGGCGGCTTGATCTTTTGGTAAACAACGCGGGCGTTATAGCTGACGCGTACATGCTTACAATGGGTGAGGAGAAATTCAGAACGGTGCTCGAGACCAACCTTTTCGGCGTGTTTAACGTCACGAAAAGGGCCTTGATGTTCATGTGCTCTAAGAGACAGAACGGAGGCTCTATAGTGAATATCGCGTCAACGACAGGCATATCCGGACACCCAGGTCAAGCTAACTACGCGGCTTCCAAGGGCGGCGTAATCGCTTTTTCAAAGGTTATAGCTAAGGAATACGCGGACAAAGGCGTCAGATGCAACGTCGTAGCGCCCGGTTTCGTCGAAACGGACATGATAGCGATGGTGATGCAGAGGCTTAAGGAACAGTTCTTAGACTTAATACCGCTGAAGCGCTTTGGAGACGCGAGTGAGATAGCTAACGCCGTCGCGTTTTTGCTTTCCTCGAAGGCGAGCTATATAACGGGTAAAGTGTTGACGGCTGACGGCGGTTTAATTAACGGTTGATAATTGACTATTAAGGAGAAAAAACATTCGCTATGAAGACTGTCAAAAAAAGAATACGCCAATTGGCGGAAGAGCGCAGGGATCTGTGCGACGAAATTAAAAAAATGATTATAGATCAGTTGTCGCTTGAAGTGACGCCGGAATTCATTACTAACGACCAGCCTATTTTTGGGCGCGGGCTTGAGCTTGACTCGATAGACGCGCTTGATATATCCGTCGGTTTGTACGACGCGTTTGAAGTGGCCGTTAACGATGACAACACCGCCATTTACAGCTCCATAAACACGATAGCCGACTATGTGCAGACGGTTAAGGACGCGCAGGCCAGAGACCCCGAGCTTAGAAAGCAGATGCGCGAAGCGTGGAACAATATGGGCAGGGAGCGCGGAGAAGGGCCTCCGGACGAATACTACGAGCATTTGGATGAATATGATCATGACGAGCTTATGAAGATGCGCGGCGGCGGCGACTTCAGCGATATAGTGGACGCTGATTACGAAAGCTTTGAAGACATCATGAGCGAAGACGAGTTTGACGAAGACGAAAATTAACGCGTCGATAAAGGCGTTTTTATCGGAGGATCAGCGAATATGGATTTTAACATACAGAAGATATACCAACTTTTGCCTCACAGGGCGCCGTTTTTACTTATAGACAAGGTGGTGGATTGCACGCCGGGCATAAGCGCCGTCGGCATAAAAAACGTTACGATAGACGAGCCGTTTTTCAACGGGCACTTCCCGACGGAGCCTATATTTCCCGGAGCGCTTACGATAGAGTCTATAGCGCAGACCGCGGCTGTAATGCTGGCCGCCAAGTTTATAAGTCAAATGGAAAAATTCGTCGCGGAGGCGACCGTCGCCGCGACTGCCATAGCGGAAGCGAAGGCCAGGGCCGAAGCGGAGGCGAAAGGCGAGTCCGAGCCGGACGAACAGACGAAAGCGGCCGCCAAAGCTAAGGCCGAAAAAGAGATTAAAGCGATTGTCGAAGCGCGGATGAACGGCATAAACGTCGCGCTGCCCGAGGGGTTTGAGCTGCCCGAAGACTTTAAGTCGCCGGCCGAGCATGTCGGGTTTCTTATATCTACGAATTTGAAGTTTATGCGTCCTATACGTCCCGGCGACACTATGCGCATAAGGGTGAAGCTGAAGGGCGCGATGGGTCCTCTTACGCAAATAGATTCCGAAGTTCGCGTCGGCAACGATTTGGTGGCCAAAGGCGTGATAGGTCTGTCTGAAAGAAGATAGAATAAATTGCGGGTGAATATATGAACAGTGTAGAAGTTTATGACTTGACAAAAACTTACGGCTCTAACGTAAAAGCCGTGAACGGCGTGTCGTTTGACGTTGAGAAAGGGAGCTTGTTCGCCTTTCTTGGCACAAACGGAGCGGGCAAGACGACGACGATCAATATACTTACTACGCTTATAAAAAAGACGTCCGGTAGAGTGATTGTGGACGGATATGAGCTTGGAAAGAACGATGACAAGATAAGAAAGAGCATAGGCGCGGTATTTCAAAACGGCGTGCTCGACGGTCTTCTTTCCGTAAGAGAAAATATGCGCGTGCGCGGAAGCATGTACGGGTTAAACGCCGCCGCGATTACTCAAAGAATAGATGAAGTGGCTAGGATAACCGATTGCGTCGATTTTTTGGATCAGCGCTATGAAAAGCTGTCGGGCGGACAGAAGCGCCGCGCGGATATAGCGCGCGCTTTAATAAACAGTCCGGAAATACTCTTTTTGGACGAGCCTACTACGGGGCTTGACCCGGCGAACCGCGTGTCCATATGGAATACGGTGTCCGAAATGCAAAAAGAGCTTAGCATGACCGTCTTCCTTACCACTCATTATATGGAGGAAGCGTCGAACGCCGATAAAATCGCTATTATACAGAACGGCGAAATAATCGCGAGCGGTACGCCGAATGAGCTGAAAGAGGCGTATACGTACGATATGATTAAGATCTATGAGCCGGACAGGCACGTGCTTAACTACCTTAAAAACGCGGGCGGCGTCGAGTATGAATACGATTCCGACAAGGAAATCGTTATTATAAAGATAAGAGATCCGCAGCACGCCGTCGCTGTTCTTAACGACCTTAAACCGTATATAAGATCGTTTGAAGCGATACATGGAAATATGGACGACGTTTTCATAAACATTACGAACGCTGAAAACGAGTTGGCGAAAAGCGACGAGAGAACGGCGGGCAAGGAAAAACTGAAAAAGCTGATTAAAAGAAAATAACGCGCGCGGTTACGCGTCGTGAAAGCCGTGTTAAAAGGCGTTAGTTTCGCCGCGAACTGGAGTGAGGCAAAAGGGTTTCGGTGAGGGGTTTGAGACGGCGTCTTGCAAACGCGCGAATAAATATTGATAAAAAGTAGGGGAGAATAAATGGTAAAACATCTTATATCCCGGAATCTAAGGATTTATTTCAGAGATAAAACAGCCGTTTTTTTCTCGTTGCTTTCCGCTCTGATAGTGATTATTTTGTACATCGTGTTTCTTGCGAAGATGCAAAACGACGAGATAACTAAACGGGTGGGCGACATTATAACGCCCGAAGCCGTAACGTACCTCGTGCATAGCTGGATACTGGGAGGGCTTTTGTCCATCACGACGATTACAAGCGTGCTGGGCGGTTTCGGCGGCATGGTTTTGGATCGCGAAAGAAGCGTTATAATGGATTTTAAAAGCGCGCCGATCAAGGCGTGGGTTTATCCTTTCTCGCACATTGTCGCGGCGTTTTTGATAGGCGTGTTCATAAGCCTTATCCCGCTTGTGATATACCCTATATTAATATATCTGATGACGGGTTACAGCCTGACGGTCATGCAACTGGCCCAAGGGTTCGGACTAATTTTGCTTTCGTCTCTAATAAATTCTTTCGCAATGGGTTTGGTATGTTCATTTTTCGGGACGGTCGGCGCGTTTTCAATGGCCAGCATAATCATAGGCACGACGGTAGGCTTTATAAACGGGCTTTATGTTCCGATAGGCATACTTAGTCCAACTGTTCAAAATGTTTTGGCTGCGTTTCCGTCGGCGAACGTGGCGAAGGTCTTCCGCGAGGTGTTTACGAAAGACGCGCTTGCCACGGCCTTTTCCGGCGTGCCGTCTATCTTTGGCGAGGAATATAAGTCGATATACGGCATAGTTTTGAAATTTTCAGATAAAGAGATATCGGATACGCTCTCTTTAGCTTACGCGGCGGTCGTAGGGCTGGTCGCTCTTTGTTTGATGATTTTGAACTTACAGAGAAAAAGGGAAGAAATTTAAAGATTTAGGAGATGCGCTATGAACATAAACAGCGAACTTTACGCTGAAACAGCGGAATTCACAACCATAGACAATAGGACCTTGGTTAAAAATTTCGGCGATTTGCCTGAAGAATATAAAGCTTTGCGCGAAGGCTCGACGATCTACGACTGCGGAAGCTATGGTTTGTATTCCGTAAAAGGTGAAAACGCGGACGCGTTTTTAGAGCGGCTCGCTACGAAAGACATAGGTTTTTTGAACATCGGCAGCATAACTGAATGTTATTTTTTGAACGAAGAGGCCAACCTCGTCGCCAGCGTCTTTATATTGCGCCGTGAAGATGATTTTATAATATTGGCGACATGGGAACATGCGGACAAGGCGCTTAAATGGCTTCAGGAAAAGGCGCCGGAGTATGAGGTTGAAGTGGAGGACTTGAGCGGCAGTCATGGCGTGCTGGCTATCGAAGGGTGCAAGTCTTGGAAAGTCGTAAAAGAATTGTTTAGCGTCGAAATAGAAAATATAGCTTTGCACACGATGCAAGTCGTGGATCTTGAGGAGCGTCCGGTTACGGTCATTCGCGTAGGGCGCACCAGCGAGTACGGTTACACTATAATATCGGACGTGGAAACGAGCGGCAAGATTTATAAGGCGTTCCTCGCCATGAAGGATAACGAAGAAAAAGAGTTCCCTATGAGAGAGTGCGGCTTGGACTGTCTGGAAATAGCTATGTTGGAGATTCGTCAGCCGAATTTTCTGAGAGAAACGAAACGGTTCGGGAACCTGATGGAACTGGGTCAGCAGTGGTTTATACGTTATGATAAGGAAGAATACATCGGTTTTGAAAAAGTGCGTGAGATTTTAGAAGCCGGAGTGGAAAAGAGCACGGTCGGCTTTATATGCGACGCTGAGGACGAAGCCGTTTTAGAGCCGGGGCTTGAAGTGTTTATCAGGAATATAGAGGTCGAAGTCGTTGTGGAGGACGAAGAGGATAACGACGATTCGTTTTTCGCGGACGACGGCGAAGCCGCTGAGCCGGTTTCCGAAGAACAGGTTCAGGAACAGACGCAAGAACAGGCGGAAGAGCCGTATATTCCTAATGAACAGGTGGAGCCGGAGAAGATCGGAGAAGTCGTTTATTCGCTCTATTCCGCGAAAGTGGGCAAGGTGATAGGAGTGGCGGTCATTGACCAGCCCTACGCGCAGTCAGGGTTTCAGATGCTCGCTCGGCGTAAGGACGGACGGGATGTCAGCGTAAACACGTTTTCCGCTCCGATAGTCAGGCCGTTGAGTTGGGATCAGAAAATGGAATAGCCGTTACGTCATGAGGGCGGCCGTTTGGAGGTCGCCTTCCTAATGGGAGGCCGCAAAAAGAATCTGTCGTTATGGGCTGAGGACGGAGTTCGCGTTTAAAAAATTAATCTGGGAGCTATTTTAATGAAAAAACAGATAGTTATCACGGGCTATGGCGTTTTAAGTTCGCTTGGCAAGAACAAGGAAGAGAACAAGGCTAGGCTTTTCGCCGGTAAAGGCGGGATTTCCGACGTAACTATGGATTATAAGGACGGGAGCGCTACGGCTCCGTTCGGAGCGATAAATTTTGAACTGGAAGAGGACCCCTTTTTTAAAGAGCGCGGCATAAAGCCTGATCGTGTGATGGTTTTGGCGCTTCAAGCCGCTAACGAATGTATAGCGCAAGCGAAGATAAACGCCAAAGATTTTGACTCGCTGCGGCTTGGCGTCGTTGTCGGGACGGCTATGGGCGGTATAGCGGTAGGTAGTCAGTTCCAGAAGGAATGCATTGAGAACGGCGTTGACAACGCGGATCCGGTGTCTTTGGCGCAATATCCCCTTAGCGCCGTGGCCGATATAGTCGCGACAAGATATGGCTTTAACGGAACGCGTTTCGTCGTTTCCACGGCGTGCGCCTCGGGCGCGAACGCGCTGGGTATAGCTCACGATATCATTAATGACGGTTTGTGCGACATTGTGCTGGCGGGCGGGGTGGATCCGTTGTCGCCGTTTTCATTCGCGGGCTTTAAGTGTTTGGGCGCTATTTCCAGGTCGCCATGCCAGCCTTATTCCGCCAGTTCGGGAATAAACATAGGCGAAGGCGCGGCTTTCTTTATTCTGGAAAGCGATGAGAGCGCAAAAAGGCGGAACGCGGACATCGTCGCCGAATTACGAGGCTATAGTCTGTCGGCGGACGCGTATCACGCCACCGCGCCGGATCCAAACGGACAGGGCGCTTATCGTTGTATGAAAAACGCGCTTAAGAACAGTGGATTCAAGGCTAAGGATATAGATTACGTTAACGGTCACGGAACTGGAACGCCCGCTAACGATATGGCCGAAAAAAAGTCGTGGAAATTGATCGTGGGTGAGCATACCTCGATACCGCTTATAAGCAACAAATCGATGATAGGCCACTGCATGGGCGCGGCGGGCGCTATCGAAGCCGCCTTTTCACTGATGTCCATAGAAGAGGGGAAGATACCCCCTACGACTAATTTCCGTAAACCGCCTAAGGGTGACATAAACCACGCGCCGAACAAGGCTATCGATGCGGAAGTGAACGCCGTCTTGTCTAATTCGTTCGCTTTCGGCGGAAATAATTGCACGATAATCCTTTCAAAATACGCCAAACGCGATATAGATCAATATCCCGAGATCGACGCGGTCGTGACGGGAGTGGGTTGCGTCGGCGTTGGGGGCAGAAATCTGTCGGAACTTTATCAGACGTTTAAGGACGGCGTAAGTTGTATCGAAAAGGTGGATGTCACTGAATGGGAAAAAGGATTTAAAACCCCTTACATTGGCAAACTGCCGGAACTGGACGATAAATTCTTTAAAAATTACATTCCGGCCGCTAAGTTGCGTAGACTTGATAAGATTACGAAATTGGCCATGACAAGCGGCAAACAGGCCATATTGGACGCGAAGTTGAAAATTACGCCGCAAAACTGTTCGCGTATAGGCGTGGTCTACGCGACGGGCACAGGTCCTTTCGCTACGATTAACACTATCAACGAGCAAATCTTAAAAGTCGGCGTAAGCGGCATAGCGCCGGACTTGTTCACGAACAGCGTGTTCATAGCCACTCCGGGGCAATTTTCAATAGCGAATAATATTAGGGGTCCGATTTCCGCGATTACGTCGGGCGGAGTGTCAGGCGCGGCCGGCATTATTTACGCCGTCCAGCTTCTGAAAAGCGACCAAGCCGACGCTATAATAGTGATCGCCGCGGATGAATGGGACGAGATGTTACAGATCACCAACGAAAAGTTAGGGCTTTTAACTAAAAACGGCGCGTTGGCGTTCGACAGTGACGCGTCGGGCATGATATTGTCGGAAGGCTCAGTATCGTTGATTCTGGAGAAAAAGGATCTCGCTCTTGAGCGCGGCGCGAAAGTTTACGGAAAGATAGACGGCTATTTCTTTAACGGCGACAACTCCGACCTGGGCGGAATTGACGATACGTCATCCAGGTGGGACGAGGGCTTTAAGCTGGCGATGAACATGGCCAACAACCCTGTTATCGATTATTACGCGATGACTTCCTATGGCATTAAATCGCTTGATGAAAAAGAATTGGATATTGTGCGCAAATATACGGGAGAAAATACGGTGGCGCGTTCTACGGCCAGATACGTAGGCACGCCTACAGGTTCTTTGGGCCTTTATTCGATGTTAAATTGCTTATACAGTATGGAATATGGCGAGGCGCCGAACCCGGGCGATCTTTCGAACGCCCGTGAAGAATATAAGAGCCTTGTGAAACGCGAATTGAACGGCAGGCGCATACGTTGCGCCGCTATGTCAGCGGGTATGTTAGGAGGATCTTACGCCGGAGTTATCGCTACCAGCATTGATTGAAGATAGAGAAAGTTTGGAAAGGAGGCGCTTGTTTTGGCCGCTGTTATGAAAAGACAGTTGGTTGACAAGGTTGAAACGGAAATAACGGTCAGATTCGCTGAAACCGACCCTTACGGCATAGCGAATAACGCCGATTATTACGTATGGTTTGAGGTGGGACGGTTTGACTATGCCGCTAAGGTCGGGAAAAAAATTGACGACATGTTTTCCGATGATATCGTCAGCGCTACGTTATATTGCGAATGTAAATATTTAAGGTCATGCAAACTGGGCGATGTTCTGATCATAAAGACCTCCATGATTCCGCACAAGATGTATTGCTCATATGAGTTTAGACAAAAGTTATACAATAAGAAAACAGGCGAACTCATGGCGACGTGCAAGGCTAAATTGGCGGAAATGAATATGAAGACATGGCGTATGTATCAGTGGGAAGATTTTGAAATAGCGTCTACCAGCTTTAAGGAGTACGGCGAAAAGCGAGAGGAAGAGATCCACCAGTTTTTTACGGAGGAAGGGCTTGAATTACACGATTTCGCCAACAAGCGTCTTGTGGAGCAGGAGATGGTTAGGCGCAGTCTCAAGCGCAAACAAAGCGAGCGGGGCGAAAGCGAAGAGTCGGTAGCTGGAAGCGAATTGGGCAACGCGCGAAGCGGAGACAGCCGCCCTGCGGACGATCCGCCGGTTGAACCGGCCGATAACCCTCATCGGCCGGTCGCCGATGACGCGGTGGGATCGGCTAAAATCGCGGACGCCGCGGGAGGCGCCGATCTCTAAAATCAAGCCGCTGGCAACCGCGGTGGCGGGCGGCGGGCGGAGGTTATTGAAACGCCGTTATTTTCCCGCGTGTAATATAAATACATTGAAGGAATTTAGCTGATGAACGTATATGTTTATTATAGATCCGTCGGCGCGAATAATGTTAGCGCCCGGAGAAGCGCGGCTAACGATCTTATTAAGCGCATATCCGAAGACCGAGGTAATTGTACATACATATCAAAAAGCTATACCAAAGCGTACGCCGCCGTTTGCGCGGCTTCATCGCTTATAGGCTGCGACATCGAGACGATAAACTATAGCGGAGGATTGGAGCGGCTGGTCAAAAAAATGCGGTTCTACCTGCCGGCAAATGATATAAGAAAGATTCTGCTGTACGACGATCCGCATAAATACGCTACATACGCTTGGACGCGGAAGGAATGCCTGTTCAAAGCGCATAACAGAAGAAACGACATAGGATATGTTAACATAGCGAACGCGGACGATGTGGTGACGTTACGCGATATGAAGCTCGTTACGAAAAATATCGCTGAAAATGTAGTTTTGACATGCTATTGTCCTATTGGCGCTGATATAGAATGGGTTTCGGCGTGAGTCGAAGTCTCGAACAGCGCGATTAAGGCTTTCCGCCGCTTCTTCGGCGTCCTGTCTTGAGCGATATTGTCCGGTTGATAATTTACCGGTTCAAGCCTTGAATATACATCTAAGCTATGCGTCATTTATCAGCGGGGGTTGAAAGAGAAACCGAAGACCGCTCGGATTTTCGCATAGCTTTTTGTAATATTAAAGAACGTGTGCGGGGGCGCCTTAGCGACGCTAGCTCGCTATAAAAAATGTCCTATCATCAGCTCCGTTAACGACGATAAGCCGCGGTTCCAGCGACCGCGGTTTCCGCGTGAGGTTTCATGTGGCCAATGCGCAAACCGCCTCGGCGCAGCGTATGCCGTCAGTCGCGGCGGACATAATGCCGCCCGCGTGACCGGCCCCTTCTCCACATGGCATAATCCCTGATATGTTCGAGCATAAAGTTGAGGCGTCTCGCGGGATAGCCACTGGAGAGGAACTGCGGCTTTCGACGGCGGTCATTACGGCGCCGTGAGCCGCAAATCCTGGAATGATCTGATCAAATCGCAAAATGCCGGCTTTTAGCGCGTCAGTTATAAAATCATATTTTTTAAAGCATTCCCGCAAGTCGCAAAGCGTTACGCCGGGCGAATACGTCGGCGTGATTTTATCCAATTGAGTCGAGCGTTTGTCGTTTAAAAAATCGCCGACCAGTTGAACGGGCGCGAAAAATCCGCCTCCTCCTAGCTTATAGGCGTTTTCTTCCAATTCGCGTTGAAAGGCGATGCCCGCCAGAGGATGGTCGCTTTTAAAATCATTGGGACCGACAGAGACCAAAATGGCTGAATTAGCGTTCGCGCCGTCACGCGCATAATAGCTCATGCCGTTTGTAACGAGCCGTCCCGGTTCAGAGGCGGCCGCAATGACCAAGCCGCCAGGACACATGCAAAATGTATAAACGCCGCGCCCGCCGGACGATGAACCGTTAGGCGAGCGACAGCTCAACGCGTAATCCGCTTGGGTTTTGAGTTTTTCCGCGAATTCGCCATATTGCGCGTGATTCAGCCAATCCTGGCTATGTTCCACGCGCGCTCCGACTGAAAACGGCTTCGCTTTCATATGAACGCCATTTTTGTACAGCGTTTCAAACGTATCGCGAGCGCTGTGACCTATCGCTAAAACCGCCATGTCGGCGGGAATTTCCTCCGAATTGGTAAAGACCGCGCGGAGGGCGCCGTTTTTCGCGTCAAAGCCGCAAAAACGCGTTTCAAATTTTATTTCTCCTCCTAGCAGAAGTATCTTTTCGCGCAAGTTTCTGACTACTTCGACCAGTCTGTCAGTACCGACGCGCGGTTTGGC
This sequence comes from Clostridiales bacterium, assembly GCA_031263985.1. Lineage (GTDB taxonomy): Bacteria > Bacillota > Clostridia > Lachnospirales > JAISER01 > JAISER01. Next base: position 21,130 of record JAISER010000056.1, on the reverse strand, counting down.
GTCGAAGCCGATTTCTTCCGGCGCGCCCGCTTCTAAAAGCTCGGCGAATATTTTGTTTTTGCGCGCATCGCTTATGCCGGTCGATAGTTTGCCGTCGGAAAACGCGCCCGCGCCGCCTTCGCCGAACTGCGCGTTTGATTCTTGATTAAGCTTGCCCGTATTCCAAAACGTTGAAACGTCTTTTTGCCGCGCGCCAACGCTTTTGCCGCGTTCGATCAGTATGGGATTCAGCCCGGCTTCCGCCATGATAAGCGCCGCGAATAGTCCCGCCGGACCGCTTCCGACGACGATCGGCCTGTTTGGAAGTCTTTTTTTCACCTTAGGCAGGAAATAAACATATGGCCGCGTTTCCTGGACGTCGCGCCCGAAACGTGGCGGCTTGCATTCCGGCGTAAGCTCCACTTGAAGCGAATAAACGTACTTTACCATTTTTTTGTCGCGCGCGTCTATGGATTTTTTTAATATTTTGACGGACAGGATCTTATCCGCGGGTACGCGCAGTTTTTTGGCGGCTTTTGCCGTGAGCGCGTCATTATTGTCATCGATATCCGCTTTTACGTTTTGTATTGTTAACATAACAATCTCCCGCGCGGCGCGCTTCCGCTCACACCCGCTAATTTTTCTAAAAATCTTCCCAACCTCTTCTAAAAAACAAAGCGAAACGGAATTTTTAGATAAAAGCTTTTTGAAGGAGGTTTGGAGGGAACTTTTTCTTGAAAAAGTTCCCTCCAAAGAAATCTTTAATTTCTCTCAAACGTTTTTCAAAAAAGGTATGTCTATTCAGCGGCGCTCATTCCGGCGAGCTGGCCTGACGACCACGCCCATTGCAAGTTGAATCCGCCGCAATCGCCGGCTACGTCCAAAACCTCGCCGGCTGCGTAAAGACCCGGCGTAACCCGAGATTGCATCGTGGCGTCGTCGAAATCGCGCGTATCGGCGCCGCCCGCCGTAGTTTGCGCGTTTTCCCAGCCGTTATGTCCGATGACGTGGATTGGGAAGCGTTTAAGCGTTTCGACCGCGTTTCGTATATCGTCATCCGTGAGGGCGCTTGCGGGAAGAGACAATCTGGAAGACACAACGCTCTTCATAATAGCTCGTCCCAAGTTTTTATTTACCGCTCCCGTTAGAAAATCAACGCATTCGATGCGCGCGAATCTTTCTCTGCGGTAACGAAGCGAAGCGGTAAGCTCTTCTTCGGGATATTCCGCGAAAAAATCCAATACGAGCGTGGGTCTCGCGGCTTTGGCGATTACGCGCGAAATATCAAAAACCGCCGAGCCGGAAAGCCCATAATTTGTGAATAACGCGTCGCCTTCCGCTTTTACGCCAAGAGAGCGGTCGCCGTCGAACGCCGTTATAACGCAGTTGACTTTTACGCCTCTAAGGCTCTTTGTGCGCGTCATGTCGGTTTTAAGCTGACAGATCGCCGGAGCGGGAGGGACTATTTTGTGCCCCAGCGCGGAGAGAAGTTTAAATCCTCCGCCGTCGGAGCCTGTTGACGGAGCGGCGGCGCCCCCGCACGTTATTATGACTTTGGAATGGCGCCGCGTCTGTCCGTCACTCGTTTTAACTGTGAAACCGCCAGTTTTCTCCGCAAAAACGCCTGTTACATATCGCTGGTGGCTTACGCTGACGTTAAGACGCGCAAGCTCACCGCGCAAAGCGTCCAACACGGCCGAAGACTGCTTGCAACGGGGGAAAATCCGGCCTCCACGCTCCTCAATGCAAAAAAGCCCCATTTCCAAAAATAAGTCCAGCGTTTTTGGCGCGCCGAACTTAGTTAAAGCGTTTTTAACAAAATTTGGGTTTTCGCCGTGATAAAACGCAGGCGCCGCGAAAGCGTTCGATATATTGCAGCGACCATTGCCTGTAGCCAGCAACTTTTTGCCGGATTTTTCATTTCGCTCGTATACGGATACGCCGGCGCCGCTCACAATTCTCCCCGCCGCTACCGCCGCCATAAGACCGGACGCGCCCGCGCCGATTACCGCTATATTTTCCATGAAAGACCTCATATTGAACAAGCTCTAAATCACAACCATCCGAACGGTCTTTTTTACGACGAGATTTGTCGCAAAACTTCACCAGGTTTGGCTATGTTTTAAAATGGGTTCGGTATCGACAGAACCCTGATTTTTTCGCTTCACTATACCATATTCGAGCTTTGGCGTCAAATCGTCCGCTAGGTTCGGAACGTCAATTGAGGCAAAGCGTTATTAGCGTTAAATCGCCTATTGTTTAACAGAAATGGAAAAACAATATTTTTTATTTTTGAGATATTTAAGCAATAATAAAAAACAAGAACAGGCGCAAGGTGGGCGTAGATTATGTTAAATAAACTTTATGCTGTGAAAACGGTTTTGGCGATTATGACGGCGTTCATTGGCGCGCGCGGTGAAATAAGCGCTTTTTACGCCTATCAGAAAGCGTCGTTCAGTTCTCCTGCGCCGGAAAGCGTGGGCGTGAAAGACATAGGCGTTGACGCGGCGACCGTGTATTGGCGGGATTCCGGCTATGACTTTGAAATTGTACGGCTGGAAAACGAGATGGACGCGGGGTCTTTAAACGCGAAACGGCCGTTTCGCGAGGTTTGGGACGAGGCTTCGGAGAAATACGGAGCGCTTGTGACCGGGGGAGATATGTACGTTTTTGACGGGCCGGCGGACGCTGATGCGCTCGAAATCGACGGGGGGTTCATATATCTGCGCGACAATTCGCTCAAGCCCAATCGAACGTATTTCTATTATGTCAGAGCGTCGAGCGGTCTTGAGTATTCCGTTTGGAACGGCGCGGCCGTTACGACTTTACCTGCGCAGGGCGTGAAAAATTTGAGAATAGATCTTGCGCGCTCTGACTTGAACCCCGAAAATGAAGTTTATATAACGTTCGACGCGCCGGCAAGCCCGCAAAACGTCATTTTTCAGTATCAGCTTAAGGAAGAGGGAAAACAGTGGGGCGACGCGACGGTTATGGCGGGCGTGACCGCCGCCGCCGACGGTTGGGTATACAAAATAACCGGCCTGCGGCCTGGGACGAGCTACAGCGCGCGCGTACGGGCGATGGATTATTCCGGAGGCGCGTCGCCTTATACGAATGAGGCAGCCTTTCGCACGGACGCGAACGCGCTAATCATCGAAATGGCGCGCGAAAAAGCCGATTGGATAGAATATTTTAGGGAAACGTTCAACAAACAGCGTGAGCGTTCGTACTGGACATGGGGCGGTGATTTTTCCGTCACGCTGCTCAGGCCTAACGCTCCCGCCGTTGAGACGGCCGTTTTTGAAAGCGACGCGCGAAGGTTGACGATGTACGTTCCGTTGCCTATGCAAGGCGGCGTTTCGATTTCTCGCGGCGATATCGGCGTATTGGCGCCGAAGGGATTGATAACCGCGCCGAGGACGAAGTCTGACGCGGAAAGATTCTTAAAATTGGCCGTAGAATGGGGAAACCGGCGCCAGGGGTCGAGGCGTAGCGAAGGTTTGGAAATTATAGCGCATATAGTGGAGGTCGAGCCGGGTTTTGACGGCGAAATATCGAGACGGGCCGCTGAACGGATAGAGGACGACTTGGGATCGTACGCGGAATATATGACGCGCATGGTCGAACGCGGCGCGGACGAGGATAGGCTTTTGAGCGCCGTTGATGATATCACGGAAGAGATGAGCGGCAAGATCGCGAATATAGCCGAGGACGCGTTTAAAAACGCCGTTCATGATTCAACGCGCGTAAAACGTTTCGCTAAGGAAGGGTTTATAATTATTAAACAAGAACCGTATTACGACGTGAAATCGCGAGGGGAGTCTTTAGAGTTTTTTGACGGCTCAAGAGCGGCGCGCGTGACCGGGCCGGGTTATTTCGCGTTTGAAAAGGTCCGCGTCGGCGGCGGGTTTACGGAAGAAATTCGCGCGTTCGCGGCCGAAAGAGGGCTGGGAGATTTGATAGACGGCTATGAATATGACGACGCGCCGTCGCGCGGTATGGCGGCGGCTTGCGCCGCTATGGTCGGAGGGGCGCGGCTCGGAACGGATCCGTTCGAGTGGCTTCGCGAAAGAGGAGCGAATATTGAGTCAAGCGTCCGTGACGAATCTTTAAGCGCGCATGAGGCGGCGGCGTATGTTATGACGCTTTACAAGGCGAAAACCGGAATAGACGCCAAAGATGTCCGCGTTTCCAAACAAAGCGCGGATATAAGCGGTCAATACGCGCAAAGCGCCCGCGCCGCGATTGAGCTGGGCATATTCGACAAAAGCGACATAAGCGGTTCTATTACGGCAGGCAGGTTTTTGGAGGCGCTGTTAAAGGCGGATAAAGAATGAGAAGGAATGATTATAAGATTAACTTGATGGCGGCGATGGCGTTCGCGGTGGCGTTTATTTTGTCGGAAACGCCTGTAAGCGCCGCGCAAGATGAGCGGGACGCGGTAATTTCGCTTAATATAAAAGAGGAAGACGGCGTTTTGTCGGTAACGGAAAACGCTTTTACGATTCAATGGGACGCCGTTTGGACGGAAGTATACGACCCTTTTGAAAACAGTTGGAGCAAGACGGTAGGATTCAACGGATCGCTCGTTTACGGAGAGACAGCCGCGCCAGCGACGCTTGATTTAAGGGGCGTCGCCATGTCCGACGATGAAATAAAGAAGCGTTTGATCGATATGGGCGCGGACGCGAATGATGTGCAGTCATTAAAGAGCCGCGTTTGGGATTTGACGAACGCGCTGTATGACGTTTATGTCGCGGAATATGACTACGCGCTAAATATGTCGGGCGGTATGGCCGAATACGCTGAAAGCTTGGGAAAGGATAGCGGCGCGGCGTGGAGAGAGGTCAACGCTTTCGGACCGGAGTATGAAGTCACGCGGTCGGACGCTCCGGTCGCTGAGGATTTGCGCTCCAATACGGTCTATGCGGCGTTTGTGCGTCCGTACGTAATGAACGATAATGAAAAAATATCATACGGGGTCGGCTTTCTAAACGCGACAACGCTTATAGAACGAAGCTCGCTTGACATTAAGCCGGCGGCGCCGAAGCTTCGCGTATTAAACGCCGGCGAGAACGCCGTGACTCTGGGCTGGAAATATATTGAGGGGCAACGATACGAACTGCGCTACAGCGACGAACAGTCTGACTATCCCGCCGGGGGACAAGCCGCGAACATGGAAAATAATGTCATACGTATGATAGACGGAGAGATGTATGTCGTTTGCGACGTGCCCGGACTGTACGCGTCCACTGATTATATATTTTGGATACGGGCGCCGGAAACGGAATGGTCGTCATTCGCGGAGACCATTACGGCGAAGGTCGCCGCGCCTCGCCCGCCGCGCGGATTCGGGGTTTTCGCGAAAACAAGGGACAGCGTCACGTTTGAATGGATGAAAAACGGCGGCGATTACGGCTACAGGGCCGAGTTTGACGCGCTCACGCCTTATACCGTATATTACGCGCGCGCGAAGACCGCGGCTTCCGCAAAAGACGCGGACAGGATTTTTGGCTGCGTCGTTCAGCTTTCCGAGGACGATAATTTTCTGACTTATGTTGAAACGTCCTCTTTTTCTCCTGACGGCGAAAAGGTCGTTTATTCCGACTGGACTCAGGTCATATCGGTAAGGACGGACGCCGATTATGAAAACCGCGCCTATGACACGGACGAAAGCGATGACAATTATCCATCGCCGTCAAGTTATTTTGAGACGACATACGATAGGCGATCGCGAACGCTTACATGGCGGCTGCGCGGAGGGTCACGCGGTAAGTTCGCTGACCAGCGTTTTATCTCGCGGCTTATTGAAAGCGAAGCGTTCGATTGCGTGGCGGGCGATACGGGAAGAGGAGTTTTCAGTTTCGTGGCGGAGCTGCCGCGTTCAGTCCTGAAGACGCTTGATGAGCGGAAGATAACGCTGCGCATTGTCACTGAAAACGCGGCGGCCGTTATATCGCCGGAATGCGTGACGACGGCCGCTGAAAAGGCGGGCTATTCCGATTTGCGTCTGACTCTCAAAACTAATGGCGAAGGGCGCCTTGACCGCGCCGCGTTGTCATTTTTCGTGGAGGCGTTGAAGCAAGGACGCGAAACGCGAATACTTACGTTTCCAAAGCCGATCACTATGGAATGCCATTTATTCGACGCTGACGGATATTTTGAGACATACTCGACCGGCAGTTGGATGGCGGCGGATAAAATCTCCGTGACCGACACGCCTGTTCTGAACTTTGACAAGAATGTAACCGCGACGGAGTTTGACAATATCATCGCCGCCGCAGCGCGCGGCGATGATATATAGCCGCGAGGGCGCCATTGTCGAAGGAAACCCGTGTGGTCCTTGGAAACGGCGGAATTGCTTGCAAGCGGCGTTTATGTGACGAAAGAGGCCGGATGGTCGCCGCTGGCGCGCCTTTATGAAGTTAAGGCGAAAACGAAAATTACGCCGGAAGCTCGGGAAAGGCTTAAAGCCTGGGCTCATCGCTGAAGCTCCGTCGCGGTTTTGCCGCGCATCACTTTTCGCTTCCTCACGAGGCGAAAAACTCGCTCACTAAAATAATGTTTAACGAGAGAGGGAATTTAAAAGTTGATTTATGATTACGTTTCGGAGGATAGAATGGCTTGCGCCGAGCTTTATGTCGATATTTACGCGAATGAGCCGTGGGAATTTAGATGGATGACGACGGAAAGCGTTTTGCGCTATTTTGAGGATTTGGAAAACACGCCGCGTTTTCATGGATTTGTCGCCAAAACGGATGGCGATAGGACGGAAGGGTTTTGCTTGGGGATAATTTATGATTATTTTTTGTCGAGCGCGTATGAGATACGTGAAATGGCGGTGGCGCGCGAGCGACAAGGGCGCGGCGTAGGCGGCGCTCTATTGGCGAACGCCGAAACGCGGGTTAAGCGGTTTGGCGCCGGCGCGCTAACGCTGGTGACGCTTAAGACCGCTCCCGCGTTTGAGTTCTATATAAAAAACGGGCTTAATCCTTCTGATGACGCCGTGTATTTATCGAAAACGTTTAAGGTTGTTTCAAACTGATTTCAGTATTAGAGCTTGTTCAAAATCTTCATTTCTCGCGTCTTTTTTGACTCACTTTACGCCATGTTTTGTCAGCGCTCGCTTGCGTTGAATACGCGGCTTTCTAAGATTTCATTTTTTGTGATGATTTTTCGCAAAACGCGGAAGCGCGAATGACGCCTATTCGAAGAATATAGTTAAATGCTATTGAAACAGTAACGCAAACAATCATCAAAACTATCAAAATAAGATAAATCTTTCCTGAGCTCGCGTTTAAGCTATGCCCAAAATTTCTCAATAGGGTTATATTCCGGGGAATACGGCGGTAGGAGCGCTATTTTATGTTTATTGCTTTCGGCAATCGAAATAAGCCGTTTCTTTCGATGAAAAGCGGCGTTGTCCATTACAATGACGGAATTAGAAGGACATTCGCGCAAGAGACAGTTTTCAAACCAAAACTCAAATAACCGGCCATCCATTGTTACGTTAAATTGGAGCGGCGACATGATTTTTTCGCCTATTTTGGCGGCGACAATACCCAAGCGCCGATACTTCCTACCGGAAATTCGCTCAATAACTTTTTCTCCGCGCTTAGAATAAGCATATTCTCTGTGCAAAAAAGTATCGATGCCGGTTTCATCGATATAAACAACGCTTTCCGGTAGAACATCACGAATTTGTTCTAAGAGCCTGTTCAAGATTTCCATTTCGCGTCTTTCCGGCTTATTTTCAGCCACATTTTGTCAGCGTTCTTTGCGTACATTCTTCGAATACGCGGTGTTCGCGCTTTCGCGTTTGGCGAAAAGTTATCACAAAAATCCGCTAAAAGTGAGATCTTGAACAGGCTCTAAATATTCGGCGACTTTTTCAGAGTCTTGCTCTCTGTAAAGTTTCATTTTTTTTACGCGTTATATTAAAGCGTTTAAAAGTTCGGCAAATCACCGATTGATGGCGGCCATAATGATGGCAGCCGGAGCGTTCGTCTATTTCTGATTGGTAAGCGTCCGGATTGACTTTTAGATACGCTAACGGTTCTTCTTCGCTTACAGCCGTTTTATAGCTTCGGTATTTTCGATTAAGCCCCCCGTTATTGCGATATTGTTTTAACTGAGCGTTCAATGCGTTTGGCGATATGCCGAATGTCTTCGCCGTTTCCCTGATACTGTGTCCTTCTTCATGATATTCTATTGTTCTTTTCCAATATTTTTTATCATAACTCATAGGATTATTTTACCACAATTTGTTACGTTTTCAAGAACATCTTATTATATACGCAAAAAGCGGCTGACAAAGCGTGGCGGAAAATAAGCCGAAAAGACGCAAAATGGAGATCTTAAACAGGCTCTTAGAAAACGAGCGCGGAAATCCGCCGAAAGCGAGATCTTGAGCGGGCGCTCATATCGTCGAGACGGCTTATTATTGCTCAAGCAGCAGAGCCTTATGCCGCTCCAAGGCGTTTTGCATACGCGAAATGGCGCTCGAGCGCAGTTGCGACGCGCGCGACTCGGATATGCCCAGCGCGACGCTTATCTCCTTGATCGTAAATTCCTCAAAATAATGCAGCGTAATCACTTCGCGCTCCCTGTCCGTAAGTTTCTCTATAGCTTGCGCGAGTATTTTTTTCACTTCGTTTCGATTGAGGCTCTCTTCGGGGCTGTCCGCTCCTTGACTGTCGGCATACGGCAATTCCGCGTTTTTTTCGATGTATTCATCCAAAGATATCAGCGACAGCGCGGACGCGTCGTTTATCATCACACGCGCTTCTTTAAGCGGGACGCCCATTTCCAGAGCGACGTCACGCTCGTCGGGCGGACGTCCCAGCTCGTTTTCGAGCTTTGCGCGCACGCTGTCGAGGCGGCGTTTTTTTTGCCGTATGGAGCGCGGCAGCCAATCCATTTTTCTGAGACTGTCTAAAATAGCGCCTTTTACGCGTAAAGACGCGTATGTTTCAAACTTTACGCCCTTAGACGGGTCAAATTTGTCTATCGCGTCTATAAGGCCGAAAATGCCATAGCTTATCATGTCTTCGTATTCGACCGTTTGTATGCTGAGTCGTTTAACTACGAGCTTGACAAGCGGCGCGTATTTGATAATCAGTTTTTCTTTAATGAGCCGGTCTTTGTTTTTAGCGTAAAGTTCCCAGAGATTTTCATCCATAACGGCAAACGTCCTTTAGGCGCGGCATTCATAGCGGTCACGTGAATCACTCATCGTCGTCTTTTTCAGCGGGTAATATTTTCATGATATAATGACGGGCGGCCAGACCTATGGCGTAAAATAAACACGCCGTGACGATAAGCCTTAGCGTCAGCGTTCCAAGCGTCACGCCTTGCGACAAGCTTATAACCGCGGTGATAAGCAGCGCGAAAACGCATATATAAATGTGTATTTTCATACTTAACCCTCATAAACTCATCCGTTATTTTTCAATACGCGGGGCGCTTTGTCCGTCATATCGCGAATGTGCCGCGCCCTACCGTTTTGATGGTCAAAGCGCCGTCGGCGGCGTTCAATCGCACTGTGCGCCCAAAGTTTTCTCCTGTTTGAGACGCTATTACAGGGATGTACAGTTTACCGAGTATCTTCATCGCGGCTTCGACGTTTCTATCTCCTATTCGCATGGATTCATTCGTTGTGTCGTACTTAAACATTTGCGCGCCTCCGGCCAGCTTCGCTTTTATAAGATGTTTCTTGGCGCCGATGCGGGTCATCTCGTCTAAAAGCGCTATCGTGGCGGTATCCACGAATTTCGCTGGATTGAGATTATTTCTTAACTCTTGACTGTTGGGGAGCATAGCGTGCGCGAGGCCAGCCACTTTGTTCACATTGTCGAAAAGGGCTATGCCCACGCAGGAGCCAAGCCCTATCGTCATCAATATTTCAGGGGCTTTAGCCGCCTTAAAGTCAGCCATGCCCACTATGACTTCCCCCATATTCACACTACCCCCAACGCCTCGAATATTGTCGTGACATTATCCAAATTTGGAATGAACATGAAAAAACCGGATATCCGCTGTAAATAGTCGCAAAACGTAGACTCGACAAAAAACACTTCGTCGGATGTTTTTCCAAACTCCGTGGCCGGCGCCGACAGTATGGCGTTAGCCGTATCTATGGCTACATGCGGAGTTGACGGCAGTATCTTTTTGCCGGTTATCCGGCTTAAAGAATCTATATATGAGCATACCAGTATGTTTCCGATTTCCGCCAGCATCGAAAGCTCAATTGGGTTAAACGAGTCGCCGTCTTCGCCGCCGTTTTCGCCTAAGATGGACACGCTGAGCTTTTTCGCCTCTCCGCGCTCCATGAGAAACATCATCATGCCGGACAAGCCTCCGGATATGTCCACGAGGACGCCGGCTATTATGTTTTCCGATCCGCCTATAAAATCAGCTATTTTGGCGAAATCCGCCACTCTGACGTTGGGCAGCGCTACGCTGACTTTGCCGTTCAACAGCTTAGCCAGCGATGAAACGGCGTTTCCCGTTCCTATATTGCTTAGTTCACGCAGAAAATCAAAATGCGCGTCGTTAAGGTTCTTCATTTTATGCCCTCCGAATTTTTCGGCGCGGCGCTAAAACGTCGCCGGATGGTTTCGCCTTACATTGTTCAGCGAATATAAACCTGATTATCCGTTCTTGTTCTTTAGGGGGGATGTCAACAAAGGAGCAGCGATAGCCATATCTAAAAATGGGATCGACGACGATGCGCGTTTTCAAAATTTTCGCTATTAAAATCAAGTACTCGCCGCCAATCGGCAAAAAGCATTTTAGCTTGTCGTCTTCAGCGACGAAATCGTTCGCGGCGAATCTAAAGCCTCCGCCGCCTATGTCCTGTATAACGCCGTCGCGTTCGATTTGTTTCACATCGGTCGTCATTGTGAACCTAAACGGTATAAGCGCGGAAAACCGAAAAAAAGAACGCCTCTGCACCGTTCTTCCTTCTGAAAGAAGATCTAGTTCCATCAAGTGGACGTAGCCTTCCATAAAATGGTTTTTGACGGCGGCGTCAAAGTCTATCATTCCGGTTTCCGTAAAGCGCGTCACCGTATATCCTCCGCCAAGCGCAAGCATGACCGTTTTACCGTATTTCATCGGCGCCGTGGCTATTACGCTCATATTATTAACCGATTGCACCCGAGACATATGCCCGCTTTCGTTGTTCGCCGCGATTTCAAATCGGTCGCCTGTTTGAAAAGGATTTGTCGGCAACGCGCATCCGCTCCTTACATCGTTTCTTAGAGCTTGGTCAATATATTCATTATTGCGTCTTTTCGGATCATTTTTCGCCATACTTTGTCATAATTAACTTAGTTTGAAACATAGGCAAATCGGGCAAAAAAGATCTATGGTTCAAACTGAGTTCAGCGCCGGCGCTCACCCGCGCATATTCTTCAAATAAGCGGCGTTCGCGTTTTCGTTAAGCGTCCAGCCCCATAAGCGTCTTGGCCAGGTTTTCCGGGCGAAATTCGTCCAAGCCGCGCGGAGGGTTTTGACTGTTCGTAATATAGGCTATTCTTTTGTCGGTTTCGCGGCATATATTGAGGATGCCGCCTATACGCGGCGTTTCGTCAAGCTTTGTGAATATAAGCGAGAAATCACACCGCTTTGAGTATTCTCCTATTATTTCCAGAGAGTCTTCATGTTTGGTCGGCGCGCTCAGCGCCAAAAACCGTTCGCTTTCGCCCGCCGCCAAAAGCATGTCGGTAAACGCGTCCATAGCCGCCTCGGATTTGTGCGAACGTCCGGCGGTGTCTACGAGCGTCACGTCTTTCGACGCTTTAAACGCTTCTATATGCCGCGCCAAGTCTTGCGTCGAATAAGCTATTCTTATGTCAAGCCCCATTATATCCGCGCAGGCTTTGAGCTGTTCCGTAGCGCCTATGCGTTCCGTGTCCGAAGTGATAAGACCTACGTTAAGCCCTATCTCGTTTTTATATCTAGCGGCCAGCTTAACGAGAGTCGTCGTTTTGCCCGCGCCGGTGGGGCCGAAAAAGAACATGGGCTTTTTCTCCGCCAGACGCGTTTCGGTTTGGGCGGAAGGCCCCAATATGCCGATGATTTTTGAGTATACCGTTTTGACGGTTTCGCCTATATCGGAATCATGGAGGTTTCTGAGCAAAAACGACAGCATGGAGGTTGTTACTCCGGCGCTGGACATAGTGTCGTACAAAGCCCTTGTAACGCCGTCGGATTTTTCGTGGTCGCTGGGTTTTTTCAAATGATTCGGCTGCATTATAAAGCTTTTGTTCACTATACCGCTTTGCGCTATAGTTTTGGCTTCTTCGGCGGATTCCAGCGTCGTTTTGAAGTCGTTGGGCTTAGAGGCTTCGTTTTTAACGATATAGTCATAATTTTTTGAGAAGTCCTCGCGTTTGAAATCATACTTTTTGAGGTTTTCGACGGAAAACGCGTCGTTTGACAAGCCTCTTCCCGTCACGTCAGGGTTTGCAAAGCCGCCGTTTCTCGCGTTTGTCAAGCCTCTGGTTGTAAAGCTGTCGTTTCCGAGACCAGGTTTTTCCTCATAGGCGGCGGTAATCTCTACGCGCGGCTTTGCCCAAAACGAAAGCACGCCTTTAGGCTGGGTCTTTTTTATGTTCAGCACAAGCGCGTTATCTCCGATGTCGCGCTTTACAAGCTCCATAGCGTTTTGCTCGGTATCAGCCTCATATTTTTTAATTTTCACGCGATGCTCACCATCCCAATAGATTGAATTTCCGCCTTCGGGTCAATTTCATTATAGGACAATACGACAAGGCTTGGAGCTATTTGCTCCACGAGCCTTTTGAAGTATAAACGCACCATAGGAGACGTAAGCGCTATAGGCTGAAGTCCGGCGGATGACAACTTAGCCGTTTCACTGTTTAAGCTTTCAAATATGCGTTTCGTTTTTTCGGGGTCAAGCGCCAAATAAGAACCCTGTTCCGTTCTGCGTACATTTTCCATGATTTCTCTCTCCAGCTTCGGATCAAGCGTTATCACGTTGTTTACGCCTTCTTCAAGATAGTTGTTGGAAATGGCTCCGCGTAACGCTTGCCGCGCGTATTCCGTAAGCGCGTCGATGTCGCGCGTGGACGGCGCGTAGTCCGCCAGCGTTTCAAGTATCGTCACAAAGTCGCGTATGGAAACGCCTTCTTTAAGCAAATTGGAAAGCGTTTTCTGCACCTCGCCGACGGTGAGCAGTTTTGGAATAAGTTCTTCCACCAGCACGGGGTTACGTTCCTTCACGTTGTCTATAAGCGTTTGCGTGTCTTGGCGCGTGAGCAGCTCATGCAGGCTCGAGCGTATGATTTCCGTCATATGCGTCGCTATAATGGACGGCGGATCCACTACCGTGTAGCCGTAAGATTCGGCGCGTTCCCGTTGATTTTCGGTTATCCATACGGCCGGCAGGCCCATATAAGGCTCCGTGGTCTCGATGCCTTCGATTTCGCGTTCGACATAGCCCGGGTTCATGGCCATATAGTGACCGAACATTATCTCGCCGCCGGCCACGGGCACGCCTTTTATAAGTATTTTATATTGTCCGGGGCTTAGATTGATATCGTCGCGCAGACGTATTACCGGCACGATAGCGCCCAATTCCACCGCTATTTGACGGCGTATCATCACTACGCGGTCGAGCAGATCGCCGCCCTGGCCTGAATCGACGAGCGGTATCAGGCCATAACCGAAAAGCAGCAAAATAGGATCTACGCCCAAAAGCGACGCGACGTTTTCCGGACGGCGCATTACAGCGTCTTCACCTTCCTCCGCCGTAATTTCAGAACGTATTTTTTCGACTTTATCCAAGCGGGCGCGGCGGTTCGCGGCGTATATAAGCGCCGCGCCGAACGGCAAAAACAACGCTCTCGGAAACGGCATAAGCGCTCCCAGCGCGATCATTACGAAACCCGTTATATAAAGCGCTATGGGTTTGTTTAAGATTTGAGAGGCTATAGACGATGAAATGTCTTCATCGCCCGTTGTTTTCGTTACTATTATGCCCGTCGCGACGGATATCAAAAGCGCGGGGAGCTGATGTACAAGCCCGTCGCCTATCGTCATTATCGAATATTTTTCCGCCGCTTCCGCAAGCGACAGCTTTGGTCCGCCGCCAATGCCCGTCACTCCGAGCGTAAGCCCTCCGATTATATTGATAATAGCTATAAGTAGGCCGGAGATGGCGTCGCCTTTTACGAATTTGCTCGCGCCGTCCATCGCGCCGTAAAAATTAGCCTCGTCTTGTATCTTTTTGCGGCGCGCTTTAGCTTCGTCGTCGTTTATCACTCCGGCGTTTAAATCCGCGTCTATGGCCATTTGCTTGCCGGGCATGGCGTCAAGGGTGAAACGCGCCGTGACTTCCGCCACGCGTTCCGAACCTTTCGTTATTACAAGAAAATTAACCAATATTATTACCGCGAATATCACCGAACCTACAATGATGTTTCCGCCCGCCACGAACGAGCCGAACGCGTTTATAACTGCGCCGGCATAGCCTTTTCCCAGAATCAGCCTTATCGCCGATATGTTTAGCGCCATGCGAAAAAGCGTCATTATAAGCAGTACAGTAGGGAAAAGCGACATTGAGAGCGCTTCGCGCGAATATAACGCGTCCAGTATCACCAGTATCGACAGCCCTATGTTCAACATTATGAGAAAGTCGAGCGAAAACGTCGGTATTGGTATAATTATTACCGCTACTATAACTATAATGAAAACGCCAAGCGCCACTTCCTTATGCTTCACCGCGAGATCATCCTTCTTCAAACGCCTTCTGTTATATCTTTCATAATAATCCGTTTTTCTATTCATTTATTTCAAATATATTGAGGCCCTGAGGCTTCGAACCAAAACCTTAAGACCTCGGGGCTTCGAGCGGCTTCGAGAGGCGCAATGATGAGGCGCTTGTGGATACTAACGCGTTATGCTATAATAATCGTCGTTGTGAGGAGGCGCGACATAATTCGCGCCCATCGTTGCGTTCGCCGAGCGCGCCGCGCCGTATATTCAGAGATTAAACTCTTACATAGGACGCAAAACGCTTCGGAGGTTAGAAACATTAGAGGACGCTTTTTGATTTTAGCGAACGGTATTTTGCGGGAGGATTAGCGTGAACTTCATAAGCACGGGAAACATTAAGCTTTTTACCGGTAACGCCAATATAGATCTGGCAAGGGAAATATCTAGAGAAATAGGCATACGGCTTGGCGATGTAAACGTAATGAGATTCTCTGATGGCGAGATCGCTGTTAATTTTAACGAACCCGTACGCGGTTGCGATGTCTTTATAATACAGCCGACATGTCCGCCTGTTAATGAAAACCTCATGGAATTGCTTATAATGATAGACGCCAGCCGCCGCGCGTCCGCCGGGCGCATAACAGCGGTAATGCCTTATTACGGCTATGCGCGTCAGGATAGGAAGGCTAAATCGCGCGATCCGATTACGGCTAAACTGGTAGCCGACATTTTAACGACTTCCGGGGCGGACAGAATGGTGTCGATGGATCTGCACTGTGACCAGTTGCAAGGTTTTTTTAACATACCCGTAGATCATTTGCGAGGCGTTCGCATTTTGTCGAATTATTACAACTCCAAATTTCCAGATAAATCGAACGTTGTCGTTGTGTCGCCCGATCACGGCAGCGTCGGGCGGGCGCGCCAGTTCGCCGATAGGCTTGACATTCCGCTCGCTATTGTGGACAAACGCCGTCCTCAGGCTAACATGTCGGAAGTCATGAACGTAATAGGCGATGTTAATGGGAAGATCGCCATTTTGCTGGATGATATGATAGACACCGGAGGTTCGATAGTTAACGCGGCGCGGGCTATAAAAAAATATGGCGCCGTGGATGTTATGGCGTGCTGCACTCATGGTCTTTTTACGAGGAACGCCATAGAGATTATAGAAAATTCTCCCATATCAGAGCTTGTGACGCTTGACACCATTCCCATGCCGGAGAAAAAGCGATCGCCTAAAGTTAAAATATTATCTGTTGCGCCGTTGTTCGCTTCAGCGATAGATAGAATTCATTCAGGATCGTCAATATCTAAATTGTTCGATTAAAGGAGGTTTTGACTGCGGTTGTAAAGTACCGTGGAGAGTGGGATATGAAGACGTCAGTGGGAAAAAGAGGGAAAAGGCGGGAAACAGCGGGATGACAAGGAAAACGAAGAAAGTTGGTCCGCGATATCCAATTTACCAGTTACAGGGAATCGGATAAAAAGGCGCGGTTTCATGAATTTGGGCGGGAGCGTTCAAATGGTTGTTTAATAAAGTTTAATTGTTGTTCAAATGCGTTAAATATCGGTTTAAACGGCATTTGGAGCAAAAGAGCGAAATGAAGATTTATAACGGCAAGCGTCGCACGATGGAAATGGATTTCAGGATATTTGCGCGGACCTATCAAGTGATAGGTCCGCAACCGAAACGGCCCGTAGCGACGGGCTTTTTTCTTGCTTGGGCAAAAATAGGTTTTTCCAGTCGCAAAGCGCCATCTATGCATAATCATTCATAATGTTCAAATCATTATGTACAGAGGGCGCTTTGCGACTCTGTTGCCAAAGGTTTATGAATCGCCATTGACAAACACTGTCGAGAAATGTAAAATAATAGCGCAAGTTCCGCTTTATATGGTAAAAACTGTAAAGGGGTGAGATTTTAACCTTATGCGTAAAGCTAAAAAACCGGGTGATATGATCGATCGAGCTTATGAGGAAATAGCGCGGAATCTAAAAAGGGTAAACTTGCCGATTTCAAAAACCGCGCCGGAACAACCTGACAAACGATATATTCCCCTGTTTAAATCGTCGCCGGTTACAAAAAAGTCCGAGGAAGCGCAAAAATTACGAGACTTTGTAACCATTTGCGTGAAAACGACAGGGGAACGTCCAAGCCGAGACCGGATTATCGAGCTGGCTGCGGTAAGATTTGTGGATTTTGAACCCATTGAGTATGTTCAGACTCTTATCAACTCCGGCGTATCGATACCGCCGAAAAGCGTTGAGGCTACGGGAATTACCGATAAAAAAACCGTTTTCGCCCCCACGATATCGTCGATCGCTCAATCGGTCATTGATTTTATAGGCGATGAAAAAATTATACTAACACATGACATAACGTTCAGTCTGGGTTTTTTGTACGCGAATCGGATAAACCTGACAAAACCTCAAAAAAAGCTTATAGACATCGCTTCCGTCGCCAAAACGACCCTTTCGGCGTACAATCATCGCACAAAACAAACCTTCAAAGTCATTGAAAACTACGAGTTGAAAACATTGATACGCTTTTATAATCTCTGGGAACCGGAAACATCCGGAGCATTCAGCGACTGTCTGGCTATCGGCCAAATCTTTAAGAAGCTGTTGTACGATCGGATTACATACGGATCCGTGTACGGCAGGGATTACTCGAAGGAACTGAGCGTACGGGAAACCGCCTTAAAAATAAAGATTCCGATATACAGGCGACGCTGGACTGTCGCTGCGTGCGTCGCCGCCGCTATCGGCGTCTGCGGAGGCATCTATAAAGGATACAAAGAAAGTCGCTTGGAAGATACTGACGTTTTTTACGACGCCTCGCCGCCGGCCGTCATTGACGATGAAGAAGAATCCGCCGCTTTTACACCGCTCGAAGCCCCGCGAAACGTCTTCGTGGACGAAGAACAGTCTATTCTCATATGGAGCGAGACACGGTACGCGACGAAATATAACGTATACGACTTCGGACTATATATCGGCGAAGCTAAAGGCTCAGGCTATGACATTGCCGACATAGCGGAACCCGGCGGACACATGCTTCAAGTCGCTGCGGTCGACAAGGACGGGACCGCCGGCGATAAAAGCGAGAGGGCCTATCATTTCGTCGCGGGCAATTCGCCGAGCGTACGAAACGGCGAAGGCCACGCTTTGGCCGTCGTCAGCGCTCCGTCAATGCTGCGCTATACATGGGGCGTCATCGCGACAGGCGCCGCCGCAGGGACGGTAAGTCATTATCTGAACGCGGAAGGTTCCGTAAATAATGACGCGGCAGGAAGCCGCGCCGCCGCGTATAACGCGCTTTTAAGCGTCAATGGCGGTGAAACCGTAAGCGTTACGGCGGACGCGCCAAAGGAGCAAGTCTTTACAGTCATGGAGTTTTCCGGCGCGCCCATTGACCAAAACGCGATGACACCGGGCGGTCTGGTCGCCGACGCGTGGCGAGAAGAACCGCTGGTTTTGCGGGCCGAGACAAAATTCATCTGGATCGGCTTTCGCAAAGGCGACGGCGAAGGGGATATCTATACGCCGGAGGAACTGAAAGCGCTGAGCGCTTACCTCAGCGTAACGCCGGCCGCCTCTTAACGGACGAAACTTAATAATATTCTACGACTTCCCATGATACCCTTCCGCCGAAAAACCAGAAGTCGCTGCCGGCGTAACCGGTAAAGCTGGGCTCTAGCACGATAGCCGTCGCGCCAACGTTCGTTACAATGGTGGGGTATAAGAGGTGAGATCCGCCATTGCCGGAAGAAAAATATCCCAACGTTCCGCTTACGGTCACGGAACATTTTTGCGGATTAATCTGAGATATAGCGATTGTGACTGGAGTTTTTTGAGTCGAAGTCAGTCGCTCTTTTTCCATCCTTTGTCGCCATTACGAAGTCGCTGATCCGGCAACGCAAAGGCCGCGACTTGAATATTTATTCAAAACCCCCATCCCATTCTTAGCGCTAATAAATCCCATTCTTAACGCCAGCTAACAGCGGTGACTCCAAGAGATACGGAGGGAGGTTATGGCATACGATATGAGCGCGGACGTAAAGGCGAGAAGTTTAGACCATTTGCGGAAAGACCGACCTTGGGCCTGCAACGGGCGACAATTGATGATCTTCGCTTACATAATATTGACGGGAAAACGTGTGGATGAAATTTAAATCCGTTCTCCTCGGAAAATAAAGGCTTGGGGTATTTTAGATAAACGTTGATTAGTAATAATGTAGAGTCGATTTAGCCTATATGGTAATAAACGGTATATCTTTCCATCAAGGTTGAGGTCGCGAGACTTCCAACGTTTAGAAGCGATCAAAAGACTAGCGAAAAGTTTATGACGACGAATCTCGCGCAAGCCCGGTTTTATGTTGAATGCTATTGAAACAGTAACATAAACAATCATCAGAACTATCAAAATAAGATTATTCCCGGGAATACGGTAGTAGGAGCGCTATTTTATGTTTATTGCTTTCGGCAAGCGAAATAAGCCGTTTCTTTCGATAAAAAGCGTCATTGTCCATTACAATGACGGAATTAGAAGGACATTCGCGCAATAGACAGTTTTTAAACCAAAACTCAAATAACCGGCTATCCATTGTTCCGTTAAATTGGAGCGGCGACAATACCTAAGCGCCGATATTTCCTACCGGAAACTCGCTCAATAACTTTGTCTCCGCGCTTAGAATAAGCGTATTCTCTGCGCAAAAAAGTATCGATGCCGGTTTCATCAATATAAACAGCGCTTTCCGGTCGAACATCACGGATTTGTTCTAAGAGCCTGTTCAAGATCTCCATTTCGCGTCTTTTCGGCTTATTTTCCGTCACACTTTGTCAGCGCTCTTTGCGTATATTCTTCGAATACGCGGCGTTCGCGCTTCCGTGTTTGGCGAAAAATCATTACAAAAAATCCGCTAAAAGCGAGATCTTGAACAGACTCTAAATATTCGGCGACTTTTCAGCGTCTTGCTCTCTGTAAAGCTTCATCTTTTTTTACGCGTTATATTAAAGCGTTTAAGAGTCCGGCAAATCACAGATTGATGGCGGCCATAATGATGGCAGCCGAAGCGTTCGCCTATTTCTGATTGGTAAGCGTCTGGATTGATTTTTAGATACGCTAACAGGTCTTCTTCGCTTACAGTCGTGTTATTGCTTCGCCATTTCCCTGATACTGTGTCCTTCTCCATGATATTCTATTGTTCTTTTCCGATATTTTTTATCATAACTCATAGGATTATTTTACCACAATTCGTTACTTTTTCAAAAACATCTTACTATATTTATATATCTGTCATATTTTTACTTACTAAACACGTTTCCCGCTTCTTTAGTAATTGGAACGAGATAGAATTTGTTACCAATTAATTCCATTTCACACGGTAAAACAATAAGCGACAAACTATCCGATTTAACATTAGGAATGTATTTTAAATATGACATTAAGTCGCTTAATGTAAAGTTGGTTTCGGTGTGTTTAGTCAAAATGTCAAACATTGCCTGTGATTTTTCAACAACATTTTCGCCTTCAAACATCTTTTTATAAAGCTGTGAGATTAGCTCTTGCTGAACATTTATCCTGTCTAAATCTCCATTTTTATATGTTAAACGATAGCGAACAAACTCTAAGGCTTTTTTACCGTCTAAGATTTGAGCGCCGCCCGCAAGAGATATTTCAAGATTCTGTGCGGGGTCGATATAGTACAACCCGCCCTCTGGTACGGTCATTTCAACTCCGCCAAAGGCGTCGATAATTATACTGAAAGCCGACATATCAACTTTAACGTAAAAATCGACAGGAACATTCAGTAATTCGCTTACTTCATTCCGCAATATTGGCATCTTATCTTTTTCACCCGCATACGCGATCAGCTCACCAAATTTCATTTCTTTAGGAATATTGGAGTAATTCGCTTTCAGTTTCGTTAAGGTTTCTTCCGACGGAGACACATAGGTATCTCTTGGAATTGATAGCAAACTTGTTTCCCCGCTTTCAATATTATGGCGCACAACCATAATTGTGTCAGCCCTGCTTTGTAAATCACCATCGCCGTCCATTCCAGCAACAAGAATATTGACATTTTTATTAAAAGGAATAGCGCTTGCGTCAGCGCTTAATATGTCCGGCGCTTGTGAACTTGACGTTAATCCTGTAGAATCAACGGTATTCGATTGTGAATCAGCTATATTTAACAGAGCCGGCTTTTCCTGACAGCTCATACCAGAGCAAGCGCTTAGCGCGATAGTGAATACGCTCATTACAAGCAAAAGCGCAAAACTTCTTTTTTTGCTTCCTCTATCTAAAACACCGGAAATGCGTTTCTTCAAGTCGGATTTTTTACCGCTCATGGGAACGCATATTTGTGTTTTAGGATTGATCGCTTGGCTAATAATATCAATT
>JAISER010000022.1 GCA_031263985.1 Clostridiales bacterium | reverse complement strand
CGCTCAAGCCCTCCGTTATCGCGATATTGTTTTAACCAGGCGTTCAATGTGTTTGGCGATATGCCGAATGTCTTCGCCGTTTCCCTGATACTGTGTCCTTCTTCATGATATTCTATTGTCCTTTTCCGATATTTTTTATCATAGCTCATAGGATTATTTTACCACAATTCGTTGCGTTTTCAAGAACATCTTACTATATTCTTCATAGCTCAATCCCCTTATCCTTATTTTTGACTTTATCCCGTTCAACGTTAAGCTACACCGCCTTACCCTTGAAGTCAGACAGCATTTTGCGGATAGACGGCTTTTCAGCCTGTTTCATCAGCTTTTTGGTATATCGTTCAAAGGCGTAGGTCATAGCGTCCACGTCCTGGCCTTTGAAAAACAACAGGTATTCGCCCTTGCCGGTCTTGACCGGCGAAAAGTCAACGCCGCATTTTTTCATTTCACGGTTAAGCTGGAAAGTCCGGCGTTTTGCGCCGCAAGCTCTTTAAGGCTCTGCTTGCCGTGGGTTACGGTGACGGGCGTTTTCTTCAAATCGGCTTTTAGCTCGGCAATTAGCTTTTCAAGCGCCTTTCGGATTTCCTCAACGGTCACTTTGGCGATTTGTGCCCCCAACTGCATACTTTCCCGGTTTACTTCCTCATGTAGCAAGAAGTATCACGCTCCTTTCCGCGCTGCGTTTTATTCGCCCCAATGCGCCATATCGTGGGCGACAAGGGCGGTATAATAGCTGTCAATCGTGGACGACGCGTTAAAAAGCGCCGCCAGCATATATTTTTTGATATTGCGGACTTTGGTTGTGTTCTGTTTCATGCAGTCAAAAACAAACTCAATATGGTTGCTGGTGAGCTTCAAAAACTTCGATTTCACAAGCTCGGCGGGGTAATCGTCACCGGCGACGCGGATTGTCTTTCTTGCCGTGCAGACGGTTTCAAGGATAAGGTCGATGATTTCGTCCAAACGGTCTTTATCAAAACGGTTGTATGTTACAAAGTGGTCGCACTCGATATTCTCTTTGATGATTTCCTCATAAATCCTGTATGCGTCGTTCGGTTCGCTTCTTTTCCTTTCCGGAGGCGTAGCCTCTTCATCCAAAGGCAAGGGGTTAGGGGAATGGATAGGAATGGAATGGGTATTTGATAAATCCGTAATAGATAAATCTTTTTTGGATAAAATCAGTTTTTGATACTTCTTTATTTAATTGCATTGGATTTTCCAACGTAGGGTTTTCCAACATTGGTTTTTCCTGCGTTGGATTATCCAATGTTGGATTTTCCAATGTTGGTAAATCCGATATATGCGGTTGCGGCTGCTCGTAAATCACATAATCCGCGCCGCGCAACCGGTCTTTGTCGTCGCGCTCCCGTGAACGCTGGATATATCCGGCGCGTTCAAGCTCTCGGACGGCTTCGCGGATAGCGTCTACCCTCTCACGGTTGATTTGAGATAGACCGGCAAGGGTGTAATCCCAAGTTTCCGGCAAGGATAACATTTGCGATAACAGGCCTTTCGCCTTTAGGGTCAAGTCCTTATTTCGCAAACGGTGATTGGACATAACCGTGTAGCCTTTGTTTTTCTCTACCCGGAATACTGCCATAGCGCATAACCTCCTTTTCTTAAAAATGGCATAAAAACAGGGTATCGTTTTTCAACAATACCCTGTTTCATGGCCGGTATTCGGTTGTCATACTACCCCCGTTTGCTCGGCTATCATGAAAACATTGATTTTACTGGGCTTTTCTTTATTTTTTTATGTCAGCCCGCTTTAATTCGGCGTTTTTTTTATTAAAATTAGAGTATAAAAATTGAAAAAACGCGAATAATTAAAATAAATATTGAATTTACACTGAACTCAGTCTAAACCATAACCATCCGAACGGCCTTCTTCACGCCGGATCCTGTCGCAAAGCTTTGCCGAACCAATTGGGTTCTCGAACCAATTGGTTTCGCCCGCGTTTTGCGCCTAGACCAACGAGAAAAAGCCTCGCCCTGTTTGGCTATATTTCAAACTGAATTCAGTATTAGACCTTATCCTCAGATAATTTCGTTTGTAAGAACGCGCGGGACCTCGCGAAATATTCTCTAAGAGCGGGGGGCTAAAACGACGCGGGAAAAAATCACGGTTACTATCGGAAAAGTTTTTGGACAAGGCGAATGATCTTCTGATCACCATAGTCAGTGACTGAAACAAAGCCTGCAAGCGCAAGGAAGGCGGCGTAAAAGCGCCTTTAGAGATCGAAGAACGTCAGGCGTCTATCCTCATTCCAGGGAAGTAAACGGAACTAAACGCCATATCCTGACGTACGGCGAACGACGCGCCTATCGAAATCAACGGAATCTAAGCTATATTAATGGATCGAGACAGCTATTGATTAAAAAGGAGGAAACGCTATGTATCAGCCGAAAAAAATAAAAAATTGTAAAAATTTTAGAAGTATGAATGTTGATGGCTACTCTCCTTATAGACATAGCTTTGACAGCAATTGTATGCAATGCGTTTATTTTTCCTCGCGAAATTGCGGGATGGACGTTTCGGACAGCGTAGAGCCGGCGTTAGAGCTTTTTATGTAATATCAACCGATAAAAGATGGGCCTTGAATGAGGTCAAGATAATGAAAAATGGGCATATCCATTTCAAAAGCTTCAGAGGCGAAGTCCCATTGGTTATTGTGGCTCAATCAAATTAGATCACGCGGAAGCCAGTTATATGTCGGCGCGACCGCAAACTTCGCCTATGACCAGCCGGAATTGAAGCGGATAAGGGCTGCGCCGCGTTCGCGGGAAACGCCGCCGAGACAGTCTTGAAGCGGTTATTCACGGTAATGATCGCTTCGGGCGTTGCGGATATTGAATGTGAAAAGCGCTTCCGCGACAATTATGGAGATTAAGTTTAAGGTCGGATCCGAAAACATATTAACGGAATTGATAGCTTTTGGCGGTTACGTCAACTTTGTAGATTTACAAAGCTAAAAATGAGTCCGTAAAGAATGGCGCGATAATTTCGCCGCCATTCTTTACCGGCGACAACGCTAGTTCGCGCAAAACGCCTGCCAATGACTTTAACGATTACCTTTTCCCCTCGAAGCGCATAGCCATATTTTTGAGAGTAATATTCATCGAAGTCGCTTTCATCAGAATAATATAAGATGACTATCCAAACAAGTCATAAAAACCTTGGGACTCCGCCCCAAACCCCGCCGGGGTCTTCGACCTCGGACCCCGCGCCGCGCATTTGCGCGGCTTCATGAAGCGATTGAATAGTCATATAATATAATTCGCCGTCTTCCGGTAGGGATTCTATTTCGACAATGAATTCTTCTCATTTTCGTTCGTCGCGCTCAACATACTGGATTGTGTTTTTTTACGCGTAACGCCCAAAACCTTTTTTGCGCTTCGGATTCCTGAAACGCCGCAATTAAAGGCGTCCGCGGTTTCCTTATTTGCGCTGTACGGATTTTCTCTGTAATACTCAAGCGATTTTTTCACGGTCAATCTTGTATGTTCCGCGATTCAACGGTATGTTTTCCAGCGACTCGGTTTCCGCTTCAAGGTTCTCCCATGCCCGCAACGTATTTACCCCAAGTCCATACATCTCGTTTACTTCCGCTTCGCTATGTCCGTTTCGTACCGCTTCTATAGCGCGTTCTCTCATTTTTACTGGATATGACATGCCTATATCTTACCATGTTTTTCACTTTTGTAAATAGCTTCAACTATATTTCGGCAATGAATTCTTCTCGTTTTCGCTCGTCGCGCCTAACATACTGGATTATGTTTTTTTACGCGTAACGCTCAAACCCTTTTTTGCGCTTCGAATCACGGAAACGCCGCGATTCAATGATCTGTTTTCCAGTGACACGGTTTTCGCTTCAAGGTTCTCCCATGTCCGCGGCTTACCCCAAGTCCATACATCTCCTTTACTTCCGCTTCGCTATGTCCGTTTTGTACCGTCTCTATAGCGCGTTCTCTAATTATTTTTCACTTTTGTAAATAGCTTCAACTATATATTCTAAAAATAACCTTGATAGAGACAGCGCAGTATGTTATGATTTAATAGTTAGCTATACCTAACTTAAGTTTTACGAGCAAAGTTGATTGTCGCGGCGCTTCGGCAAGGATATTGAAAGCTGATACTTGGGTTGCGCCGGCTGGATAAAAAGGCGGCGCGCGAGGCTTGTTCGTCGCGGAATAAAAGAAAGGAGATTGTATGGACAAAGAGAAAAGCGCTTCTAAGACAGGCTTCGCGCGGCTATGGCAGATTGCCATGATGAAAAAACCGCTGATCATCGGTTCCATGCTCTTGTCCGCGGCGGCTTCCGTTATCGGTTTTACCCCATATATAAGCGTTTACTTCATTATTCGGGAAATCCTCATGGGGTTTTCAGACGTGACGCCCTTGGATGCCGCCGCGCTCGCGCGTTACGGCTGGATCGCTTTCGCGGGAGCGGCGTGTAACATCATCTTATATTTCGCCGCGTTAATGTTGTCCCATATCGCGGCGTTCGGAACGCTCTATCGGCTAAAAGCGGATTTCGCTTCCCATCTGGCTCGGACGCCGCTTGGCTTCCACGCGTTGACGGGCAGCGGTAAACTGCGGAAAATCATTGACGATAACATCGAGAAAGTCGAGGGTTTCATCGCCCACCAACTGCCCGATTTTACCGCCGCGCTTGTGGCCCCTGTCGCGATGTTTGTGATATTGTTCGCGGCGGACTGGCGTTTCGGCGCGGCCGCGTCGGTTGGGGTTATCGTCTCGATCTATAAGCAGGCGAGACTTTACGGCGACAAGAGCGCTAAAGACATGATGAATAAGTATCAGTCCGCCTTGGAAGACATGAACAACGCTTCGGTGGAGTACATACGGGGCATATCGGTGGTGAAAGCCTTTAAACGGACGGTATATTCCTTTCGGCGACTGCGTGAAGCCATCGAGAGCTATACCGATATGGTCATTGATTATACGTTGAGCTGGGAGAAAGGATACAGCGCCTCGCTGGCAATAGTCCATAACGTGTTTTTGTTTATCATGCCAGTCGCCATACTGCTCGGGACGTTTACGCAAGATTACGCGTCATTCGCTGGAACAGCGATTTTTTACCTGATTTTTTCCCAGGCCGCGGCGGGGATTTTAACCAAGGTAATTTACGCCAGCGGCGCGCTGATGCAAATCAGCGGCGCCGTGGATGCTATGGACGCGATTCTCGCGCAGCCTGAGCTTCCTTTGGCGGAAAATCCAAAGTCTCCGACAAGTTTCGACGTTGAATTTCATAACGTGACGTTTTCTTATGACGATGAGAAACGGACGGAGGCCCTGTCCGACGTTTCTTTTATCGCCCGCCAGGGTGAGGTTACCGCTGTCGTAGGGCCTTCCGGCGGCGGCAAAAGCGCGATCGCCAGCCTTATTCCGCGATTTTTTGACGTCGCGGGCGGAAGCGTGAGCGTCGGAGGCGTAGATATACGTGAAATTGACCCTTATGATTTAATGAATAAAGTGAGTTTCGTTTTTCAAGACGTGTTTCTTTTCAGACAGAGCGTGTTGGATAACATTCGCATGGGCGCCCCCGAAGCGGCGGACGAAAGGGTCATAGAGGCGGCGAAAGCCGCTCAATGCCATGAATTCATTGAAAAATTGCCGCAAGGCTATCAAACAGTTATCGGAGCGAAGGGCGTGAATCTTTCCGGCGGGGAGCGGCAGCGCATCGCCATTGCCCGCGCTATTGTCAAAGATTGCCCGATCGTAACGCTGGACGAGGCCACCGCTTTTTTGGATCCGCAAAATGAACGTCTGATACAAAAGGCTTTTGAGAGCCTGATGCGGGACAAGACCGTCATAATGATCGCTCACAGGCTTTCCACGGCGCGAGGGGCGGACCAGATCATCGTGATGGATGAAGGGCGCGTAGCGGAGCGCGGAACGCATGATGAGCTGATGTCGCGAAGCGGAAGATACAGCGAGATGTGGCGCGCTTACGCCGGCGCCTCAAGCTGGCGTATGGCCAGGAGAAAGGAGGGGACGGGCAATGCCTAAATTACAACAAGCGATGATGCTCACTGACGACGGTTACAGAGATTTAAAAAAAGCGATCTTCGCGTGTACGCTGACAAACTTTTCCATGCTTCCGCCGTTTTTCACGCTCGTTCAATTTGTGGCGGAATTGTTGCGGCCGTTCACTGGCGGCGCGATTTCCCCGACGAAGCTATGGATTCTCTTTGGAGCGGGCATCGTCAGCGCCTTTCTGACGTACCTCTGCCAACGAAACGACTACCGCAAAACATACGTGGTTTCGTACACCCAAAGCAAGCGAACCCGCGTCGCGGTGGCGGAACATATCCGCCGCCTGCCAATGAGCGTGTTTAACTCAAAGAACCTGTCAGACCTAACATCCAATATAATGGCGGACGTGGCGAACAGCGAGCATGCGCTCAGCCATCTTGCGCCGCAGCTTATCGCAAACGGCGTTTCCATTACGGTGACTTGCGCGCTGCTCGCCATTTACGACTGGCGGATGGCGCTGGCGATGTTCATCACTATGCCGGTGTCGATCGCCGTCGTGACGCTGTCCGAAAAAATTTACGGCCGACTCGCGAAAAGATTCATGGAAGCGAAACTGGACGCTTCCGACCGCGTGCAGGAGTATATTGACGGCATTAAAGTGATTCGCGCGTGTAACATGGACGGAGAGCGTTTTGAAGCGTTGCGGAAAGCGCTGCGCGAAATGATGCGCAACGCCATGAAATTTGAGCTTGGCGCGGGCGTTTTCATTATGGGCGCCCAGACGATTTTGCAGGCGGGGATAGGCATAACGACGCTGGCGGGAACTACGCTTCTCACGGGCGGGCGAATTTCTTTCGAGTCTTTCACGCTTTTTTTAATCATTGCGGTGAAAATTTACGGACCGGTAATCACGTTGCTTACGCTGTTGCCGGAGTTGTTCTATTTCCGGATCGGCATCCGGCGCATACGTGATTTGATGGCGATCGAGACAATGGACGGCGACAAGGAAAAGGATATCACAAGCTTCGGAATCGTGTTCGAACACGTTGATTTCTCTTATAATAAAGGCGAAACTCAGACGATTCGGGATTTGAACCTGACTATCCAAGCCGGTGGAATTACCGCTTTGGTCGGGCCTTCCGGCGGCGGGAAAAGCACGATTTTGAAGCTGATCGCTCGATTTTGGGACGCTGACCGCGGCAAGATCTCTATAGGTGGCGTAAATGTGAAATATATCGACCCCGAACGTTTGATGGGCTATATGTCTTTTGTCTTTCAAGACGTGACCTTGTTTAACGACACGGTATTGGGCAACATCAAAATCGGCGATATGGACGCTACGGAAGAGCGGGCGCGGGCCGCCGCGAAGGTCGCTCGCTGCGATGATTTTGTAAACAAACTGCCCGAAGGCTATAATACGACTCTTGGTGAAAATGGCGCCACGCTTTCCGGAGGCGAGCGTCAGCGAATTTCCATCGCTAGAGCGTTGCTGAAAGACGCTCCGATTATCCTGCTGGACGAGGCCACGGCCTCTCTGGATCCAGAGAATGAAGCCGCCGTTCAGGAGGCGATTTCAGCGTTGATTGAGGGCAAGACCGTCGTCGTGATCGCTCATAGTCTGCGTTCCGTAATGGGCGCGGATAAGATCGCTGTTCTTGACAAGGGACGTCTGTTTGAACAGGGAACGGGAGAAGAGTTGCTTGCGAAAAACGGATTGTTCGCGAAGCTATATGACATACAGCGGGAAAGTCTAAATTGGACGGCTAAAAAATAATTGACGCCCTCCGACTAAAGCTACGGGCGAGCCTTGTCATTGTCGAACGTAAAAAGCGCGATATATGTCTATTTCAATGCGCGCTAATTATAAATGACTTCACGAGGTCGCGCGCGATGCGTTATAGTTGAAAAATAAGATAACTCTTTCCTGAGCTTGCGTTTAAGCCATGTCAAAAATTTTTCAATAGGGTTATATTCCGAGGAATACGGCGGCCGGAATACTATTTTATGTTTATTGCTTTCGGCAAGCGAAATAAGCCGTTTCTTTCGATGTAAAGCGCCAACCGGCCATCCATTGTTCCGTTAAATTGGAGCGGCGACATGATTTTTTTTCGCCCATTTTGGCGGCGACAATACCCAGGCGCCGATATTTCCTACTGGAAACTCGCCCGATAACTTTTTCTCCACGCTTGGAATAAGCGTATTCTCTGCGCAAAAAAGTATCGATGCCGGTTTCATCAATATAAACAGCGCTTTCCGGTCGAACATCACGGATTTGTTCTAAGAACCTGTTTACAATCTCGCTTTTAGCGGATTTTTGTGATGATTTTTCGCCGAACGCGTGAGCCGTGTATTCAAAGAATATACGCAAATAACGCTAACAAAGTGTGGCGGAAAATCAGCCGAAAAGACGCAAAATGGAGATATCAAACAGGCTCTTAGATGCGCTAACAGTTCTTCTTCGCTTACAGCCGTTTTATAGCTTCGGTATTTTCGCTCAAGTTCTTCACCATCGCAATAT
This sequence comes from Clostridiales bacterium, assembly GCA_031263985.1. GTDB lineage: Bacteria > Bacillota > Clostridia > Lachnospirales > JAISER01 > JAISER01. The sequence continues at coordinate 8,926 of JAISER010000022.1, read as the reverse complement.
TGTTTTAACCAAGTGTTCAATGTGTTTGGCGATAGCCAATATCTTCGCCGTTTCCCTGATACTGTGTCCTTCTTCATGATATTCTATTGTTCTTTTTCAATATTTTTTATCATAATCCATAGGATTATTTTACCGCAACTCGTTATTTTTTCAAGAACATCTCACTATAGTTCATAATTTCCCGCGCCTATCAGCGCGTCGAGAGCGCTTTTCAAAAAAACCATAGTATAAGGCGGTCGTTCTTGCAAACGGGCTTTTATCGCGAACTTGCGGTCTGTGAGCGTGTCGTCGGCGCCGCGAAAAAAACCTAAAAAACGCTCCCATCTTTTTACCGCGTATTTAGTCGCCGTATCTAAAAACTGTTCCGCCAACAGAGCGTCAGCGAAGTCCCAAAGCGCGGCGAACTCGGACTGCTCGGCGCCGCTCATAATGGCTTGGAAATCCTTCACTTCGCGCAAAAAGGGCGGCAAAGAGTCCGTGAGACGCCTAACCATTGACGGCGCCTCTGACCGGTATGCGGTCAGACAATACCAGGTTTGAACCGGAGCCGTTTATAGTCGTATTCTGAACGTCTATGACGCCGGGTATGTCTAAAAAACGCGCTTCAAGCTGACTGGCTCTGACAACGAGGGACGGGGAATCGGCCCAGCCGCGGATGAGTTCTTCAAAGTACGAGTCTACGATCGACTCGAAATCATCAGAGAGACTTGCCCAGCCCCAGCCCTCTTGATATGTATAGTTAAATGCTATTAAAACAGTAACGCAAACAATCATCAAAACTATCAAAATAAGATAACTCTTTCCTGAGCTTGCGTTTAAGCCATGCCCAAAATTTCTCAATTGGGTTATATTCCGGGGAATACGTCGGTAGGAACACTATTTTATGTTTATTGCTTTCGGCAAGCGAAAGAAGCCGTTTCTTTCGATGGAAAGCGTCATTGTCCATTACAATGACGGAATTAGAATGATATTCGCGCAAGAGACAGTTTTCAAACCAAAACTCAAATAATCCGCCATCCATTGTTCCGTTAAATTGGAACGGCGACATGATTTTTTCGCCCATTTTGGCGGCGACAATACCCAAGCGCCGATACTTCCTACCGGAAACTCGCCCGATAACTTTTTCTCCGCGCTTGGAATAAGCGTGTTCTCTGCGCAAAAAAGTATCGATGCCGGTTTCATCAATATAAACTCACAGACTTAGCGTTTTCACTTAAATCCTTATCATTGCGGGATTTAAGAGTCCTCAAGGAGCGGCAAAAAGCAGGGTAATGCATGTAACCCATGCATTATTCCTGCATCGCTCCTATACCTATATTCCTACATCTAAAACACTTTATTTTATTTTTTCCATTTCCTCTTTGAGCCAATCAAATTCTCTCTTTGTGTAGACTCTTTCGGTTATGTCCGAGATCTTGTGCCCGACTATATATTTAATAGCGTATTCGTCAACTCCATATTTCTTGGCGGAAGTTACAAAATGAGTACGCCCGTCATGAGGTCTATGCGCCGGATTAAGTTTTAACTCATCCCGGATTCTCGTAAACCCCTTTTGATAACGGTCGTATGTAAACCTTATATCTTTGCGATTACTTGCCGAGCTGACGGAATTAAACAGATACTTACTGGGGAGAGCTTCGGCCTCTTTATATTTTCGTAGAACCAGAGGCTGTATCCTGGAGTGGATTGGGATCGTCCGGTCTGTTCCGGCTTCCGTCTTCATACCGCCCTTGAACGTCCAGTTTTCGAGATCTATATTTTCAAGCTCAAGCAATCCGAGTTCTTGGGGTCTCCATCCGGAATAGCATTGGATAAGTATCACGTCGACATAGATTTTATCTTCCGCGTGAGCCCATAGCGACTTCATCTCCACATCTGTAAAAGCGATGTGACCTTTCTTAACTGTCATCATCTCTTTGACGGCTTCCTCGGAAAGGTTGAAGCTTCTCGCGTAGTTACGGTCTACAAGCTCATATTCCAAAGCATAGTCCAACATCAGGTTAAAAAGGGATTTAATTTTGTTCTTTATGGAAGAGCTTGGACGCCGCTCTATGCCTCTTATGATGGCGACTCCTTCATACATGCAGCCTTTAACGTGACGAGCTCGAACATCCAAAACTCTCATATCGTATACGGACGAACAATAAGCCCAAGTGGCTTTAACGGCTCTGGCGCTCGAATCAGATTTAAGAGTTTCGAAATACTCTTCCGTCCACTTTTCATACAGTTCTTTCACTGTTATGGATGGCCCCAGATCATATGGGTTCTTGTTATATTCCGCTAGAGCGGCGTAAGCGTCATTATAGGTAGGAAAATACGAGTCCGGCTTAAGAGGCTTACAAATCGGTCTTCCGACGGGGGTCTTACCAACCGTAACCATTGCTCGAAAAGGATTCCTAAGGTTACGGTTTTTAATTTCGCTTATCTGTCCAAATCCGTTTGGAAGTCGTCTTCTTTTATTATTTTTGTTTCGAGGTTTTCTTGTGTTGACGCCAGGTTGCAATGGATAGCCGCAATGAGGGCAAGATAAGGCCTTATCGCTGATTTGCAATTCGCACTCGGGGCATTTTGTAAGCGTGGATTTTCCTCCTTTCCGTTGATTTGTTAACGGCGATCATATATCATGATGCAGGAATTGTCAACTCCTGCATCTATTTTCTAAACGCCATATTTTAATCTAGATTAAAAAGAGGGCGGCGTATGATTAGCGATAACGAGTTAACTTGCCCGGCTTGCGGCAGCGTTCTGAAGCGTTACGATAAGGTTCAAAGAATTATACGGACCATAGGCGGGGTATCCGGATATATAGAGATACGCAGACTCATATGCGTGAAATGCGGAATGGTACATAGAGAACTCCCGGATGATATTTTTCCCTACAAGCGGTACGAAGCCGAAATAATAAAGGGCGTGTTGAAAGGGCGCATAACATCGGACACGCTCGGTTTTGAAGATTATCCTTGTGAGATGACCATGGCGCGATGGAGAACGCGAAATTCGCATCTCCTTTTATGAAGCGCGAACGCTATTGAAGGGAGAAAAATCATGGATTTTATTAAAGCGATATTTGGCAAGATGGACATTTCTGAACTGATGATGAAAAGAAAAACGGAACGGAAACCCTCGTTGCTGAAAGATGTGATTGATAAACCGGAGAGTTTTAAACTGGAGGCGTTTATAGAAGGCGAAGAGATAATCGTAAAGATTACGAGAAGGGGGTCCTAACAAGGCCTTTTTCTCTTTTCCACTTATGTTGTTTTTACAAATGCCGGTTTCTAATCTAGAATAGCCCATAAAGGAGGTGGAAGTAAATGGATGAACAATTTTTAAGCGGTTCCGTGCCGGTTTCAGTAGTCGCCAGAATATACGGCAAAGACGCGTCCTGGGTAAGAGCCGGAATTGTATCCGGTTGGCTGCCGATTGGCAAAGCTACCAGGAACGGCGAGCTCGTAACGAGGATTGAGGATATTAACTCAAAGCGCGGGCGAATCAATTTTTATATTTCACCCAAACTTCTCTGGGAAGAAACAGGCCATTTATGGAAAGGAGAAAAACGCTGAATGGGGACAACCATACGGCCGGAATTGTCGGAGAAGAACAAATGCTGGATCGAGAAACATCGTTATTATGAGCTAAAGCATTTTTGTCTGCAATACCCGATATGGAAAAAGGCGTACGCGGCGTTAGACAGCCTTAGCCAGAGGCCAAGCGATTTAGCCGCATTAGCTAAAACAAACGCGATTAGCGACCCCGTCGGCAAATGTGTGGAAGCGCGATCATTTTATCGCGAAAGGATGGGTATGATCGAACAGACGGCCATCGAGGCCGACGCGGGGTTATCAGGTTATATTTTGAAGGGGGTTACGGACGGCGTCTCTTATGATCATTTGAAAGCTAGGTTAGGAATTCCATGCTGTAAAGATACATACTACGAATTGTACAGACGGTTCTTTTGGCTGTTAAGCAAGGAGAGACAATGATATTAGCGCTCGTTCTTTATTATGATTACGCGAAAATCGCAAGTCATATTATGAAAGGAGCGATTAATATGGATAATAAAGTTAAAAAATCAATCGAGGAACTTAAAAACGCGGTTTTGGATCTGCATAGATCCGCCGGGCAGCTTGATAGTGTTATTCAATATATTGAAAACGAAGAAGAGGATGCTTCGGAAAAGGAATATTGGAAGATGTTTATTAAGGTTCAAGCGAACTATCGCAGAGAGGTTAAAACCCGCTATGGGGATCTTGATGAAAAAGAAAACGAAATTTGGAAAAAATTGACAATCGAAATGGAGAAGGATGAGTCCTGACAAGGGCTCTTTCTTTTTTGTTTTATATTTTCCGTACGCAGGTGACCGTAGAACATGCTATTTTGATATGCGGAAATTTCCCAGGTTGAAAAATCTGAAAAACTCTTTGAACGCGATTCTAAAAATCAACCCGCGTAAATAACACCCTCTTTTGTGGGACTAATTAAATCGTTTTGAAAGGAGAATAAAAATGGGCGATGAAATCAAAAAGTTGTTAGGAGAGGAGATTAAGACGGAAATTCAAGGCTTAGCCTACTTGGATCCGGGCAGCGAAGAAAAATCGACGGCGATCGAAGACCTGGTTAAACTCTACAAATTGAGGATCGAGGAGACCAAAGAGGTTGATATCCGCGAGAGTGAAGAGCGGCTAAAGAAAAGTCAACTGGAGGAACAGGTTAAAGATCGACGCCTCAGATTGGCGGTTGAAGCCGCCGGCATTCTATTACCGCTGATGTTCTACGCTGTTTGGATGAAGAGGGGGTTTAAGTTCGAGGAAACCGGAACTTACACCTCAACGACGTTCAGAGGATTATTTAACCGTTTCAAACCTGCGAAATAAAGATTTAGATAGCTCGAAAAACGGGGAAGGCCGTATAATTTACAGGGCCTCTTCGTTTTCCTTTTTAAGTTGAGGAGATTTTATGAGATACCACTACGAAAAACCTAAGATTTATTTGTCAATGTACGGCGAACTCTATATTTGCGAGCATCCGGTTTATAGCGGCTGCACATTATTTCGGATAAACGATAAAGGCTTGGCGGTGATACAGCAGCGGTTCGACGCCGTTGCAAAGAGCGCGTGGTGGGGCGAACTGGAACCTTGGTTAACGGACGATATATATTTGCATTCAGGATTTAAGGAATATTTTGACAAACGCTCGGGAGAGCGTACGGACGGTCTATACCCTACCGTGACGGTCAGACAAATCATGTGGGCGTTGAAAATGAAGCCGATCCCAAGAGAACGGTGGGAAACGGTATTTGACAGAAAAGAGGTCTAAGCGCGAAATTTACGACGTCCGCTATGGGAAGGCGACCGAAAGGAGCCTATCTTATTTTTTAATGGCCATAGGAATCCTAACAAGGGTTCTTTATTTTTATCGGCGAAAGGAGAAAATTTATGAAAAAGGCGTTAAAAATGAACGGCGCGCTTCACAAAACGAAGTCATATTTGAAGCGATCCTCCCCCAGTATTCTAGTTTGCGCGGGCGCGATCGGCGTCATGGCGACCGCCGTAATGGCGGTTAAAGCGACGCCAAAAGCTTTGGATCTTATCAGAGGCGATAGCAGGCGAAATCATGACGGAGACCCGTACGCCCGCACGAAACTCGAAGCGATTCGGTCCTGTTGGCGATGTTATATTCCATCCGCGCTCATGGGTCTGTCGACGATTTGCTGTATCTTTGGAGCGAACGCGCTCAGCAAACGCAACCAAGCGTCCTTGGCAAGCGCCTACGCCCTATTAAACCAGTCTTACCAACGATATAGAGAAGCCGCTAATTCCGTTTACGGTAAGGACGCTAATTCGAAAATTAAAGCGCAAATGGCAAAGGCCACGTATATTTCCGCCGATGGGTATTCTTTGTATTCGGAAGATCTAGACTCGGAAAGCGAAAAGATCTTATGCTATGACCTATATTCGCGACGATATTTCACGACTACTATGGCGTCCGTTTTGAACGCTGAATATCATCTTAACAGAAATCTTTCTCTGCGTGGAGACGCAAGCGTAAATGAATTTTACGAGTTTCTAGGAATAGACAAAATCGATTGCGGTGACGAAATCGGATGGTCTATGGACTATGGAATTGAAGACGGTTTTATGTGGCTTGATTTTGAAAACAGTCATGTTGAAATGGACGACGGAATGGAATGCCGCGTCATATCGGCTATTTGGCCCCCAACTAAATTATAGCGCGGCTACGCGAAAATTACAGTTCCTTTTATGATAAGGAGGTAATGGCTTTATGATTAACGGAAATTTAATTAAAGTTCTTGGATTCGCCGCAACCGCGGCGGGAATGGGCGCGACGCTCATAACCGATTGGGTTAACGACAAGAAAATGAACGAGAAAATTGAAGAAGAAGTGAGTAAAGCCTTTGCTAAGAGAAACGAAGAGGAGTCCTGAACAAGGACTCTTTCTTTTTAGGAGAAGGCGATATGAACGAAGCGGCTATATCAATAATTCAGAACTACGCGAATAAATGTCGAGGAAGCTGGAGAGGGCGTTGTTTCGCGGAACAAAGCTATTCGAGGTGGGCGGCGGACGAAATCACAAACCGCCTAATAGCTCAAGAGCCGATTTTTCCATGGGACATCTTTTACCTGGACTTGAAATCGCCCGTGGAGATCATCATGGAATTTATAAGCGATATGGATGATTTTTCAGAGCGAAGCGAAGACATAGACGTTCGATCTATATTTGTTATCGCTAAGGAGGCGGCCGCGGGCATTTTAGATTTATTTTTGTAGTCTATATACGCGAAAGGAGAAAACCGTGAATAAATCAGTTTTATCTCAAATGGCGAAAGGAATGCGGACGGCGGTTAATAGACGCAGCCCGGAGATTCTTACAGGTATCGGTATAGCCGGTATGATTACCGCGACTATAATGACGGCGCGGGCGACCCCGAAGGCGCTTATACTGATTGAGAATCGGAAACTCGAGAGCAAGGCGGATAAGCTCACGCCTATCGAAACCGTTAAAACGGCATGGACTTGTTATATTCCAGCGGCTGTGACGGGGTGCTTATCTATAGCTTGTTTGATTGGGGCGAGTTCTGTAAATATCCGACGTAACGCGGCGTTGGCCACGGCATATGCTTTATCTGAGTCCGCTATGAAAGAATATCAGGAAAAGATCGTCGAAACTATTGGCGAGAAAAAAGAGCGGGCGGTTAGAGACGCGGTGACAAGGGATAAAATCGACCGCGATCCAGTTAGTAATAGAGAAGTGATTATCACCAAAAAGGGAAATACGCTTTGCTACGATGTGATTTCCGGTCGATATTTCAAATCGGATATCGATATATTGAAAAAAGCGGCGAACGAATTGAACCGAAACATGCTTGACGATATGTATATTTCCATTAATGACTTATATTATGAAATCGGATTAAGCGGAACCAAACAAGGCGACGATCTTGGCTGGAACATTGTAGACGGTTTTATCGATCTGCAATTTAGTTCCCATTTAGCGGATGACGGAACGCCGTGTCTCGCGCTCGATTATCGGGTAGCGCCCAGGTACGACTATCAAAAGCGATAACGAACGCGCGAAAAACACACCCTTTAATGAAGAGACCATAAAAATTTTATATTTTGAAAGGAGAATAAAGATGGAGAACACGGACAAAATCATGGAAGAAGTTATCGACACAGGTAAGGAAATCGCAACGAGGTCTGAGAAAGGCTTTTTGGGCATGTTCAGCGGCGTAGTATTCGGTTTGATTGCCGGAGTTGTTTACAATGACGTAATCAAACCGAAAATAGCTGAAGCCAAAGCAAAAGCCGAGAAGCGGACGCTCGATCACGGCGATGCGGGTAATATCGTTAACTTCGATGATCCGATCGACAAGAAGTCTAATGAACCTGAATAAATAAAAATGAGGTTTTTATAAGGGGAAACGCTTTTAACAAGGCGTTTTCCCTTTTTCCTTTTATAGAGAGGAGAAAACATAATGGATGAGTACAAGCCGAATTCCCATAAAGCCAAAGAGGCGCGGCAAGAATTTTTGCCACCGGAGAAAAAAATCGAAAAGGTGATCGCCGGAGCGGCGAGGCCAAAAAAGAAAAACGAGCTTCAGAAATTTGCGGACATATTTATGTCGGAAGACGTCAACAATGTAAAATCTTATATTTTACTGGACGTATTGATTCCGGCGGCCAAGAAAGCGATTTCGGATATTGTCACGAATGGGATTGACGCGCTTCTTTATGGGGAGACCGGTGGCGCTAAAAAGAACTCTATGTCGTCTAAAGTATCCTACAGGAGCTACTATGAAAGAGAGAATAACCGTAAAGATTATACCATCTCAAGGACAAAAACCGGATATGACTGCGACGACATTATCTTAGATAGCCGTGGAGAGGCTGAAGCGGTCCTATCTAGAATGGATGAGATTATTTCCGCGTACGGGTTAGTTAGCGTAGCCGACTTATATGATCTGGTCGGCGTTACAGGCGATTATACCGGCAATAAGTATGGTTGGACCGATATTCGAAGCGCGGATATAATCCGAATAAAAGACGGATACCTGATTAGAATGCCCAAAGCTCGGCCATTGGATTAGAGTATAAGGAGGCCAACGAAAAACATGTATGACTCAAAGGATGTAATGGTGTCTCGCCCGCCTCATTATCAATCGGAAACCGGTTTGGAGGTCATCGACGTAATCGAAGCTTTTACGTTTGACCTTAAAGGCGTCGAGGCTATAACCACCGGTAACGTCATCAAGTATATCTGCCGTTGGAAAAACAAAGACGGCGTTCGGGATTTAGAAAAGGCCATGTGGTATATCCAACGTCTTATCGATCATTTGAAAAAACTTGAAAAGGAGAATAATTAACAATGAAAAAAGCGGAACTTATGAAGGGATTCGCAGGATATTTCA
>JAISER010000098.1 GCA_031263985.1 Clostridiales bacterium | reverse complement strand
CGCGTTTGCGCGGCTTCTTGAAGCGATTGAACAGTCATATTTTTTTGCCGAACGCAAGCGAGCGCTGGCGAAGCATGGCGCGAAATGAGCCGAAATGACGAAAAATGGAGATCTTGAACAGGCCTAAGGGAGGACTCGTCAAATTTGACATCGTAATTGGGAGAATTAACGACCCGCGTAATTTACGGAATATTTTGTTGCGTCCAGCGCGACATTGTGCTATCATATTCCAATGCTCCGACATGGAGCGCGTTCGTTCATCCTTGCTCTTACAACGTTAAGGGCCATAGTCCAGAAGGAGGTGTAACGTAATGAAATATGAGATCGCGGTAATTTTAAAAGAAATGGAAGACGAAGTCCACGCGGGGGAGTTTTCCAAAATAACCGAAGTCATTGAACGTTTCGGCGGAGTTGTCGAAAAGGTTGACGACTGGGGCAAACGTAAGCTCGCGTATGAAATTCAAAAACAGGGCAGAGGTTTTTACAGCTTCATTACCTTCGTCGCCCCGACAAATGCGCCGGCTGAAATAGAAAACCGCGTTAGAATCATGGAAAATGTGCTTCGTTATCTTATAGTATCCGTGGAAGAATAGAAAACACCTGCGGGGGGCGTTTTTATGAACAAAATAATTTTAATGGGGCGTTTGACCAGAGACCCGGAGACAAGATACTCTCAGGCGGCCGAGCCGCTTGCGATCACCCGTTACACTGTCGCCGTAAACAGGCGTTTTAAGCGTGAAGGCGAAGCCGACGCCGACTTCATAAACTGCGTCGTCTTTGGAAAAAGCGGCGAATTCGCACAGCAGTACTTTAAAAGAGGCATGATGGTGACGCTTTCTGGCCGCTTGCAAATAAGGGAGTGGGAAGATCCGCAGACCAACCAAAAACGCTGGTTTACGGAAGTCCTCGTTGAGGACCAGGAATTCGCCGAAAGCAAAGCGTCGTTTGAGTCGCGGCGTCAAAGTTTCCCCAAAGACGACTACGCCGACGCGCCGAAAAGCGGCGGGTTTGACTCTATAGCCGACAGCATTGACGACGAAGATTTACCGTTTTAGACATTTAAGGAGGTCGCCGACGAATGATACAAAAAAAACGCGGACGCAGAAAGAAACGCGTTTGCGCGTATTGTGTGGATAAGATAAACATCATAGACTATAAAGACATAGCTAAGCTTAAACGTTTAATTTCGGAACGCGGAAAGATATTGCCGCGCCGCGTAACGGGCAATTGCGCGAAACATCAACGCGCTGTAACGGTCGCTATAAAAAGAGCGAGACATATAGCGTTGATGCCCTTTACTCAAGAATAATGAAAACTCCCCGGAGGACGGGGAGCTTTTATTTATACGGATGGTGATTTTTATAAACGGTCAAAACCTGTCGCTGAACGAAAAAATGAGCGTGTATAGCCGCACGCTTACGGATTGTATGAACATGGAAGCGATTTTCAGCGACGAAACTGAAAATTTCGTCGCTCCGTACTGTCCGCGAAGCGGTGAGCCTGTGAGAATAAGACTAAGAGCCGCTAAAGACAATTTGGAGCGGGCGTTTATAGTCATTGACGGAAACGTTGAAAAGATGAATAAGGAATTTTCATCGTCGGACATATTTGACTACTATTTTTTTACGGTTCCCGGTTTGACAGCCACTGTCAGTTATTATTTTAAAGTGGAAAAAAACAGGAAATGTTATTTCTATAACAAAAGAGGTTTGTACCCTGACGTTGACGAAAAGTACAACTTTAGGGTTATACCTGATTTTTCCGTGCCCGAATGGGCAAAGGGCGCCGTGATATATCAAATATTCGTGGACAGATTCTTTAACGGCGATGAAACGAACGACGTAGTCGAAAACGAGTACGCGTACTTGGGCCAAGCCGCTAAGGCGGTGAAACAATGGGACGAACCGCCCAAAGAAACGGACATAGCCAATTTTTACGGCGGCGATTTAAAAGGCGTTATCGATAAAATGGACTATCTAAAAGATTTGGGCGTGGAAGCCATATATTTTTGCCCCATTTTCGTTTCGCCCAGCAACCATAAATATGACACGCAAGACTATGATCATATCGACCCGCATTACGGAAAGATAATTAAAGACGGCGGCGAACCGCTAAGCCGCGACAAGTTTTCTAACCGCTACGCCACTAAATATACGCTCCGCACGACGGACAAAGCGAACCTTGACGCGAGCGACTCCCTTTTTTGCGACCTGGTGAAAATAGCGCACAAAAACGGCGTAAAAATAATATTGGACGGCGTTTTTAATCACTGCGGCGCCTTCAACAAATGGATGGACAAGGAAAATTTCTATTCCGGCAAGAAAAACCATCCCAATGGCGCTTACTTGGACAAAAACAGCCCTTACCACGGATACTTCCAGTGGTACGACTCCGATTGGCCCAATAACGACTGTTACGACTCGTGGTGGAATTTTGACAATCATCCCAAACTTAATTATGAAAACTCCGCGCTTTTGCGCGATTATATCCTAGGCGTGGCGAAAAAGTGGGTTTCCCCGCCTTTTGACGCGGACGGATGGCGACTCGACGTCGCCGCTGATTTGGGCTATTCAAAAGAGTTTAATCATAGGTTTTGGAAAGATTTCAGAGCGGCCGTAAAACGCGCCAAACCCGACGCGCTTATATTGTCGGAACATTACGGCGACCCGGAAGACTGGCTCCAAGGCGACCAGTGGGACACAGTCATGAACTACGACGCGTTTATGGAACCGGTCACATGGTTTTTTACAGGCATGGAAAAGCATAGCGACGCGTTTAAAGACGAGGCGCTGCGCAACTCCTCCAGTTTTGAAAGCGCGATACGCTATCATATGTCGCGCTTTCCGGCGCCGTCGCTCCAAACCGCCATGAACGAACTGTCGAACCACGATCATTCTCGGTTTCTGACACGCACAAATATGCGCGCGAGCCGATTGGGTCCGTCAAGCTCGGAAGACGCGTCCGCCGACATTAACAAAGCCGTTATGATGGAAGCCGTCATGCTGCAAATGACATGGCCGGGAGCCCCTACCGTTTATTACGGAGACGAGGCTGGTCTCACCGGATGGACGGACCCCGATAACAGACGATCCTATCCGTGGGGGAATGAGGACAAAACGCTTATAGCGTTTCACAAGGCCATGATATCCATACGCAAAAAATATCGCGCGCTTAAAACAGGTTCTTTAGAATTTCTTTTTTGCGACTTTGGCGTAATTACATTCGGACGGTGGGACAACGAGCGTAAAATCGTAGTCGCGCTTAACAACAACGACTCCGCGCGCGCGCTTTCCATCCCGGTATGGAAAGCGTGCGTCCCGAAAAATCGCGTTATGAAACGCGTTATAATGTCCCGCGACAAGGATTTTTCGTTGGAGCCGGCGTATTTTCAAGCTAAAGACGGGTTCCTTGACGTAGAAGCGGACGCGTTCAGCGGCATGGTTTTCGTGGACGAGGAACCGGCGTAACGAAAAAAGAGTTCCAACCACAGGCGGAACTCTTTTTTCGTTTATC
>JAISER010000084.1 GCA_031263985.1 Clostridiales bacterium | reverse complement strand
GATACTGGTAAAATATTTTAATTGCGGCGGTGTTTATTTTATACGACTATTCAATCGATACTTGACGCCGCGCAATGGCGGGGCGGGGGGCCGGGGGCCGAATACCCGGGCGGAGTTTGGGGCGGAGTCCCAAGGTCTTTATGACTTGTCTGTATAGTCATTTTAATTTATTTCCGCCACCGAAACGAACGATCATTCGCTAAAATCATTTTTTACTGAACGAGGTGTCTAAAAAATGAGTTTTTTAAGCAACGCGACGATAAGATTAAAATTAATACTGCTTTCCGTTTTGGCTGGCATACTGATGTCTGTAATGACGTATCTTAGTTTTCACGGTTCCGGGAATATATACAGGCGCGTCGAGGTATTCGATAAAATGATCGTGCAAGCGTTCGAATTACATGCGGTAATAATAAGAAATTATATGGATTTTATCGTTAACGTCAGAGCCGCCGCCATTATCGCGACGCCGGAAGAAGCGGTTAACTATTTGGCTGACGCTAAACGGAGCTGCGCGGTTATTGAAGACGCTTGCGACGAACACATCAAGGCGCTCAACGATCATTACAGCGGAAATATTCCGAAAAGTTTCAACGATGAAATCAACGCGGTGAGAAAAATGAAGGAACAAACGATCATTCTCGAAAAAGCCGCGGCGGACTTGAAAATGGATGATGTTTCTGACTTAACGCTGAGGTTTTCAGAAACTTTAAACGGGACGATGACGGAGACTGAGGAAAGGTTTCGGCAATACAGCGGCGATTGGCTCGAGGAGCTTCTGAAAACCAGAGACCATCTCGTTGATCAAAGCGCGGAGACTCTAAGCGACTTTACGAAAGTGAGCGTTATAAGCGTGATCGTCTCGCTTATTTTATTCGCGGCGCTCGCGTTTTTGATTATACGGTCGATAATGAAGCCGGTAAGACAGATTTTGTACGCTTCGAAAAAATTAGCCGATGGAGAGCTTGACGTTTCGTTCCCTCAGAACCGCAAAGATGAGATCGGAAAGATATCTTCGGCGTTCAGTGAAGTCGCGCGCGTTTTGGTAAGCGTCCTTAACGAAATGGCCGCGTTGGGCGCCGAGCATGAAAGAGGAGAAATCGACGCGCGCATAGACGCGGGAAAGTACAAGGGAGCGTTCCACGAAGTCGCGACTGTCCTGAACGCTACGGTAAACTCCTATGTGAACATGATGAATGAGATATTAGGCATTCTGGAATCTATGGATAACGGAGACTTTTCAATCAAGGTTCCAGCGTTTCCCGGTAAGAAAGTTAACGTATCACGGCTTTCCGAAAGAATTCTCGCTACTCTCAGCGGCATAACCGAGCAAATCATATCGCTCGCGGAGGCCGGCACGCAGGGGCGGCTGTCAGCGCGCGCCGACTTTTCCAAATTCAGAGGCGGATGGGAATATATCCTTAAAGGGCTTAATGAATTTATAGACAGCATATTGACGCCCATAAACGAAACGTCAAGAATATTATCCAGTATGGCGAAAGGCGATTTGAGCGCGAAAACCTCGATGGAGTTTAAAGGGGATTTCGGCGTTATGCAAGATTCCATCAACGGAATGACCGACGCTTTGCAAAGCTATGTTTCGGAGATATCGTTCGTTTTAAACGAAATAGCGAAGAATAACCTTAATTTGTCGATAACGCGTGAATATATGGGCGATTTCAGCGAAATTAAAACGTCGGAGCTGATGATAATAGACAAACTCAACGGGGTTTTCGGCGATATAAGCTCGTCTTCCGAACAGGTTAACGCGGGGGCGAAACAAGTATCGGAATCATCCATGACGCTCGCCGAAGGCGCGACGGAACAAGCGAGTTCCATTCAACAGCTATCCGCCACTATATCCACTATCGACGAACAGACGAATCAAAACGCCAAAGCCGCCGGATACGCTAACGAACTGTCGGAAGAGACGATGAAAAAAGCGCACGAAGGCAACGAAGAGATGCGCGGCATGCTTAACTCTATGGAAAGCATAGGCGAGTCGTCAAAAAGCATATCGAAGGTTATAAAGGTAATTGAAGACATAGCGTTTCAGACAAACATCCTGGCGCTGAACGCGGCGGTGGAAGCCGCGCGCGCGGGTTCGCACGGCAAAGGATTCGCCGTTGTCGCGGAAGAGGTGCGCAGTCTGGCGATGCGCAGTCAAAACGCCGCGCGCGAGACGGCTACGTTGATAGAGACGTCTATATCCCGCGTTTCGGAAGGCGCCGTAATAGCGAATAAAACGGCGGGTACGCTTGAACAGATAGTTACGGACGTATCGGAGGTAAGCAAGCTTATTTCAGAGATTTCACGTTCGTCCGCCGAGCAGGCGGAGGCCGTGTCGCAAGTTACCGTCGGCATAAATCAGATTTCCAACGTCGTGCAAAACAATTCCGCCACATCGGAAGAGATCGCTTCCGCTTCGCAGGAACTAAGAGGTCAGGCTGAGATGCTTAAAAACATGGTTTCCGTTTATCAGCTTAAATAGCGGCCGGGCGTCAGCGGCTAATTTTCTTGATAATAATGAAATATGTTGTTATACTGAACTACAGTCTACCTACATTTGATTAATATGAGGTGAAGGTCTTGAAAACGACATTATGTTTTGTTTTAGCTGCGTTATGTTTAACAGGGCGCTCCGGGGTTTTCGAAAAACCGGCGCCATACGGCGAAAATGCGCGCGCGAGTGAATCCGACGCGTCGTTAAGAAAACCCGGCGGACCGGCGAAGGGGTTTGAAGACGAAGGCGAGCCGCCCGTTTCCGAACCGACGCCTGGTCATCAGGACGCTCCGACGGATTTCGATATTAAAGCGTCGAGGTCAAAGGAAACGGCGGAAGCCGTTGAAACCGGGAATTTTGATGAATTTTCCAATGTGGAATTCGATATAGTTAAGGCGGCCGAGGAAGCGGGAAACGCGCCGCTAAAAAAAGACGGTGAACCCGTGAACGAATTTGAGGACAACGATAAGTCGTCTTCTTCCGAACCGGCGCCGAATAATAAAGACATTTCCGCCGCGGTCGACTTTAAAGAGTTGGACGGATTGCCTTCGACGAAAAAAGGTTGGTATTTCAACCGAAACAAAACCAATGACCCGCCGTCAGCCCAGACGGAGATCGATTTGCGCGAATACGACGCCTACTACTTGGGTGACGCGAACAAAAAAGAAGTGTATCTTACGTTTGACGAAGGTTATGAAAACGGTTATACGTCCGCTATCTTGGACGTCTTGAAAGAAAAGAAAGTTCCCGCGGCTTTTTTTGTGACTAAGTCCTATATCAAAGAGAACGTGGAACTGATAAAGCGTATGAAAAATGAAGGGCATATCGCGGGTAATCATTCCGTTTCTCACAAAAGCTTTCCTACGCTGTCGCCGGAAAATATCGTTTCCGAACTTGAAAGGACCGCCAAAGCTTATAAAGAAGCTACGGGTGAGGATATGCCGCCGTTTTTCCGTCCGCCTATGGGCGAATACAGCGTGAAATCACTTGCGGCGACGAAGGCGGCGGGGTATAAGACGATATTCTGGAGTTACGCGTATCAGGATTGGCTTGTGAACCAGCAGCCTGGCAAAGAGAAGGCTTTAAAGGTATTTAAGGATAATTTGCACAACGGCGGCGTTATACTGCTTCACGCGGTATCGAAATCCAACGCCGAAGCCTTGTCTGAAATGATAGACTACGCTCACGAATTAGGCTATAAGTTTAAAGGTCTTGACGCTCTTGATTAAAAAACGAGTGATCAGAATGATTATTTTTATTTATGCGGGAGGGGGAATTTGAACGATATGAAAAGATATGAAGACCCGTCGTGGCGGGAGTCTATGCGCGTACGTCTGGATTTTAACAATATGACCGACGAGTTTATAGGGAGCGAGGGCGTTTCTCAAGCTGATTTTCAAGCGCTTGGACAAAAGTTTGAGAAAGCCAAGTCCGAAATGACGCGAAAACGCGCGTCGGGCGGGATGGATTGGCGCGATCTGCCATATAACCAGAAAAGCGCGGCGGCGGATATTAAACGGTATGTATCCGACGTAAAAGACGACATTGACGCGTTCGTAGTCTTGGGCATAGGCGGTTCCGCGCTTGGACCCATAGCGGCGCAGCGCGCGTTGAACCATCCGTTCTACAACGAATTGCCACGGGAAAAGCGCGGAGGTTTTCCGCGCCTGTACGTGGTTGATAACGTTGATCCGGAGCGGCTCTCGTGCCTTTTCGACATAATTGACGTGACTAAATGCGTTTTTAACGTGATATCTAAGTCCGGAGGCACGTCGGAAACGATGTCGCAATTTATGATAATAAAAAAAGCGCTGGAAGATAAATTGGGAAAAGACGGCGTTCGAAAACGCATCGTATGCGCGACGGACGCTGAAAAGGGCGTTTTGATAAAGATAGCGAAAGAGGAAGGGTATAAGACATTTATAATACCGTCAGGAGTAGGCGGACGTTTTTCAGAGCTTACCCCCGTCGGGCTTTTAGCCGCCGCGTTTTGCGGCGCGGACATCGACGAACTGCTTGCAGGCGCGGCCTTTATGGACGAGCGATGCGAAGAGAGCGACTTATTTAAAAACCCCGCGTTCATGTACGCCGCGCTCCATTATATAGGCTTAACGAAGGGTAAAAACATATCCGTGATGATGCCTTACGCCGATTCCCTTCAATATGTCGCCGATTGGTACGCGCAGCTTTGGGCGGAATCGCTAGGCAAACGCCTGGACAACGACGGGAATGTCGTAAACGTCGGGCAAACGCCGGTCAAGGCGCTCGGCGCTACGGACCAGCATTCGCAAGTTCAGCTTTACGCGGAAGGACCGTTCGACAAGATCGTCGTATTTGTGGCGACTGACAAATTTAAGCGTACAGTGACCATACCTAAAATTTACGAAGACGTCCCAAGCCTCGGTTTTTTGGGTGGCGTGACGCACGACAGGCTTATAAACGTCGAGCGGGAGGCGACGGAATACGCTCTGTTAAAGGCCGGGAAAATGAACATGACCGTTACGCTGCCTGAAGTGAACGCCTTTACTCTGGGGCAGACGCTTTATATGCTTGAAGTAGCCGTCGGCTTCGCGGGTGAGCTTATGAACATAAACGCGTTCGACCAGCCCGGCGTGGAGGCGGGTAAAAACGCCGCTTACGCGATGTTCGGCAGGCCGGGCTATGAAAACGAAAAGAAAGAGCTGGACGCCAGGCCGGAAAAGTCGGATAAATATATTATAAGATAAGCTCTTTATTTCGATCTTCCCGCCAGAATGAAGTACAGCGCCGTCGCGACGAGCGTGATCGCGGAAAACGCGAGCTTTGCCGAAGCGGGGATGTTCGCGGGCGTAATGAAGCCTTCTATGACGCCCGCGACGACCAGCATAGCCGCCACGCCCGGTATAAGCGCGGCGGTTTCGTTCGCGGCTTTTATCAGCGCCCGGCCGCGGCTTAGGTTTTTGGGGATCAATATGGACTTTCCGATGACCAGCCCGCCCGCTCCGCTTATGAATATAGCCGTGAGCTCGATAAAGCCGTGTGGAAGTATCAGCGAAATATATTGAATCATGTCGCCGCCCATTAACGCCGTAAGACAGGTGAGCGCGCCTATGATCGCGCCGTTCGCCAACAAAACGTAAACCGTGCCTATGCCGGCGGAAACGCCGAACGCGTACGCCGTCGCGGCTACGCGGATATTGTTTGTAATAACGAAAGAGCTTAAAAACGGCCGGTCAACGGCGGTGAGCGAAAAGTCAAAGCCGGTGTCATAGTCCGGTATAAAAAAATACAGATAGTTTTGATCGATGATCCCTAAAACCGCTAAAAATAACGCGCCGATCAAAAAGAGCGCCGCCGCGACGAAAAAATATCCGTAAAAAGAGCGAGTTTTTTCGGGGAACGTCTTTGTAAAATATATCGCGACGTTTTTCAACCGGGGTTTTTCCGATGTGTAAAATTTGCCGCGAGCGAGTCCGGCCAGTTGGTTAAGATATCTTGTGATTTCGCTGTTGGAAAACTGGGTTTTGGCGTACGCGAGGTTAAGTCCGACGCGCCTGTAGAGCGCGGCGTATTCCAAGATCTCGTCTTTAGAAAGCGTTGACAGGCTTTTACCGGACAAACGCTTGTCATATATCTCCATCTTGTCCCAATACATTCTGTTTCGTTTTATAAAAGCGTGTTCTTTCAAAAATATGTCCTCCTGCCAAAGCGATTTTGAGCGAACGGCGATCAATATATCGTAATCTTCAAGGAGACGATCTAATGGAATACATAACCGTAACCACTCCGGAAAATTTTGAGATACAATATCGCTGCGCGGGACTTGGGTCGCGCATGGCGGCGGCGGCGATTGACGGCATGGTCATTGCGCTCGCGGTCGCCATAACATCGGCCAACATCGTTTTCTTCGCGAAAATAGGGGAAAACGCGCGCGTCGAAAACTGGGCCGGCGCCGTGTGGATAATCGTCACGTTCGTCATTGTGTTCGGTTATTTTATTATAATCGAATACTTAACCAAAGGTCAATCGCTGGGTAAACGGATATTCAAGCTTCGCGCGATAGGCGCCGGCGGACATAATATAACGCTGCGGCAATCCATCGCGCGCAATCTGTTAAGAAACTTCGTCGATGTCTACGGCGTGGGCATAGCTATGATGCTTTGCGCCAACCATCACAAGCGGTTGGGAGATTTCGTCGCCGGCACGGTCGTGATAGACGAGAGCGCCATCGAGTTCAAGCGTTGCGAAATTTCCGGAGTCCGATCGTTTACGATCGTTGGACAGACGCTTAGCGACGCCGAATATGACGCGCTGTATCAATATTTCAAACGAAAAGACGGTTTTACAGGCGGCGGAGAAAAACTGAAAAGGGAGCTTATAAGCTATTTCAGCCGAAAATTTGACGCGCGCCAAGACGAAGAATCGCTCAGGGACGTTTTGGCGTCGAACAGACGCTGAAGATCGCCGCGCGAGGGGCAAGTTGTAAAATGAATTGCCCAAAGGCATAAAAAAAAGACCCATCGGGGATCCAAACCAGTTACAATGGAGTTGTGAGACAACAATGTGACTGGAGGAACCGCGATGAGTCAAGTACAGAGTAACACAAATACAAAGAAATGGAAACAGCTTACGGAAAAAGATCGGTATAAAATTGAGGCGCTGTTTCAGAAAGGGTTCAGGGCGGCGGAGATAGGGGCGGCGTTGACGCCGAAACGAGACAGATGGACCATCGAGCGGGAGCTAGCCCGTGGCCTGACCACACTACGGAACAGCGACTGGACCGAGCGGACGGTCTATCTTGCGGATGTGGGGCAAAGGAAGCATGAAGAAGCCGCGGCGAACAAAGGGCGAGGGTTAAAAATAGGGCATGACCACAAGCTGGCGCGTCACATCGAAGATAAGATCAAGAAGGAGCGCTGGTCGCCGGACGCTATCATAGGCCATATTGAGGC
>JAISER010000081.1 GCA_031263985.1 Clostridiales bacterium | reverse complement strand
TTGAGGATTGGGTGAACAACTATCCTCGCAAAATACTAGCTTACCAAACAGCCGCCCAGATGGCGTCTTAAAAAATTCCAAACTAACAACATGTAACTGGGAATATATGGTGGGCAATTAAACTTGCAATCTGCAGGCTTTTAAATAACTTGCGAAATTTATTGATTGTTTTAAAAAGCTGTGATATAATCCGGTTTTGATAGTCTGAACTTTAGTATTTATGAACACGCGATATATGGAAAGGAGTTTTTTTGTGAATAATATTATCAGAGAAATTGAAAAAGAACAAATTAAAAGCGAGGTCCCTAGCTTCAAAGTAGGCGACACTATACGCGTTTACGCTAAAATCATCGAAGGAACTCGCGAACGCGTTCAAATGTTTGAGGGAACGGCGCTTAAAAGACAAAACGGCGGCAATCGCGAAACATTTACCGTAAGAAGAATGTCTTATGGCGTCGGCGTTGAAAAAACATGGCCGCTGCATTCTCCGCGCGTCGAAAAAATCGAAGTTGTGCGCCGCGGCATTGTGCGCAGAGCCAAGTTATTCTATTTACGCGATAGAATAGGCAAAGCCGCTAAAGTCAAAGAAGCGATCGCGCAAAAACGTAAATGAATCATTGTAGAAGGAGTCGTTATCAAACGCTCCTTTTTGCTTTAAGCCGTTTCGCGTTTAAAACACGGAAAATGTCATGAAATACCTCCGCTTTCAATAAGAACGGCGGTTGCGGCATATGGAGGTAATTATGAAAAAGTTGATCGTTGTTTTTTTCCTGGCGTGCGCTTGCGCCGGATGCGGCGGAGAAAGCGAAAAGAGTCTTTCGCCGCCCGCTGAACAGACCGCTAAACTTTTTTCACAGGTGAGGGAAGAGCTTGAGCCGTTCGATGACGCGCGCGGCGCGAACGCTTACGCGGCGGGCGAATACAGCGTCGCTGACATGATCACATACACGTTTGATGAGCGAACCGTATTTGAAGGCGGAGAAGACACTAAGGCGGCGTTGCTTGAGGGCGGCAAAAACCCTGGACTGTCCATACGCGCTCTTCATGAGGACGGCGTTATCGGAGCCGGCGTAAACGCAGCTATTATAGGAAGCCCGCTGTTGACGAAACATTCCGAGTATGAAGGGAAAATATTAGCGTATAACACAATCGAACCGGACGACGCCGATTTATCTGTTCCGGATGGCTCCGCCGCCAGCGTTTTGGCGGGCGAAACGACAGGCGTGGCGCCAGGCGTAAAATTTTATTACGTATCGATCCCAAACGATACGGCGGACGCGACCGTGGCCGCCAAAGCGCTGGACTGGATTTTATCAGTAAACGAGTACATCGACGACGCGACGCGTAAAATACGCGTTGTAGCGCTTACGCGCGTCACGAGCGGTTGGGAAAACATCGACGCGTGGAAAGCGGCTAAGGAACGCGCGGAACGTGACGGCATCGTCACGCTTGAGCCGGACGGAATGTTTTGGCCGTGCTATTATGAACCGTCGGCGCCCAACAATATAAATTTATATGCCATCGGGACGCCGGATAAAACAAGCGGCGAGTTTGGCGAACAGCCCGAAAATACGCTGGCCGCGCCTGTCGCGCGTAGAACGCTCGCCGGTTCGGCTGACAGAAGCTTCGTCTACTTTGGAAAAGGGATGTTTGAGCTTTCCGCGGCTTACGCCGCCGGGGTCGTAGCGCTTGGCATACAGGAATACGCTGAAATAACCTCCGCGGACGCGGTTGACATCTTAACGAAAAGCTCGTATGTAACCGTGAATAATGAAACATATTTGAACCCTATAGAATTTGTTGACAACGTGAGAAAGAAAAAAGAAGCCGATGAAGCGGCTAAATCCGCGGAAGACGCGGAAGGCGAAACAGCGTCCTCAACGGAGTAAGAATATCTCCATTTTGCGTATTTTCGGCTTATTAGACCTACCCCGAAACCTGACTCCGGCGGCTGCGTTTGAGCAATCTTTTTAGAGCCTATTTAAGATCTCGCTTTTAGCGGATTTTTGTGATGATTTTTCGCCAAACGCGGAAGCGCGAACGACGCGTATTCGAAGAATATACGCAGGCGAGCGCTAACAAAGTATAGCGGAAAATAAGCCGAAAAGACGCAACAATGGAGATATTAAGCAAGCTCTTAAAACGGATAACAAAAAAAAGCCGCCGAACATTCGGGCGGCCTTTTGACACTTGTTTGAAAGAATCGGATTACGGACTAAAGCGGTTTTTTAATAAATAAGCGGCTTCCACGCAAGATTAAAACGCCGGGATAGCGATATATTGGAAATTCTCTTCGATAAATCTCCTGGCGGCTTCGCTGGAGCAAGCTTCGTAAAGCTCCCGGATCTTTAGGTTTTCAGCGTTATCATAGTGGATGGCGATCACGTCGGCATAGATCGACTCCCAGTCTTCCATATATAAAGCTCCCGTCTTCGGATCGATATTCGTTTGCATTGCGTTAAGGGCGTCATACATTTGCGATACGCTCGTTACTATAGCGTCAACTTCGCTCATTGTCACCGGCAGACTGGCCTCGTCGACTTCAAGAAATTGAAATTTTTTCGTATTGCTCGCTATATCTTCGATCGTCACCGCTCTGTTCGACGCTAAGCTTATCAGACCAGCTTCAGAAAGCGCGTAAAGAGCCTTAGCGCGTTCAGCTTCAGAATTAGGTATGGCGATTGTCGCCCCTTCAGGCATATCGTCTAAGTTCACCGCCTTGTCGGAATATATGCCCGCGGGTTTTACTATGACTCTGCCCACAGGCATTAGAGGCGCCGCGCTATAAAGCACGTAATTCTCAAGAGATTGCGCGTTTTGAAAAAAAGCTGCGTCGACTTCTTTCGCGGCGAGTTTGTCATATATTTGGGTAGGATCTTCAATTCTTTCAACGACAAGAGTTATGTCTTTCTTTGCCAACGATTCAGCGGCCATCCCTAATATTTCTTCATACGGAAAACCAGTAGTCGCCACTACAAGAGAGCTTTCCGACCGTACGACGTTTTCGCCGGAAGAATCGACTTCGCCTCCACCCGACGACCCGCACCCGGTTACAAAAAAGATTATACAGCCTAGAACAAACGTTGTGAGCTTCCCTCGTTTTTTTGTCATCTGTGATAATTTCGTCATTTAATATTCATCTCCATACTATTTTTAAAACCAACTTGTTTTTATTATTCCATTTTTCACTATTATTGTCAAGACCGTAAATATTAAACGTCGTATAAAACGCGTAAGCGCGCGGCCAGCGGCGAAACTTACGGGGTCCGCGCTCTCTGTCTAAGTGTAGAGCGGGAAGCGGGTTCAGAAAATAGGATTGATAAATGAATATAGAATACTCTAAACAGGCTTCTAACCTCATTTCCTCTATAGAACAAGTTGCAAAGAAAAGAAAGTTGATGGCTCCGTTTATTTTGCCAATCTTGTCGTTAACGTTCCGCTTGGCCAACTATGTCACGATGATAAAAACGCCGCTCTCAATACTCATTCACATATTATCAGTTCCAAAGAGAAGCAAGCGGCCAATAAAATGAACGATTTTTATGAAAAATTTATATAACAGTCCTCAAAACATTAAAATCAAACGAAATAAAAAGTCCATACCTACGACAAATGCCGTAAATATGGCTTTTTTAATCTCAAAAACTTATGGAGGTGAGGGGAGTTGAACCCCTGTCCGAAAACCGCTGAACGTAAATTTCTCCCATAACAGTCAGCCGTTAAAGATTCCCTGGGCCAAAGGCGGGCTGACGCCCCTTAGGCTTTGGTAGCTTCATGAAGTCTTTCCGCGGGGCAAAGCTTAGCCGTGAAAGTTCCTCGCCTTAATGACGCCGAGGTCCGGAGCGACGAGAGTTTCCGGTTCGACGGCCGCTTTTAATTAAGCGGCGTAAGCTAATTCTTTATTGTCGTTTAATTGTTTAAGTTAGCGTTTTAACGCGGACGCCGCCGCGTATGGCTGTTTACGTCCGAACAATCTCCGTCGAAACCATTACACCCCCCTGATCTTTCTATCGCTTAATAATATAATTATAATATAATTCCGCGCTTATCGCAACCGCAAAATTTTCAATCCGCAATCCGACGTCATTTTTGATAATCCTTCGCGTTGACAACGAATATCGGCTAATATATAATAGTCGTCAGCATAGTTCGCCCGTAACGCGGACGCAAGCGTTTGCAAACGAAAGGACATCATTATGACTGAAAAAAAAACCGTTTTAACCTATGAAGGGCTTCAGAACCTTGAACAGGAACTGCAAGACTTAAAGACTTTAAAGCGTCGCGAGGTCGCGGAAAAGATAAAAGAGGCGCGAGGTCAGGGCGACTTGTCTGAAAACGCCGAATATGACGCCGCAAAGGAGGAACAGGCCGAGATCGAGGCGCGCATCGCCGTTTTGGAAAAGATGCTTAGAAACGTTGAGGTCATCGACGAGGAAGACCTTGAAACAGGCATCATTAACGTCGGCCACAGCGTGACGTTGTTTGACTTCGAGTTCAATGAAGAAGTGAAGTACACTATAGTAGGGTCAGCTGAAGCCGATCCGTTTAAAGGTAAGATATCTAATGAATCGCCGCTGGGTCAATCGCTTCTCGGCCGAAAGGCGGGCGAAGAAATTTTTGCGGACACGCCCGACGGACAAGCGAAGTACGAAATACGAGCGATAGACTAGGAGAACGTTATAATGGACGAAGACATAAGCGAACTGCTTAAGATAAAAAGACAAAAGTTAAGCGATCTTCGCGAAGAAGGCGAAGATCCGTTTTTGCGGGTAAAATACGATGTTACGCGTCACAGCGCGGAGATACGCGAGAGTTTTGACGCGCTTGAAGGCGAGGTTGTGTCCATAGCCGGACGCGTAATGACGAGACGTCTTATGGGTAAGGCGTCCTTTTGCGACGTACAGGACGGCGAAGGTCGCATACAGGCGTATGTACGCTCCGACGACGTTTCCCCGGAAGCGTACGCGCGGTTCAAACGCTTTGACATAGGTGACATAATAGGCGTCAAAGGTTTAGTTTTTAAGACGCACAAAGGTGAAATATCCGTAAAAGCGTCCGAAATAACGCTGTTAGCCAAAAGTCTGCGCGTTTTACCTGAAAAATTTCACGGCCTTAAAGATCAGGAAACGCGTTATCGCATGAGGTATCTTGATCTTATCGTTAACCCCGAAGTGAAGAACACGTTTATAAAAAGATCGCGCATTATAAAATGCGTACGAGATTTTCTAGATGAACGCGGATTTTTAGAAGTGGAGACGCCCGTACTTCAAACTAACCCGGGCGGAGCCGCCGCCCGCCCGTTCGCTACGCGCCATAACGCGCTGGGCATAGATATGTACATGCGTATAGCGCTTGAACTGCATTTAAAGCGTCTGATAATAGGAGGCATGGAGCGCGTTTACGAAATCGGGCGCGTATTTCGCAATGAAGGGGTAAGCGTAAAGCATAACCCGGAATTTACGTTGTTGGAGCTTTATCAAGCTTATACGGACTATTACGGCATGATGGAATTGACTGAAAACCTAATTCGCTACGTTTGTACAGAAGCCATCGGCTCTTTTTCAATACCATGCGGGGATGTTGAGATAGACTTTTCAAAGCCCTTTGAAGTCATATCAATGGCGGACGCCGTCAAAAAGCATACCGGCGTTGATTTTAATTCGATTTCGGAAGATGAAGCGAAAAAAATAGCCGCTGAAAGCGGCGTGATTTGTGAACCGCGACATAAAAAGGGTGACGCGCTTAATTTATTTTTTGAAAAGCATGTCGAAGAAAAACTTATTCAACCGACTTTCTTGATTGATCACCCCGTTGAAATCTCTCCGCTTACGAAGCGCAAACCGACGAACCCCAATTACGTCGAGCGGTTTGAACTTTATATATGCGGCAGGGAGTACGCGAACGCCTATTCTGAACTGAACGATCCGATTGACCAGCGCGCGCGTTTTGAATATCAAGAGAGTCTTCGCGCGCAGGGTGATGATGAGGCCAATCGCATTGACGAAGACTTTATCGCCGCTCTCGAGTACGGAATGCCTCCGACAGGCGGCATGGGCATGGGCATAGATCGGCTTGTGACGCTTCTGACGAACTCATTCTCAATACGCGACGCGCTTTTATTTCCGACAATGCGCCCTGTTGAGTGAAAAATCGTTGGTTAAAGCGTTAAAATTATGGGAGGTCTGAAGGATTATGTTTGAATTGAAGGATGGAAAGTTAAATGAAATTACAATACTTACGGATGAGCTTTGTGACGAGCTTAGCGACGCCGCGCGGGATGAAAGCGAGAAAATCGGCATAGGCGTATGCTTAGCAATCGTTGACGAAAAAGGCGTCTTGTTGTATTTCAGACGCTTTAAAGGTTCTCTTGTCGTGAGTGTCGGCATAGCGCAAAATAAGGCTTATACGTCGGCCGTAATGCGCAAAGCGACAGGCGAGCTGGCGCCGGACGTCATAAGCGGCGGAGAGCTGTTCGGCATAAATACAGCCGATCCGAGGCTGGCTGTATTTGGCGGCGGTTTTCCGCTTTTAGCGGGCGGCGTTATGGTTGGAGCTATAGGAGTCAGCGGCGGCAGCGTAGGAGAGGACGAGCGAATAGGAAATCGCGTTCTTACGGTTTTCAAGCGATATATAAAAGAAAAATTCGGTCTATAAAGCTTTTTTAAGGGATATCGCGCCAGTTGCGGGACAAAGCCCCGCGGTTTTAGGCCGTTTTCACGCCGCGCTCATCAAAGAATACCATGAACTGCATAATTATTATGCCTCAATCCCGCAACGGCCGATTCCATTTTTCGCTGATTTTCCGCACCGACAGGAGTAAATCAACTTACGCGGCGTTCGTGGAATCCCTCGAATGCGTTTGTCGTATAAATCAGGCGTCGCGTCGGAGCATTTGAAGGATCCCGACAAATTCGCCCATTCGCTTCCCATGATTTATAAATCATAGTAACGTTTTTCACAGAACCGCTGTTTTTAATGTAGATAAAACCGCTGTCATTATAACCGACAACATTCAGATTTCGGACTGTAACCTCATTCAAGCTCGCCGCTATTCATTAAGCGAATTGTGTGGCCGGGATTAGTGGTTTTGCTGTAATCCGTAAATGTAAAGCCATCTCCGTCAATGAACAGCGATAGTTTGTTTTGATTAATAATGATGCCGTCCTTATAGCAATTTAATAAATTAATGCAAATACTTAGAGCAAGTGACCCAACTGCATTAATTTGTTAAATTGCTATAAATATATAGTTAAATGCTATTGAAACAGCAACGCAAACAATCATCAAAACTATCAAAATAAGATAAATCTTTCCTGAGCTCGCGTTTAAGCCATGCCCAAAATTTCTCAATTGGATTATATTCCGGGGAATACGGCGGCAGGAAAACTATTTTATGTTTATTGCTTTCGGCAATCGAAATAAGCCGTTTCTTTCGATGGAAAGCGGCATTATCCATTACAATGACGGAATTAGA
>JAISER010000049.1 GCA_031263985.1 Clostridiales bacterium | reverse complement strand
CGTTGGGGGCGGCGCCCCCAAGGTCTTATCATCCCCCCCACTAACATTCCCTTAACCGGCGCGAAGCGCTGAACGGGTTCCTAAGGGACGAAGTCCCTTAGCCGGGGCGTTGGGGGCGGCGCCCCCAAGGTCTTATCATCCTATACCAGTGTGCCCAAAACCCCCGTCCCCTCGCTTCGTTCGCGGCAGAGCGTCTGTTTCAGCGAATATGGGTTTTTGTATTTTGGCTATTATCATTTGCGCGACGCGCGCGGCCCGTTCAACAGTAAATCGATGCGCGCCATGATTAATAAGTATTATTTTAATCTCGCCGCGATAGTCGGCGTCGATCGTGCCGGGCGAGTTGACCAGCGTAACGCCATATTCAAGCGCGAGTCCGCTGCGCGGACGTATCTGCGCCTCATAACCGGAAGGCAGCGCTATCGCCACGCCTGTCGGTATTAACGCCCGTTCGCCCGGCGCTATAGTTACGGGCCGCTCTACGGCGGCGTACAGATCCATACCGGCGCACAGCTCCGTCATGTATCCGGGCAAAGGCAAATCTTTCGCGTTCTCCATGCGTTTAATCAAAAAGTCAGAGCGCATTTCCCATCACCGTAATTCTTTCTTAAATATGGCCGCTATATGACCGCGTTTTTTATAACGCGGGAAAAATCAATGCCCTCGACCGGTCCCACAGCCGCAAAGCATACTTTATCAAAATCGAACGTTTGGTCTATAAGGCCGTACACATCATCAACGCTTACTTTGTTTATTTTGCTCAAAACCTCATCGGCGGTCAACACGCGACCCGTCATTACTTTAGCCTTGCCTATGGCGTTCATACGGGAGACAGAACTTTCAAGGCTCAACACATAACCGCTTTTAAGCTGTTCTTTCGCTTTAGACAGCTGTTCTTCCGTTATCTTGTCGTCGTATAGGTTTTTCAGTTCCTTCATTATAAGATCTATCGCGCGTTCGGCGTTCAACGGGTTAAGACCGGCGTATATGTTAAATATTCCGACGTCACGAAAACTAGAATTATACGAATAGATGGAATAGACAAGCCCATAAGTTTCGCGTATTGACTGGAACAAACGGCTGCTCATGCCGCTGCCTACCATCGAGTTTAGAAGCGCCATGGCGTGAGCCTTGTCCGAACCGACAGGTATGCCCGGAAACCCAAAGGCCATGTGTATTTGCTCTATATCCTTGCGTTTTTTAACAATTCGCGGCGTATAGACTGACGGTTCGGGATCGGCGGCTTTGACGCCGGCGTCGGCTTTGGCGGAAAAATACCTCGCCAGCTTTTCTACGATCAGTTGTTCGTCAAAATGACCGGCTATGGATAACACGATGTTTTCAGGGCGATACCGTTCTTTTACGTAGCTTATAAAGGTATCTCTGCTAAACGTCATAATCGCGCGTTCCTCGCCAAGCGTCGGAAACCCCAGCGATCCGCCGTTCCATATGTTTCGCTGCAAAAAATCATACGCAAGATCTTCCGGCGTGTCCTCATACATGCTTATTTCCTCAAGTATGACGCTTCGCTCCTTAATTATCTCGTCCTCGTCGAACGCGGAACGGAAAAACATATCGGCCAGCACATCAAGCGCGATGTCAAAATGCGAGTCGAGGCACAACGCGTAGTAGCAGGTAAGTTCTTTGGACGTATAGGCGTTAAGCTGTCCGCCTATAGCGTCCATTTCTTCCGCGATCTGTCTAGCCGTGCGCGTCTGAGTGCCTTTAAATAACATATGTTCGACAAAATGCGATATGCCGTTCGTCTCGGCGGACTCATCGCGCGAGCCGGTCTTTATCCACACTCCGAGCGCCACGCTGCGAACGAAGTCTATTTTTTCAGTTACAACGGTCACGCCATTTTCTAACTCAAAAAAATGATGCATAGCGCCGGCTCCTTTTTAAAATCGAAAAAAACGTATTAAAAACCGCGGGAGAATCACCCACGGTCATTTCAAACTTGATTCTTTCGTTCATATTCCAACAAGGCGGCTTTTCTAGAGAGGTTAATTCTGCCTTGAGAGTCGATCTCCGTCAGTTTAACGGTTACGACGTCGCCGACTTGCACAACGTCGCCGACTTGCTTCACGCGTTCTTTAGCGAGTTGTGAAATATGCACAAGACCTTCCTTTTCGGGCGCGATTTCCACAAACGCTCCAAAAGCCATAAGACGCGTCACTTTACCGGTGTAAATTTTGCCAAGTTCGGGGTCGTTCGCTATGAGCTTGATAAGCTCGACAGCTTTTCGCACGCTTTCAGTGGTAGCCCCGGATATGAATATGCGTCCGTCATCCTCCGTGTCGATTTTATCCACTCCGGAGTCCTCCATGATTTTCTTTATGACCTTGCCGCGCGCGCCTATTATGTCGGCTATCTTTTCGGGCTTAATCGTTACGAGCGCCATGCGCGGCGCGTAAGGCGAAATGTCATCTCGCGGCTTATCTATAGCTTTAAGCATAACTTCATCCAGTATATATTGGCGGTCTTTACGCGTGCGTTCGAGCGCCATACGTATTATATCGCCAGTCAGACCATGTATTTTTATGTCCATCTGTATGGCGGTTATGCCTACGCTCGTGCCGGCCACTTTAAAATCCATATCCCCGAAAAAGTCCTCCACGCCTTGTATGTCCGTCAAAAGCGTAAAGTCATCGTCTGAGTCGCCTGTAACCAGACCGACCGATATGCCCGCGACAGGACGTTTTATCGGCACTCCGGCGGCCATAAGAGACAGTGAGCTTGCGCATACGCTGCCCTGCGACGTAGAGCCGTTCGAGCTTAGCACCTCGGAAACCAGCCGTATGGCGTAAGGAAATTCATCTTCAGACGGTATCACCGGCAAAAGAGCGCGTTCAGCAAGCGCGCCATGACCTATTTCGCGGCGGCCCGGGCCGCGCGACGGCCTTGTCTCGCCTACGGAATAACTGGGAAAATTGTAATGATGCATGTAGCGCTTGTTTTCCTCAAGTTCGTCTAACCCGTCGAGCCGCTGCGCCTCGCCCATGGAGCCAAGCGTCGTAACGGTCAATACCTGGGTTTGACCTCTCTTAAAAACAGCCGAACCGTGCGTTCGTGGCAGAAAATCTATTATAGCGGACAGTTCCCTTATTTCATCAAGCCTTCTGCCGTCCGGACGCTTATGATCCCTTAGTATCATACGCCTTACGGCGCATTTTTCAAATTTATACACCGCGTCATTCACGAGCGACGCCAAATCGCCCTCCAAATTTGAAAATTCATCCGTTCGTTCAAAGCGTTCTATAATCTCATTCGTTATAGCGTTAATCTTTTCGTCGCGATTCTGTTTCAACTCACTGAAAACCGCTTCTTCCATGCGAGCGTCGCCTATATATTCGATTACCTTCTTATAAAAATCTTCCGGAATGTCGTTTTTTTGGTAGCTATGTTTGGGTTTGCCCAGTTCCGCTACGATGTCGTCAATAAAATTCACGATTTTTACGTTCTGCTCGTGCGCGAACTGTATGGCCGCCATCATAACGGCTTCGGGCACCTCATCCGCGCCGGCTTCTATCATCATAACTTTTTCTCTGGTTGACGCTACGGTTAAATTAAGCCTGGCGTTGTCCCTTTGAGCGGATGTCGGATTGACCATGAAGCCTCCATCGTCATCTAAACCGACGTTTGTGGAGCCGGTAGGACCGTCGAAAGGGATGTCTGAAATGGACAAAGCGATTGACGAACCTATCATCGCGGTTATTTCAGGCGAGCAGTCCTGGTCTACGGACAAAACGGTGGCCACCACCGCGACGTCGTTACGGTAGTCTTTCGGAAATAGCGGACGTATCGGACGGTCTATAAGACGGGATGTCAATATGGCGTTTTCGGTCGGGCGCCCTTCTCTTTTTATGAAACCGCCGGGTATCTTCCCCACGGAATACAGTTTTTCCTCGTAATCTATGCTCAACGGAAAGAAATCTATACCCGGCCTTGGCTTTTGCGAAGCGGTGGCCGCGACGACAACGACCGTGTCGCCGTAACGCATTACGACCGAGGCGTTCGCCAGTTCCGCGACGCCGCCGATCTCAACCGTAAGATTTCTCCCGGCCAAATCCATTTCGTATTTTCTTAGCATTAAAAATTTTTCTCCTCTCAGTATCCGCGCGTAAATCTCAAATTAAAAAAAACCGCCGCCCGCGCCGCGACATTATTTTCTAAGCCCCAGTTCAGCTATAAGCTCGCGATACTTGACTACATCCTTATCCTTTATATAGTTCAAAATCCCCTTCCTTTGGCCAACCATCTTTAAAAGGCCGCGCCGCGAATGATGATCTTTCTTATGAAGCTTTAGATGCTCCGTAAGATGGTTTATCCTTTCCGTAAGAAGGGCGACTTGCACTTCCGGCGAACCGGTATCATTTTCTTTCCTGCCGAATTTGGAGATTATTTCTTTCTTTTCCCTGAGCACTGCTAACTCCTCCTAAATTAATTTATTCGGAAGGTCGTCTACATCGCCTCCCTCTTATTCCCCGCATGCTAGGAACAGGGCGGAGACTCCTAGTTCCGAGCATTGGACAAGCGCGAAACGTTTAAATTTCACGCGCTCAACTATAATATCACACGAATTTTAAATATTCAACAATCATTTTTATAAAGTTTAGCGAACAGCGAAGCCTATGTTCCGCTATTTTTTAACTATATGATATTATAGACCTCTCGCGCGGCTATCAGCCAGCTATCAGCGATCCGCTGAAAGAGAGATCTTGAACAGGCTCTAAAAGCTATCGGCAGTCATTTAATCGATTGACACAAGCATATATTTATATTAAAATCAATGCGCTTGCTCTGAAAGGATTGATAGCATGAGCGTTTTGCAAGCCATACTGCTTGGAATTATACAAGGTTTGTCCGAATTTTTACCCGTAAGTTCGTCCGGGCACCTTGTTTTGGCTCAAGGCCTTTTCAAAATTAAAGAGCCTATGCTTATGTTCGATGTGACGTTACACGTCGCCACTTTAATCCCCATTTTCTTCGTATATCGCCGCGATATATCGGATCTGATTAAAAAACCTATTCAAAAAACGACGGGGCTTTTGATTGCCGCGACCGTCCCCGCCATCGTCGCGGCTCTGCTGTTCGGTGATTTAATAGAATCCCTTTTCACGCTCGGACCGCTTTTGGCGGGTTGCTTTTTTGTGACCGGCATTGCGCTTCTATACGCGGACTCCGTGAAGGACGGACACAAAACCACTAAAACTATGACTTACATAGACGCGCTTATAATAGGAACGGCGCAAGCGGTGGCGATAGCGCCGGGCATATCGCGTTCCGGAAGCACAATAACGGCGGCTTTGGCCGTAAAGCTCAAAAAGGGTTCAGCGGCGAAATTTTCATTTTTGATGTCAATACCGGCTATCGCCGGATCGCTCGCGCTGCAGATCAAACACGTGGTCGCGGACGGCGTCGAGGCGAACATAGACGTTCTGCCATTCGCCTTCGGAGCGCTCGCCGCGTTGCTGACAGGCTACGCCGCCATAACCGCGATGATAAAGCTCATACAGCGCAGTAAACTCAAGGGGTTCGCCTACTATGTTTTCGCTGTGGGCATATTCACGCTTGTGATAAATATCATCCTAAAGCCATAGCTTTTATGTAAACATTCACGTTTTATCACAATAACCGCTTGTCCGCCCCGGTCGATCGTCTTTTTATAACTGACGCGGCGCGAGCTAAGGATTCGTCAAACAATAAATTGATGGGATTTCGCGCCGCGATTTCGTCGTCAGGCAGGGCGGAGGAAGGAGACATACCCGGGGCGGTATGGCGACCGACGACAACGCGGCCTGGCGACGAAAGGGCAAGTGAAATACATCAAGATATTGTTTGACGAGTCCTAAAAACCAGGAAGGGCCTCTATATATAAAAACGCTGATCAACGCGCTTTGCGCCTATGGCGCGTCAGAAACACGAGCAATCAGCGTTTTTTTAATTTTTAAACCTTGTAAAAAACTTTTTAATCGCGCCGCGCGTTTCGCGGCCGCAAATTAATCGACGCCGTCAATCTCTTACTCCTGTGAAAAACTACCGCATTCGGTCTGGCGTTTTTCATGAGACTCACCTGACGCGTCGCACTTTTCCACTTGTATATTATTGAGATTGCACTTGCTGGAATTCTCGTTGTATTTACACGACGCCACGCTGCACTTTACTCCTTGCGCCATTCTTTTGTTCCTCCTCTGAATTAATATG
The DNA here is from genome assembly GCA_031263985.1 of Clostridiales bacterium. Taxonomy (GTDB): domain Bacteria; phylum Bacillota; class Clostridia; order Lachnospirales; family JAISER01; genus JAISER01. The sequence continues at coordinate 3,917 of JAISER010000049.1, read as the reverse complement.
CTATCCGGACGTAACCAGCGTCCGGATTAATGTTATTGTTAACGTTTTTTATTCGCCGTATACATTTTGAACGACGATTCAAATTGACAGTTTTGGCGGTAACCGCAAACATGGTCTTACGCTGAACTTAATTTGAAGCATAGCCGATCCGGGCGAGGATTTTTCACATTAAACCAGGCGTAAAACGCGGGCCGCCCAATGGATTCGGCGAGATTTCGCGACAAAACCCACCGTAAAAAACCGTTCATACGGTCACGGTTTAAACGAAGTTGAGCGCGAAACGGCTCGATTACAAGTCTCTCGTTAATATATTACTATTGACACTATATAATACTTTTGCTAATATTATAATATATAATGAGTAAAAAAAGGTAGCGTCGTTTTGGCTCGGTCAGCGCGTTACGCGTCGCGCGCTTTCAAAGCGTTACAGGGAATTAAAGCACAGGAGGATTTTATGAATATAATTGAACAAACTAACAGAACTATACTGTTTGACGAAATTAACCCTGAAAAGCTTGACCTTCTGACTTTGGTCGGCGACGTCAAGGGACTTGAAAGTCTTGATGACGACAAAATCAAGGAAATTAACGAAAATTTACTTATAGGCTCATTCGACGAGTTTTTAGACAAGTTCGAGCCTAAAATATACAGCTTCTTTAACGCCGCGAATCAAAAAGTCGTATATACGCAAAAAAAACCGTCCGCCATACCGGAGGATTGCATACAGGAGATTCCGCTTGACGGCAACAACGATTTTATCAAAATGCTGCTTACGATGATACAGACGAAGCGTTCGCAGGGCATTGAAAACGTCGATTTCAAATTTGAAAGCATATTATCCATGATCTCGCCTAAAAAAGTAATGGACGACATACGCGCCGCGCGTAAAGAGATACATTACCTATACGGTAAATATGAACAATGTGACGATTCCGACCCATTAAGGCTTGATTACGGCGACAAGCTCAACATAAAGTTTGAAGAGGCCAGCAGAAATTACAACAACATAATGGCTATGCTCCCGCTCGCCATAGACGATAGCAAACAGAGGCTTCTCGCCGGAAACGGCGGCGAAAGCGGCGGCGGAGAGAAATTCGTGGCCGGCCAGCTTACAATGGGCGAAGACGGCGAAATCAAAATTATAGAGCGTCCGCGCTCTGACTCCACGGAACTTATGATCACGGAAGAAAACACAAATAACGCTCTTATGGAGGCTTTTCGCGAGGACTATGAAAACGTTAACGAAACCCCGAGCGACTATGTAGGCGACTTGGTCGTAAGAACTTATTGTCCGTTGCCCGTTACGAATTCCATTGAACTGGATATACATAAGGAAGTCGAAAAATACAACTCGTACCTTAAATTTTATTCCGAAACTAAAAGCGACTTCATAAAAGTGGCCAAACCTATAATAGAGAAGATTCTTGGCGCTTTCATATTTTTTGACCAGTATAAAAGCAAGAACAAAGGCATGGTTCCGACTATGCTCGTTTGCAACGACACTTTGGAGATGCTGGTTAAAAGCTCCAACCTCCCGAGATTGCAAGTGTTCCTTAACACGGTCAACAATAAGAACGACTTTAGAAACACCATATGGTTCGGCATCGTAAGCGACATAGAGTTTAACAAAGAGACGAACGTGAAACTCTCGCGCGAAAGATTCCAAGGCAACAAAAAAGTCGTGAAATCCGGCATAAACGCTATGGAAAGCCTAACCTCTCTGCTCTACGGCATTGTCGATTACAAGATACAAACGTTCTTCAGCTTCGAGACATGCGACGAAACTTCATTCGCTAAAGTCGCCACTAACGGCGTGGAAGACTTCATGGATCGCGCGCAGATTTTAACGCGGAAAGAATACAGCGAATACGCCGTGCCGTGCTTACCGAACATGAGCGTGGTGCCTAAGAACAAATCCGGCGTCACTATAGACTCTCTGATGGAGGCTACGGAGGAAGGCGCCAAAATTTCTCAGGAAAAGAAAGACTTGCTTAAAATATGGATCGAAGGGGTATATATATCCGCCGGCTACGTGGCCGCCGGCCTCATGGCGGCGTGCCAATGCCCGGAATTCCTAAGCTCTCGGTTTAGAAACGTAACTAAGGAGTATCCAGGCGTGCGTTTCGACATAGAGTCTTCTAATTACGCGTTGAAGGCCCCCACTACGCTTGCCAAAGAGATAAGCGGCTATACGAACAATATAAAAGACAGCATAAACAACCGCAATTTCGGGTTTATATTCTCAAGCGACAACAACCAGGCGGACGGCAAGGAGATAAGGCAGATCACCGTATACAAGGCGCGAAGCATGCAACTTGTCGAAAACGGGTTTGAAAACGTATACAAAACTATCGTTTCCACTTACATAGAACGTATGATGCGCGCGCAGACAAACGACTATAAGTACGACAACGTGATGTTTTTCTTCAGCGCGAACCCGGACAGTCAATGCAGTCAGTGGACAAACAGACAGAACTATGTCAACTCCATCATATTGCCCGGCGACAACATTTCGTACTTTATAGAGCCGGAAACGAACTTGTGCCGTATCAACCTTGACTTTAACGGCGACACCAAAAACCTCGAAATCGTTTTGAACAGAACCTCCGCGGCCGTTTAACCGGCGAAGCGAAAGGCCGGCGCGGTCTCCCGCCGGCTCCGCCGCTTCTATATACATAATATATTTGACTGGCGGGTTAGTCCATGAAAGATTATTATAAAACGCTCAACACGCTGAGAACCGCCGGTTCCGACGAGATTAAAAAATCGTTTCGCGCCTTGGCGAAAAAGTATCATCCTGACGCCAACCCGAACAACGCGCAGGCTGAAGCTATGTTTAAAGAAATTAACGAAGCCTACGCCGTTTTGGGTGACGAAGCTAAAAGGGCTAAATATGACGCCAGTTTTAGCTCCGGCGAAAAAACCGGCGGCGAACAAGGGGGCCAGTCCCGTTGGGACCAGTCTCGCCGGGCTCAGTCCCGTAAGAGCCGCGATAAAGCGTCGACGCCCCCGGACATGTCAGACATAAACAAGACGTTCGAGGATTTCTTCGGGTTCAGCCCGAAAGGCGGCGGCTCGTTCGACGGCGGCGACGGCGATGTAAGACCCATGAAGAGCAAAGACGCGTTTGAAGCGATTTTCGGCAAAGGCTTTCGCGGCGCGAAGTAACTCCGCGCTCCGCGTGTTTTTTTACGTTAATATCATTAGACCTATCCCGGAACCTGACTTCGGCGGATTTACAAGCGTTTTTTTTCGCAAGGCAAGGATTTCGCTGACGCCGCGTTGTGGAAAATCCGCCGCGCGGACGCCGGAGTCAGGTTCCAGGACTGGTCTATTATACAGATCATTGGGAGCGTTCTTTAATGTCCGATATCACAAAACGCGTTCTTCTATATACGTTTACGGCTCTCACGATATTATGTCTGGCGACGTTTATTTATTTTCTTTATTTCATCAACACCGACGTCACGCTGCAAATCGGCGGAGCCATACTTGTAGTTCTTATCATAGCCGCGTGGCTCTTTTTTGAGCGCCGTTCGACCAGCTACGCTTACAAAGAAGAGGAAGAGCGGGACATCAATCGGTTCGCGCTCATCGCCAAAGACGGAGAGCGTGAGAAGGAATGGCATTGCGCCGGCGTTTCATCCTTTCTGATAGGAAAATCAACCCCCGCGGAGGATGTTGACATAGATTTCAGCGACACGCAATACTGCGAATTGGTGTCGAACCAACACGCTCTGCTAAATTATTCGGAAGGATTTTGGTACATCGAGGATCTAGGGTCGGTGAACGGCGTCGGAATCAAGAAAAAGGGCGACGAATACGCCATGCGCTTGAAGCCGTTCGTCTCTTATAAGGTTGACGAAGGCGACGTCATATACATATCCAGAGCGAAATTACTTGTCAGATAGCTTTAT
>JAISER010000034.1 GCA_031263985.1 Clostridiales bacterium | reverse complement strand
GTGACTGGAGGAACCGCGATGAGTCAAGTATAGAGTAACACAAAGACAAAGAAATGGAAACAGCTTACGGAAAAAGATCGGTGTAAAATTGAGGCGCTGTTTCAGAAAGGGTTCAGGGCAGCGGAGATAGGGGCGGCGTTGACGCCGAAACGAGACAGACGGACCATCGAGCGGGAGCTAGCCCGTGGTCTGACCACACTACGGAACAGCGACTGGACCGAGCGGACGGTCTATCTTGCGGATGTGGGGCAAAGGAAGCATGGGGAAGCCGCGGCGGGCAAAGGCAGAGGGCTAAAAATCGGACATGACCACAAATTGGCGCGTCACATCGAAGATAAGATCAAGAAGGAACGTTGGTCGCCGGACGCTATCATAGGCCATATTGAGGCTGAGAGCCTGCCATTTGAAACGAAGATTTGCACAAAGACGCTTTACAACTACATCGGCGGCGGGATATTCGCCGGGATCAGCAATAAAGACCTGTGGGTAAAAAAAGACAGCAAGAAGCGTGATTACCGGAAAATCCGTACAGTGGCGCTAAACGACAAAAGTGGGAAGAGCATAGCGGAACGCCTAAAGGAAGCGGATGAGCGGACGGAGTGTGGGCATTGGGAGATTGATTTAGTCATAGGCAAGCAAGGGACAAAGTCGGTGATTCTCACACTTGTGGAGCGCAAGACGAGAAAGGCGCTGTATGCGCTGGTGAAGAACAAGACACAAAAAGAAGTGGCTGCGGCCATCCGACGGTTAAGACGGCGCGTAAAAGGTGATTTCTCCGCTGTTTTTAAGACTATCACGGCCGACAACGGCAGCGAATTTCTGAACAGCGAGGCCATCAGGAAAGCGGCAAAATGTGAGGAAGGCTACTACGCCCATCCATACAGTAGCTGGGAACGGGGCAGTAACGAGAATGGCAACCGGATCCTTAGGCGGTTCGTCCCCGAGGGGACAGATATAGGCAAGCTAACCGAGAGAGAGCTTCAACGGATTGAGGATTGGGTGAACAACTATCCTCGCAAAATACTAGCTTATCAAACAGCTGCCCAGATGGCGTCTTAAAAAATTCCAAACCAACAACATGTAACTGGGAATATATGGTGGGCAATTAAACTTGCAATCTACAATGCCGTGCCTGCATGAATTTATTATGTTGACAAACATATTTCGCGATGTTATAATCCGTGAGTTTAATCGCGATTGTCATATCGATAAAACGCTGGAGCGGACATCGACGCGATTTCTTTTAACGCTTTCTTTTAAAAAACGGGGCGGGATAAATGGGATTAGTCGAACTGTTTTTATTGGCCCTCGGGCTATCTATGGACGCTTTCGCTGTAGCTATATGCGCCGGGCTTGCCAACAAAGGCTCGCGTTTAAAAAATATGCTTGAAGTCGGCCTGTATTTCGGCTTGTTCCAAGCGGGAATGCCGCTTATCGGGTTTTATTTAAGCTCCCGTCTGGTCGGAAGCGTTTTAAGCGTAGGGCATTGGCTGGCCGCCGGGCTGTTGTTTATCATTGGCGCGCGCATGATTATTTCCAGCGCTCACAAAAATCCATCCTGCGTTACGTTTGAGTACGCGTCAAGTTTAAAACTGCTTTCTTTAGCTGTGGCGACAAGCGTTGACGCGCTTGTCGCCGGCGTGTCGTTCGCGTTTCTTGATGTGTCGATTTTTGCCGCCTCTGTTTTTATAGGCGTCATTACGTTCACGCTGTCTTGCGTGGGCGTAGCGATAGGAGCTAAATTCGGGCTTAAATTCAAATCGGCGGCGGAAGCTATCGGCGGCGCGCTTCTGATATCCATAGGCGTAAAAACATTGTTTGAGAACGCCCTTTAAAGAAATATCGACTAAAAAAAGGAGTGGCTGACATCAGCCGTCCCCTTTTTTTTGCTAACTTCATTTAACCGCTTTTTCAAATTTAGCCCTCGGCAGCATAACCAGCCGTCCGCACTTGACGCAGCGCATCTTGAAGTCAACGCCTACGCGCAATATCTCCCACTCGTCGCCGCCGCACGGGTGGCTTTTTTTCGTTTTCACAACATCGCCGACGGAATAATCCATATTTTTCTATCCTTTCGCCGCGATCTCACTACCCTTTTATAAACGGCAAATCACTATCGACGGTCCATTCAGCCGGCGTCTTGGGCTTATACGCGAACAACATGAACGCCGAACTTAAAATCGCGACCGCGATTACTGTAACGCTGGCTTCCGGACCAAAGTCTCCGCCAGTAATCAAAGGCGAGGAACCTGTCATGTCCGATTTAATTATGGACGCCGAATTAAATGACCCGCTTACCGACATTCCGTATACTATACCGGTAAACATATTCCATATCGCATGAAAACCCGCGGGAATCCAAATAGAGCCGCTTTTCAAAAACATCAGCCCGAACATTACGCCTGACAGAAATAAATTCAGAAGCGCGAAGGACGCGAAGTCAAACCCAGAGTTAGAGGCGTGCAGAACCGCGAAAAAAACGCTTGGAATTATTATCACGGCGTATTTGCTGCGCGTCGTCTTAAGCGCGGTCATGCAATACCCGCGAAAGAGAGCCTCTTCCGCGAAGCCTATGGATATATAGGCCGGTATCCACGCTAAAAACAGCCCGTTCGGAAAATCTATGGACGTTATAGTCACGGCACCGGTCAAAAACATCGGAACGCATACCGCGCTTATGGCGATTACGCCGAAAACGCAGCCGTAAACGAACTTGCCGAACCACTGTCTTTTCGCGAAGCCCATCTGCGTAAACGGCCGCTTATACGTAAGCTTAAACGTTGCAAGAACGGTCGCCAAACTTAGCGCTTCCGCGAACAATATATATAACGGATTGGTTTTAACCTCATTTTCGAAAACGAGCGTGAGGTTCTCATTGAGAGCTTCGCTATTTACCAGCTCCCCTCTTCCCGCTAAAAGCGATGAGGCTATTACGCTCAAAAATACCGAGAAGACGACGAAATATAAGACCATAGCTATAGCTATAGAGATTCCCGAGCGCAATTCTCCATATTTATTTTTAAACAACGCGTTTATCCCTCCATACGGTAGAATTTTCGCCTGCGGCGCGGTTTAGGATTCGTCAAAGAATAAATTGATGAAATTTCACGCCGCGATTTTGTCGTCAGGCAAGGCGGAGGAAGGAGATATACCCGGGGCGGTATGGCGACCGACGACAACGCGGCCTGACGGCGAAAGGGCAAGTGAAAAACATCAAGATATTGTTTGACGAGTCCTTACGCAACGCGCCGCTAAGAGCCTGTTCAAGATCTCGTTTTTAGCGGATTCTTATGATGATTTTTCGCCAAACGCAAAAACGCGGACGCCGCGTATTCGAAGAATATACGCAAAGAGCGCTGACAAAGCGTGGCGGATAATAAGCCGAAAAGACGCGAAATTGAGATCTTGAACAGGCTCTAATCACTGGCGCTACTATTTTTTGTGGATTTTAAAAACAGCTATCCCCAGCGGCGGCGTATCGAGTTTAAAGCTGTACTCGCGCCCGTCCCAATTTATGGCGTCAGCCTTGATAGGCGCCGAGTTAATTACGCCGCTTCCCCCGTAAAGCTCGTTGTCGCTGTTAAACACTTCAATATAGGTTTTGTCATAGGGCGCGCCGATCCGGAAACCGTTTCTTACTACCGGCGTAAAGTTGCAAACGAACAATGTCATGTCGTCGTCGTTTTCTCCCGTGCGATAAAAAGTCAATATGCCGGAATCAGCGTCTCCAGAGTTTATCCATGAAAAGCCGCGCGGTGAAAAATCGTTGAGCCATAACGACTTTTCGGCTAGATAAAAATGGTTCAACTCTTTTACATAACGTCGCATTGAGTCATGATGATCGTACTGGAGCAAGAACCAGTCGATGCTCTTATATTCGCTCCATTCGTCAAACTGCCCGAACTCACCGCCCATGAAAAGAAGTTTTTTGCCCGGATGCCCTATCATAAAACCGTACAAAAGGCGTAAATTCGCGAATTTTTGCCAAAGGTCGCCCGGCATTTTATTTACAAGAGAGCGTTTGCCATGCACTACCTCATCATGGGAAAGAACCAATACAAAGTTTTCGGTGTAAGCGTATATCATGCTGAACGTTATGTCGTTGTGGTGATATTTTCTGTGTATAGGCTCTTTAGACATATACGTGAGGACATCGTTCATCCATCCCATGTTCCACTTCAAATTGAACCCCAGTCCGTCGTCGCGGACAGGCCTCGACACCCCCGCCCACGCCGTCGATTCCTCGGCTATCATAAGCGCGTCGGGGATCTTATCGGCTATTATGGAATTCATGTGCTTGATGAATTCAATCGCCTCAAGGTTTACGTTATTTCCATACCTGTTCGGAACCCACTCGCCGCCTCGTTTGCCATAGTCCAGATAAAGCATGGAGGCCACGGCGTCCACGCGCAAACCGTCTATATGATATTTTTGAAGCCAAAAGATAGCGTTTGATATTAAAAAGTTTTTAACCTCATTGCGCCCATAATTAAATATATATGTGCCCCAATCGGGATGCTCGCCTTGTCGCGGGTCAGCGTGTTCGTAAAGAGCGCTGCCGTCGAAACGCCCAAGACCTTCCGCGTCTTTCGGAAAGTGCGCCGGCACCCAGTCGAGTACGACGCCTATGCCGTTTTGGTGCATTTTGTCAACGAACCCCATGAATTCGGACGGACTGCCATAGCGGCTTGTCGGGGCGTAATATCCGGTCACCTGATAGCCCCACGAACCATCAAACGGAAATTCCTCGACTGGCATAAGCTCTATGTGCGTATAGCCCATCTCCTTCACGTACGGTATAAGCCTGTCCGCCGTTTCGGTATAACTTAAAAACCTGTCGTTTTCCTCCGGAACGCGCCGCCACGAGCCTAAATGGACTTCGTAAATATTCATGGGCTTTTTAAGCGGGTCTTCTTTACGTTCAAGCATCCATTTTTCGTCTTCCCATTCATACGCGTTTATATTATAGACAAAAGAGGCGCGACTAGGACGCAATTCAAAGAAATTGGCGTACGGATCCATCTTTTCAAACACTCCGCCGTCATGCGTTTTTATCTCTAACTTATAACGGTCAAGGTGGCCAAGTCCCGGTATAAACAATTCCCAAACGCCGGAATTATACAGCGCGCGCATCGGATTCCTGCGGCCGTCCCAATTATTAAAATCGCCTATTACGCTCACCCGTTTGGCGTTCGGGGCCCATACGCCAAAAGACACGCCGTATACGCCTTCCACAACGCGGATATGCGCTCCAAGCTTTTCATAGATTTGATAGTGCGTGCCTTCCCCGAAGAAATAAAGATCCATCTCCTGGATAGTCGGCGGAAAACTGTACGCGTCATAGCTTTCCCAGGTAAAACCCTCGTTGTTTTCTATCTCAAGATAATACTTGAATTTTTTTCGTTTGTTCGGAATGATGGCCTCAAAAAAGCCGTCGCTGTGTATAAGCTCCGACTCGTAACGGTTTCCTTCGCCGTCCTCTATGACGGTTAATTTTCTGGCGGCCGGCATAAACGCCCGCACGGCTTGGCATTTTTCGCCTTTATATTCCGTCTCATGCATTCCGAGTATATGATGCGGGTCGCTGTGTTCAGAATTAACTATGCGCATAAGTTCAACCATGTTTTTAATAATCATACCCTGACCCCTCTCACGAAATATGGATATATAGATAATAAAGTAAAAGGCTGGATTTGTACAGCGAAAAAACTAAACGAACATCCCGGTAACAAAAAAAGACCGCTCCATTAATTCGGAAACGCGTCCTTTTTTCGCGCGGTCAATCGGGGAGACCGGATTTGAACCGACGACCTCTTGGTCCCGAACCAAGCGCTCTACCAAACTGAGCCACTCCCCGCCAAGAAACGAATATCATTATACTGTCTTTAAATATCAATGTCAACTCAATATAGAGGATAAACTCAAAAATTAGAGATACTACGATTAAGGACTCGTCAAACAATATCTCGATGTTTTTCACTTGCCCTTTCGCCGTCAGGCCGCGTTATCATCGGTCGCCATACCGCCCCGGGCATGTCTCCTTCTCCCGCCTTGCCTGACTACGAAGTCGCGGCGTGAAATTCCATCAATTTATTGTTTGACGAATCCTAAGCGCAAAAAACCGAAACAGGTTTTTCACGCTATTGAAAATCATGTACGGAAAAAGGCGCAAAAAAAATGGCGCCGCCATTCGGTTTTTCTGAACGGCGGCGCAGCGTCGCAAACTGCGGATATTAATTATTTAGCTCCCGTATCGCGCGGGCTTCTGGGCCAATTCGATCTTTCCCTCCCTTTCAGCTCTCCATATGGAGGTTATGACGCGGGGAACAGCTAAAACCTTGACTGGACTCAAACCCATTTCGGCGCGTAAACGCGAGCATGTCAAATATTTCGTCGCCAATGCGCTCACGAATCCGGTCCCGCTGATCCAGGTCCGTGTCATCGTCATCATCGCCTAATTCCATCGCAAACGATGCAATCACACGATCAAGATATTGTCCAAACGTTTTTTGTTCATCTTCCAAAAGGCAGGAGAACATATCTGAAAAATCCTGTTGCCGTTCGTTTCTGCCTTTTTCAGTAAGCTTAACCAACATCACGCGCTTGTCGACCTCAGAAGGTTCGCGGACAATATATCCGTTCTTTTCAAGCTTGGCGAGCAATTCATTGAGCGAGGAAACCCGAATGCTCAACAGATAGGACAGATCTTTGGCGCTGACGCCATCCCGCATTTTGAGCATGGCGAGGATTCTGCCCTGCCCGCGCGTGGGATTGGCCATGGGACCGTTTTCAGCGTAACCGCGCAAATGATGTTTGTGCAACATCCATTGCAGCCTGGAGAGTTTTTCAAAGAGTTCAATATTCGCTTCGGTCATAGACAACGCCGCCTCTCTCATTTACTTACGGCGCCTGTACAACAGGCGCCGTTTTATATTATTCTAATGGCGCTTGTTTGAAATATCAAGAGATTTTTTATATGCGCCATAAAAACATTTATTCTAAGAGCCTGTTTAAAATCTCGTTTTTGGCGGATTTTTTGTGATGATTTTTCGCCAAACGCGAAAGGAGATCTTGAACAGGCTCTAATGCCATTTTGGCTTTGCGAAGCCGCCATTATAATCCTATTAACGACATATTGGGGATAATATTGATACGATCCCCGCTTATTAGCTCTTCGCTACAGGCATTCTTAAGCTCAACGGTTACATTTATACTGCCAAGCGCGGCATTTTACGCTGTTGTGCAAAATTACTAAAATTCCCTCTGAAAATGACGTTAATATATTATATAAAACGGAAACATTTATATTGACAGCCTAATATCACCGTGGTATTATACATTCAGATAAGATATTTTACATAATTTTACATCAATGTGATAATTTTCCTGGAATCTTTATGCAAGACCCGTAAGTATGGCTCCAAAGAACGAAAACTTGGAATATCCAATGATTGCATTTACATTAGCGCCGGCCTGGCGACGCCATTACGGCATTATCATCGCATGGAAGGCGCCTCGCAAAAGATTCTTTAGTCCTTTGTGAGGAAACAGCGGGCTTCATGAGCCATTACGTTGATTCGCGCGAATGATGTTCTAACCCAAAGCTACATTCTTATCTCCCTTAGCGAGGCATATTGCTTCCATCATCACCACGTGATGTCATCCGCCGTTTTTTGCGGATTTCTATCCTAAACTACATTTTAGAACATAACCATTTATTTAAATTAATCGGCCTAACGCAATTCTCTAAGAAAGGAGGCGCATTTTCGTCATGCGCTAATATCACATATAAAAGCGTTAAAAACTAATTTTTCGAAATGAAAGCATTATGTTTTTACGGCTTCTTCAGGCGCTTTTCTATGATTTTTAATACGCCCACGCCGGGCTCACAAGGCGATGTAGGGAGCGTCTCTAATTTTCAAACGCGTGTCGGCCGGAAGGCTTGAGGTCTTTAACCAATGAGGCTTGATTTAAGAGCCTGTTTGAGATCTTACTTTATAGCGGATTTTGTGATGATTTTTCGCCAAACGCGGAAGCGCGAACAAGCGCATTCGAAGACTATACGCAAAGAGCGCTGACAAAGCGTGGCGGAAAATAAGCCGAAAAGACGCGAAATGAAGATATTAAACAGGTACGCATCAATGATACCGATTTAGTCCAAGTGATTATAGCGGTTATTAAATGCGTCAATTTCTTACCGAGGTAACAAACAATACGCATAAAACGACAAATCTAAAGAAAGAAGGAGCTTATATGCAAAATTTAACGGAAGAGATTAAGGAAATAGTCGTTGAAATTATGGAAGTTGAACCGGATGAGATCAAAATGGATACGCATTTCATTAACGATTTGGGCGCTGATTCATTAAAAGCTCTCGAAGTCATGGCCACGCTCGAAAAAAAATATAAGATTCAGATTCCTGAAGAACTTTTAAAAAGAATGGTAAATCTCAAAAGTGTGATAGAGGTTGTAGAGGAAGTTATGGCGAAAGTCAAATAACCGTTGCGTTTACAAATTGTCGCGAAGTAATATGGGGAAAACGCCCGCTTTTTGAGAGGAGGCGGCTGCGGGAATGAGCGGAGATTGTCGAGTCGTCATGACAGGCTGCGGTCTCATTAGTAACATTGGAGACAATACCGCCGAATTTTGGGAAAACCTTTGTCAAGGGAACCTTGGCTACGGACCTGTGAGCTATATTGACACAAGTAAGTACAATGTTCATATTGGCGGAGAAATAAGAGAATTCAGCCCCGAGAAATATATTCCGCGTTTTGATGAAAAGAAGAATTTTTTAGGCAGAACCAGTCAGCTTGCGTTAAGCGCGGCGTATCTGGCCATAGCGGACGCGGGCATTCCTTATGAGAGCTTAAGCGAATCGATAACCGGAACCGCGGTTGGAACGACTGACGGCGAATCCCGTTCCATTGAGAAAATGAATCTTTATTTCGCGGGCGTCGATTCTGAGATAGATAATGACGCTTGCCGCTTAACCGCTACCCAAAGGATTACATACTCAATCGCCAGGGAGTTTCAAATCTCGGGGCCGGCCTGCTCGATCGCGTCCGCCTGCACAGCCAGCAATCACGCCGTCGCGTACGCGTATGAAAAAATCATGGCGGGAAAAGCGGAGATAATGATTGTCGGCGGCGCGGACTCATTTTCTCGAAAAACATTTACAGGCTTTAACAGATTAGGCGCGACTACGCCGGATTATTGCGCCCCGTTTTCATACGCCAGAAACGGAATGGTCGTGAGTGAAGGGGCGGCGATCATTATATTGGAATCCTTAGAGCGCGCGAGAAAGAGGAACGCGCGTATCTACGCCGAAGTGGCGGGGTACGGCGTTAGCTGCGACGCTTTCCATATGACGCGCCTCTCTGAACCCGGCATTTCTCTCGCCATGCGAAACGCGTTAGCTCACGCCGGCATAGAGCCGGACGAAATAAACATTATTTGCGCGCATGGCACCGGCACTCAGGCGAATGATTTTTTTGAGGCGAAAGCCATTAACGCCATTTACGGAAACAAGACGCCGGTAACCGCGAATAAATCGGTAGTCGGACATACAATGGGAGCCGCGAGCGCGCTGAACGTTATTACGATAGCTCTCGCCATGCGGCATAATAAAATGCCTCGGATCAGCAATACCGAGATCGTTGACCCGGAACTGAACATTAACTGCGTTTTGCGAAACATAGACGCCCCAATTCTATATGGACAATCGAACGGCTTCGCGTTTGGAGGCAATAACGGCGTCGTTATCCTAAAAAACATAAATCTTCAAAAGGAATGACCGGAGAGTGAAAAATAGAATTGGAATTAGCGGTATCGGAGTAGTAAGCGCTATCGGCGACGGTTTCCACGCGTTTGCCGACGCGGCGATAAAATCAGCCAATGGCATTAGCGAAATATCTTCTTTTGACGCTTCAAAATACGAGAACAAACTTGCGGGAGAGGTCAAGGGCTTTGATCCTTCTCAGTATCTCCCTAAAAAAATCCTGCGGAAAATGGATCGCGGGACAAGTTTCATTTGCTCGGCGGCGGCTATGGCCATCGAGGACGCGAAACTAAAGATAGACGATTCAAACAAACATAGGGTCGGAGTTATTATCGGGACTACGTTCGGAAGCTTAAAAAGCATAAGCGATTTTGACACGCAATCGCTTATGGAAGAATCGCCTCTTTGGGTTAATCCCGCGGATTTCCCCAAAACGACTATTAACGCGGCAGCCAGCCACGTATCCATTCTAACAGGCGCTATGGGGCATAACATTACGATTAACGGCGGCTTCGTCACGATGCTGGAGGCGGTCAATCACAGCGTCGAATTACTTGAATCAGGCAAGCTGGACGTCGCGCTTGTCGGCTGCGTCGAGGATCTTAATGAACAAGCCTATTTGCATTATAGTTCACAGGGCATATTGTCCGGGAGCGGCGGCGGCGATGAGAAATGCGCTCCATTTGATCAGTCCGCGAACGGATGCGTAATCGCCGAAGGGGCGGTCGCGCTTGTTTTACAAAAGATAGAGGAACCCCAGCGGCGAGATAGGCCAATATATGGAGAAATCAAATATGTACATCAGGGATATACCGGTTGCGGCAATCAATCATATTTCGCGAATCCCGCGGCCGACCGATACGCGTCAATTATTAAAACGTTGATTCAATCAGCGAATCTTTCTCTTGATGAAATAGATGTTATTTCCGCTTCCGCAAATGGCTGGAAGGCATACGATATGATCGAGGCTTTAGCGCTTTACGAGCTGTTTGGCGAAAATTCGCCGGCTGTTATATCGGCGAAATCATCAATTGGCGAAGCGGTTAGCGTCGGAGGGGCGTTTTCGATTCTGCTGGCGATCGTTTCCATCATGAAACAACAGGCGCCTTATATCGTTAATTTGAAAAATCCAATCGCGCCGTTAAATTATGTAGTCGAAAAGGCGATGGAACGCAAGATGAAAAACGCGCTGATACCGTCATTTGATCCGTGCGGGAACTGCATGGGAATGATTTTGAGCGCGTCAGAATAACAAGAACGCGGCGTTATAGCGATAAATCCTTTAATATTTTGTCAATATGACTATTCAATCGCTTCATGAAGCCGCGCAAACGCGCGGCGCGGGGTCCGGGGCCGAAAACCCCGGCGGGGTTTGGGGCGGAGCCCCAAGATCTTTATGCCTTGTCTGGATAGTCATCTTTGTCAAATCGCGTTAGCGCCGCGACTTACTAATTTTGCGGTTTTCCACGCGCGGAAGGAATGGTCGGATTCATGAAGGAAATATTAGGCTTTGATGAAGTTATCCGCCATGACAACGAATGCTCGGCGACAAAAACAATTCCCGCCGCCGCTGTGTTTTTCGAAGGGCATTATCCCAAAAACCCGATATATCCAGGCGTTTTACAATTGGAATTGGCTGTATCGGCGGCCAAACTATTTTTAGAATCAATGGGGTATACGGACACGGCGATAAAGTATATTAAAAAATTCCGCTATGTAAAAAAGGCGTCTCCGGGCCAGATCGCGACAATAAAATTGAAATATGTTAAAGATGTAGAGCAAGGTCAGGAAATCGACGCCGCAATGCTTGTGGAAGGCGAACGGATATCATATGGAACGTTTGTCATAGGGAAGAAGCTTGAAGAACCGCTTGAGCAATTTATATATGAAACCAAAACGCAAAAAATAGCGATGCGATACGCTGAAATAGGCGAATACGCGCCTCATCGCTTTCCGTTTGCGCATATCGACGGAATTATTGAACTGATCCCCGGAAAAACGATTAAAGCCTTGAAAAACGTTTCTTCAAATGATTATGTCTTTTGGGGCGAGAAACCCGGTACGCCGTTTCCGCCGTCACTCATGATAGAGGTTTTCGCTCAAGGGGCGGGAATCGTTTGCGATTTTAGCGGATTGCCGCTTTTGGGCGTATTGGCCGGCGTTAATTTTTTGGGAAACGCGTATCCGGGAGATCAAATGATTGTTGACGCTTACGTTGTAAAATCAATATCCGGCAAGACTATCTTAGCCGGCGGCATTAAAGTGGGCGACCATGAAATTTTCAGTGTTGAGAACGTGATCTGCGGGGAGCTATAAATGGATAACCAAGCCGCTTCAACGGTAAATTATCTGGGGATAGACGTGGGTTCGACCGGCATTAAAATCGTCTGCGTCGATGACGACGCTAATGCACTGTGGAGACAATCATTTCCGACAAATCCGCTGAACATAAAACTTGTTGAAAAACAAGACTTTATGAAAAGCATTGGCGTCGAGATAGCGGCGGCGTGCTCTACAGGATACGGCAGAAAAAAAATCGGCTGGGCGGATTGCGCGGCCACTGAAATATTATGTCAGGCGAAAGGCGTTTCAGCGCTTGACCGTAATTGTAAAACGGTCATTGACATCGGCGGTCAGGATACAAAGATTATCAGCGTAGAAAATTCTCAACTCGCGCGCTTTTCGATGAATGATAAATGCGCCGCGGGCACGGGACGGTTTATTGAAAAGGCCGCCGGCATACTCGGTTGCTCTTTGGAAGAAATGTCAAAAAGCCCGATATGTGAAAAAGGCGTATTATCTATAGACTCAACCTGCGCTACCTTCGCGGAGACGGAGATCATCTCGCTTATCGCCGAAGGAAAGGATGTTTCGCGGATCATCAATTCCTTATATCACTCGTTAGCCGGAAGAATCGCGAATATGGTCAGAACATTCGGATTAACGGATCATATTGTCTTAACCGGCGGATTAGCGACGCACGGAAATCTCGTTTATTGGCTGGAACAGCTCTTGGAATGTCATATTACAATTCCTGATGAGCCGCGTTTTTCCGCAGCTTATGGCGCGGCTATCATTGGCGGGGATTTCATAAGGAGAAAATTACGACAATGCGAATAGGCTTTTACTGTCCGTTAATTGGAGCTGAATTCCTGAAATCGCTTCATGTGTCGCCTGTAGATTTAAGAACGATTACATATGAGAACGTCAACTATAATTTATCTCAATCGGGATCAAATAAATGCTGCGTAATCCGCGCGATAGCGAGTGCGGTCAGCGATAATCAAATCCTTGACGGAATAATACTCACAAATTGCTGCCACGAACAGGAGCAGTTGGCGGATACGCTTTCAAAGACCAATGTAAGGGCATATACGATAAATATCCCCAGGGTATTCAATGAGGACTCAATTCAGTATCTGTTTGAACAAATTGAATATATGGTCGGGAACAGTTTTAGCGGAGCGTTCGATGTGGCCGCGTATCTTAGAGGTCTGGCGGAAGAACCGGTTAGTTTTGAACCTCGTGCGAACCGCTTGCCCGTATATGTTTCCGGCGTCAGCCTTCCATCCTGGTTTGAATCTTTGCTTGACGCTAATAAGCTGAACGCCGTCATTCGAAGGAAATGCGGCCGCGTGTCGCCGGAGGGTCTGAAGGTCGCCGGCGACATTGTCGGCGACCTTGTCGGCGGCATTGTCGCCAACCCATCTGGCGGAAACTTAGATTTTAAGGAAATATCAAAGCGCTTTTCCTGCATGAGAGACATGTCTTCAGAAGCGGAGATAACAAGTCTCAAAAACGATATAAACGCATACTCTCCTATCGCCGCGATTTTTGTCTCTATGGAATTTTGCGTCACCTCATCCTATTATTATATGAAATTTAGAGAACAGTTTCTTGCGGAGAATATCCCGGTTTTCAAAATTAATATTGCGGATTGGAACAAACCGTCAATGAATGTCGTCACTCAGATAGAAACAATCGCGCAAATGTGTCGGAGAAAAACTCATGAATGTCTACTATAATCATGTTAAGAGAATTAGCGGGCTGAGCGGATATCAAGAGCTGGACGCGTGGAGACAGGATTCGCGAAGGGTATTCTCGCGCGTCGATCATTATTTTGGCGCGGATCTCCGGGTATTTACGACTACGCTTATTCCGTCGGAAATATTGCTGAGTTTCGAGATCGCTTCTTTAGACTCGGAAGAAGTGGCTCCGATAATTGAATCTATGGGAATGTCGGAACGCGATAAATGTTTGGAAGCGTCGTCGAACATCGGGTTAGGATTAGACGTCTGCCCATATCCGCTAATTACTATAGGCGCCTTTGAAAGAGGTCTGCTGCCTGCGCCCGACGCGTTTATAGGCTCTTCGTATATGTGTAACGATCAATTTGAAATGATAAAGCTGCTTGCGAATCGACATCAAAAGCCGCGCTTTATCTTCGACATACCGTTTTGGCACGATGCTTGCAGTCATGAGACGCAAAGATATGTCGTCTCTCAGATGAAAAACTTTATAAGTTTTTTAGAAAACATTACTGGTAAGCGTTTTGATTTTGATCATTTTGTCGAGGTAACGAACCGCTCCAGCAATACGTATCAAACGCTTGATCGCATAAAGGCGGAACGGAAAGGCAACCTCAATGTTTCAGGATCTGATTTCCCATATCTATACGGAAGTCAAGTCTTGTTCGGCGATCGACAAAACCAGAAAATGTATGAAACGCTGTTGGAAGAATTGGTTTCAAGGCGCGTCAATGATAGAGGAAAGTTGCGCGCTTTATGGATAAACGTTATTCCTCTCAGGAAAAAAAGACTAATTAAGGAGATCGAAAAAGAATTCGGCATTGATATCGTATACGATGAAATATCCAGTTGCAACGCGTCAGATTTACAAACGGACGCCTCTTTGCTTTCTTTCGCGAATAAGTATTTATCGGGAACCTACCTCAACGGCGTCAAGCGCAGAAAGAAGCGATTGTCAAAAATCATAAAAGAATATCATATAGATATCGCTTTTGGATTTTCGTACGCGAAATGCAAATCGACAAGCGGAAGCGTAGGCGAATTGCGGGAAGTTTTTGACGCGGAGGGAATCCCTTATCAAGAATGGGTTGTTGAGTCTATTTCCGGATCGGAAATATCAGACGACAGAATAAGAACGGATATTCGAAACCTGGTTCAAATCGCGACTAACTCTAATCCTGTTTAAATTGTTCGTATAAAAAAATAACTTGAATGTGAAGGCTACAATATGACATCAGAAAAATATCGCATAGGTTGGAACTGTTCTATGGTTCCGGAAGAAATTATATACGCGGCCGGCCTTATGCCGAAGCGAGCGCCGCAAATTCGACTGGACGGCGGTCGTTCATCGGAATTTATGGCGGCGAATTTTTCCGCGCTCGCAAAAGGCTGCTTGGATAACCTCATTGACGGCAAGCATGGTTTGCAAGGGATGGTTCTTACCCCTTCCTGCACTTCATCTGAATTTGTGTTTGACGCGGTAAATAATGAAAAATTAGTCGATTTTTTATTTATGCTGGACGTGCCCAGAAAGAGAAACGCTGAATCGGTCTCTTTTTTAAGCGCGCAATTGCGCCGATTAGCCGCTTCTCTCGAACGGTGCTTTAATACTCAGATATCTTACGATCAATTACGCGACGCGATAGAGTTGTTCAATTCCATTCGCGCGCAGCTTGACCTTTTAAAGGACTGTTTGTATAAAGGGGAAATTAGCGGCTCAACTTTTTATGACCTAGCCATTATGACGGCGAGCGTAGACAAACGAGAGGCTTTAAATAAATTACAAGAAGTAACCGCGTCATTAAAGCTTCAAGCGGGAATCCACGCCGGCGGGAAAAAGATTCTCTTGCTAGGAAGCCCGCTTCAATCGCGGGCGCTGATACTCGAAATTGAAAAGCGATCCGGGAGAATAGTTCTTGACGACACCTGCGCCGCCGGAACATATATGGGCTATCCAGTAAGCGCGGAAGGGGATTTGTTCGATAATTTAGCTTACGCCTATTTGAACAGCCGGTTATGTTCAAGAATGGAAAGCAAAACGGATCGTATCAATCATGTATCCGCCCTTCTTGATAGCTGCGATTTTGACGGGGTAATCTATAATCTGGCGAAATTCCGGGTTTGTGATTGTTACGACAGCGTCATGCTGAAAGAGGAGTTGTTCGGCGAAAGAACCTCCCCTCATTTTATGGTAGTGGAAAACGACAACAGGAGCGAGCTTAACGCCGCGACCCAAACGAAAATAGAGACATTTATGGAGCTTATATAGCGTTCGCTCCAAACCTGTCAATATTTTGCCAAATCTCTATTTAAGCAGGGTGTGAAGATGATTGAATATGAGACTGAATACGAATATGTAAGAAGATTGCGGCTCGCTATGAGTATGCCTTCCCAAGGTATGCTGCGGAGCAAAAAACTCATTTGGAAGATGAATTATGAGGATTCGCGCCGCGCTTTTTGTGATTTTCCTGGGAAATATATCGCGACGAGCATGTTCCTGCCCTCTGAGATAATAGCCGCGATGGATTATCCGTTTATTCCATATGAGCCTTTAGCGGTAAGCGTAGGAATGATGGATTTTAACAAAGGGCTTATTGAAAGGTCGGAGAGGCACTTTGAAGGCATGCAGTTATGCTCGCCGATTGAGGTAATGATCGGGATGATTGAGGAAGAGATGATTCCGCCGCCTGGCGCGATCGCGCTTTCCTCATATATGTGCGACGACGCGCAGAAAATGTATGAGCTAATCGCCAGAAGATATAATTGCAAGTCGTTTTTCCTTGATATGCCGTTCGACTCAAATGAAACGTCAATTAAGTATATAGAAGAGCAGATAAAAAGCTTAGTGAGTTTTCTCGAAGAATATATCGGTAAAAAGATGGATCCTGAATCACTGAAAAAGGCGATTGACCGCTCCAATAAAGCCAACGATTTACGATATAAAATACTCGAGATGCGCGCGAAATATCAGCTTACGGAAGTCAGCGACGTCTTCCCCCTTTATCCGATGTTTACAAAGTTCGGGCGGAAGGAACCTTTGGCGATATTGGAAGCGCTGTATGACGAGATGCGCGAAATGATTGATCTGGATCGGCTCTTTAAACCGAAATATCGAATCATGTGGCTTGGCATGATTCCCTTATTGCATAACAAATTGATAAAAACGATAGAGCGTACATATGACGCCGGGATCGCTATTGAGGAAAACAGCTTATTCTCCTTATGGAGCGATATTGACCCTGAGCGTCCGTATGAAGGCTTAGCGAAGAAATGCGTGGCGTACCATCCCATGGGAAACGTCAACCGAAGGATCGAGGCGGTCAATAAGTTTCATGATATGTTCCGCGTCGATGGCGTTATTCATTTCTCTCATCAGGGCTGCCGGGCGTATAACGGCGGGGTTCCGTTTATCGCCCGGGAAATGAAAAGGCGCGGGATTCCGTTTGTCGAATTGAACGGCGATATCATCGACCGCAGAAATTTCAACGAGGGTTCGCTTGGGCTAAGGCTGGAGTCATTCTTTGACGTTATAGAGGGGAAAAGAAATAACTTATGAGCGAAAGAGTCGTATGTACCGGACTGGGCGTCGCCACATCGATCGGTATAGGCAAAGAGAATTTTTGGGATGGCATGACGCGAACGAAATGCGGCGCTAAGCCATTAATTCGGCTCGAGCAAAACCGGTTTGCGCAAAACAGATCTTATGAAATCGATGAAGCTTTCCCTCAGGAGGAAACGATCGGGCGAACTTCCGCTATGGCGTTACATACGATAAAATCGGCGTTAACCGACGCTTTCGTCACGGATCGTCCTGAAATGGCGCTGATCATCGGGACTGGTCTTTGCGATTTCAAAAAAATTGAAGACGGCATGGATTCCGGACGCTTTGTCAACTATAAGGATATCTGTTCTAATATCAGCGAACGCGTTGAAAACGTCGGATATGGTCTTACGATATCCACAGGCTGCGCTTCCGGGAATTACGCGGTCGGATACGGATATGATCTGATTAGCGCTGAGGAAACTGATATCGCCGTTGCGGGCGGGTGCGACTGCGTCACATCGGTCATGTACGGAATATTTGACTGCGTAAATCGTGAGAAACCTATTTTTTGCCAGCCGTTCGATGTAAATAGGAAGGGAACGATATTGGGCGACGGAGCCGCTTTCCTCGTTCTGGAAAGTTTGACCCGGGCTAAACGAAGAAACGCTCCCATTTACGGTGAAATTATCGGCTATGGGTTAAGCTGCGACGCCAAACATCCTACATCTCCGGATCCTGACGGGATAGCGCGAGCGATGAGATCCGCGATTCAAAGATCGCGAATCCTTCCGGAGGACATTGACTATATTGTCATGCACGGCACGGGAACCGCGTTAAATGATGTCGCCGAAACGCGGGCGGTCAAGGAAGCGTTCGGATCGCATAGCCGCAATATGGCGACCAGCTCGATAAAGGCGATGATAGGACATACCGGCGGAGCGGCCGGAACCGTTTCATGCGTTTCCGCGTTTCTTTCCATTAAACACGGGAAAATACCGCCTACGATTTTCTTAGAATCCCCGGATTCTTTATGTGATCTCGACTATACGCCGAATGTGTGGAGAAACCTCCGTATAAAGAGAGCGATGATCAACGCGTTCGGTTTTGGAGGGAATAACTGCTGCGTCGTAGTAGGGTCGTACGAAGGAGATAACCGTGAAGAATGAGGTCGCTATTACGGGAGTCGGACTCATCTCCCCGTGGGGAGAGCGAATTGAGGACATTGTATCCGCTTTAAATAAAACGGAAAAAAGTGACGGCGATAAACCGGTTGTAATGAAGACAATCGGCCAATTTGACTCCGTTCAAAAGCTGGGAAGAAAAGGGCTCAGGCAAATGAATCGTTCCGCGATGTTCAGCGTTTACGCCGCCCTCCAATGCCTGTCCGACTCTAACTTGGACGCATCCCTTGCGTCTGATGAGCTTGGAGTCGTTTTGGGAACCCAATTTGGACATTTAGACCGCATGGAACAAATGATGAAGGTTATCAGGGATGAAGGCGCTCGCAGCCTAAACCCAACCGACGCCGGATATGGCGGGCTTAATGTGTTAGCGTCCATAATCGGCGTACGAACAAACGCCAAAGCGGTGAACGCGACGATAAATAACGGTTGCGCTTCAGGGTTGGACGCGGCTCTGTACGCCTGCGGGATGATAACCGGCGGTCACGCGAAATATGTTCTCGCCGGAGGAGTTGAAACGACGAGTAAATATTATCTCGAATGGCTGCGGGCGAATCAAAATGACCGGGCGTACGAAGGAGCCGGCTTTATCCAATTGGAAAAGCCGGACACGGCGGAAAGGCGCGGAATAAAGCCATACGCGGTTATAAGAGCTTTCGCGTCTCTTCCTTACGTTGGAGCGGATTGCGTAACTAAATCAATGAACAAAGCTTTGATGAGCGCGAGTATCAGCGCTGAAGAAATTGACCTTTTTATCGGCGGAGACAAATGCTCATATAAATATGAAAACTCGAAATTCCAGCCGAAGCGTAAAATATTTATAAAGGATATATTGGGCGAGGGTATGGCGGTTTCCGGAATTTATCAGCTTTTGATAGCGCTGCGTTTTTTAAAAGACGATTATAGAAACGCGCTCATACATCTATGCGGGCAAGGAGAGAATTCCCTAAGCGTTATTTTGACGAACAGCGCCGCTATGACGCGCTAACCGGCGTCCATATCTATATCGCGTTAAGTTAAGCGGAGGGTGACTTTCAATGGACAGGAATGGCAATGACAAAAGAATGGCGATAGTCGGCATGGGCGTCGTATCCCCGATCGGGTCTGGCCTAAATGAGTATTGGAGCCATTTGTTGAACGGAACATATGGAATTGGGATCACGGATTTTTTTGATGAACGTATGTACTCGCAAAGACTGTATGGCGAGATCAAAGATTTTGACTTTGATTCGTTTAAAAAAGAAGGCGTGAATATCGGAAGAGCGTCCGCCTTTGGGCTGGAAGCCGCGCGGCAAGCCTTCGAGCAAGCCGGTTTACCGGTTGATTCCAGTCAGGACGCGGGAGTATGCGTCGGGACGATATTAGCCGACAATATAACAGGAGAGGAAATATTTATCAATCACGGCGAGGATAGGCTCAAGGCGCCATTTTCCTTTTCCCCCGTTCCGTTGGCGTCTCAAAATATCGCTAAATGGTTTCATCTTTCAGGGCCTAACAGTACAATATGCACCGCCTGTTCCTCATCGGCGTACGCGCTCGCGAATTCATGCGAAATGATCAGGAATGGCATTGCGCCGATGATGGTCACCGGCGGGGTTGAAAGCGTCTCTTACATCGGGCAGGCCAATTTTATGCAGCTTCACGCGCTCGATTCGGAAATAATCCGGCCGTTTGACAAAGATAGAAGGGGCACTTTGTTAGGCGAAGGTTCGGGCATTATTATTATTGAACCGCTTGACCGCGCGTTAGCGCGAGGAGCGACGATTTTGGCGGAAGTAACCGGAATCGGTCTAAGCTGCGACGGATATCACGAAAGCGCTCCGGATCCTAGCGGACGTCAGACTATGCGCGCCATGCGCCACGCGCTTTCGGAAGCGTCACTGTCGCCCAAAGACATTGATTGCGTTTGCGCCCACGGCACGGGGACAATTTATAACGATAGCATAGAGACGAAAGCGATTAAAGAGGTATTTAAAGACCACGCTCAAAAGGTATCGATTACGGCGATAAAATCGATGATCGGGCATAGCGTGGGCGCCGCGTTCAGTATGCAAATCGTCGCTTCCGTCCTCATGATGCGGAACAGTACGGTTGTTCCGACAATTAATTATCAAACGCCGGATACGGAGTGCGATCTTGATTATACGGTTAATGCCGCGCGAAAGAAAGAAATACGGAATGTTATGATTAATAGTTATGCGTTTGGGGGAAATAACGCCTCGGTAATTATATCTCAATATGCTGACTAGTGAGGGTAAATATTATGAATTCGAAGGTAGTTATCACAGGAATGGGAATTGTCTCACGCCTAGGCGAGAACTTTCCCGAAGTCATAGCGAATCTGAACGAGGATAGAGGGAATCAATCATTAAGCGGCGGCGCTGTCTATGAAGACTTTGATCACGTAAAGCATCTCGGTAAAAAAAACACAAGGAATCTGAACCGGTGCACTAAGATGATGCTTGCCGCCGGGAAACTGGCGCTTGAAGACGCCGGAATTGCGATACATCCGGAATATGAGGAGGACATAGGCGTTATTTTAGCGAGTAATTACGGCGTGGACGCCAATTTAAGAGAGATGGAAAGGATTCTATGCGCGGATGGCGTCGTAGGGATCAATCCGGGGACTTCCTACTATGCCTCCATTAACGGCGTGACCTCGCAGATGTCAGTTCGTATGAAAGCGAAAGCGTTTAATATTACGATGCCGTCCGGATGGTCTTCCGGCATTGACGCCGTCTCGTTCGCCAAAAACTTGATAACGACAGGAAGCGCGGGCGCCGTTATGGTTTGCGGAGCGGAAGAGGCGCCAAAGGAGTTAATAGACGATTTTAACAGGCAAGGACTACTGGCGGAGGATAGCGCGGCGTCACGACCCTTCCGATCCGAATCGCAAGGTATGATTCTTGGCGACGGCGCGGCGGTTATTATCTTAGAGGGGCTGGAACGCGCTCTATCCAGAAACGCGAACATATTCGCAGAAGTCGGCGAATGCGGTCTTACATATTATCATGAACCCGGCGCTATGCCGGCGAAATATATCAAGGAAGCGCTCGAAAAGCTTATCAAGAGAAGCGGAGCGAACCCAAAGGATATCGATCTCATCATGTCATCCGCGAACGGTTCGGTTTTAGATATCGCCGAGTTAAGGGCGTATTCTGAATTATTCAATGGCGATGTTTCGGTTTTCAACGTTAAATCTTTCTTCGGTGAATGTTTTGGGTTTACAAGCATACTTCAAGTCGCTTTTGGAGCGTATTTACTGCGGCGCAATGACATAAAACGCGGCGCCAGCCTGACATCCATAGAAAGCGGATCATTTGATCTTTATGAGGAACGGTTTGACAGGCCTTTCTCCAACGCTTTAATCAATAGCGTTGGACTTGACGGAAACGCGTGCGCGTTACTGTTAAAACCGTTTAAAAGTTAGAACGCGTTTACTATTACGGACGGCGGCAATGGAATATGGTAAATCGCGTCTGATTAGTTACTGTCGCCGAATCTATTTTAAATTTGAAAAAGAAACGCCTCCCTAATCTTTACCGGTTTTTTACTAAAGATCGCTTAATTGTACGCATATGAGACAGGCGCGATATCCCATTGGGATAATTATGGATTTATTTGACGCGAAAGGGGTAACCGGCATGTTGACTGGAAAAGTAGCGATCGTAAGCGGCGGATCCAGAGGAATCGGAAGGGCGATCGTTTTAGAGTTAGCCAGAAATGGCGCCGATATCGTATTTAATTACTTGTCAAATCGCGATAAGGCCGAATCGCTTTGCGTCGAAGCTCGGTCGTTAGGAAAAAAGTGTATGGCGTATGAAGTTGATATTACTGAGTACGAAAAAGTAAAAACGATGGTTGACGAAACATACGCGGAGTATGGACGCGTTGATATAGTAGTAAACAACGCGGGCATTACTCGAGACGGCGCGTTAGCTACAATGCCTTTAGAGAACTGGAGCCAGGTCATTAATACGAATTTAACAGGCGCTTTTAATCTTTCCAGGGCTGTTATCATTCCGATGATGAAACAACGCGCCGGAACGATTATAAATATATCTTCCATTTCAGGGGTATATGGGAACGCAAGACAGACAAATTATTCAGCGGCGAAAGCGGGCCTTATTGGATTTACGAAATCGCTCGCAAAGGAAGTCGCCTCATATGGGATTAGAGTGAACGCCATTGCGCCGGGTTTTATAGAAACGGACATGACGGGAGATTTACAAGAGGCTATGATAAAGGCTATTCCAGCTAAAAGAACGGGAAAAGCCGAAGAAGTCGCGGCGCTTGTATCCTTCTTGTGCTCTGACAGCGGTAAATACATGATCGGGGATGTAATTGAAATCAGCGGAGGGTTAGTCATATAGGAACCGCTGCCGGCGACTAAGCGGGAGCGCCTGAATTCTTCCCGCAAATATTATTGTAGGGTATATAAAGATATGGAAAATGACTTTTATGATGAAATGACAGTATATCCCGGCGGCGAAAAAGGGGCTGAAATAAATATACGTCCCGATGGCGTCGCGTTTGTCAAAATGACGTACAAAAAAACGAACCCCCTTGACACTGACTTTATGACAAGTTTATATGATCGCCTAACTTCTCTGATCAACAATGAGAAAGTGAAGGCGATAGCGTTATCCAGCGGGTTAAGATTCGCGTTTTGCTCAGGGTTAGATTTGCCGGGCGCGCTGAGATTTACGGAAACGGATTTGATATCCAAGTTTCTCGGCGAACAATATGAATGTTTTTTTACATTGCTAGATCTTGTCGTTCGCTCACCCAAGCCGATAATCGCGGCGATAAACGGGATTACCATCGGGGTAGGCGTACAACTGGCCATAGCTTGCGATTACCAGGTGTGCTCCGAATTGGCCTGGTTTCAAATTCCCGAGATGGTTATTGGCGGAGTATTTCCCGTAGCGTTATTAATGTCGCGAATTGGCAAAAAGAATACGCAAGATATGCTGTTTCAAAATAAGAAAGTAACCGCTGACGACGCGCGAAGTATGGGGCTGATTGACATAGTGGCCGCGCATAACGATGTTGAGCGAGAGGCCCTGAACTTAGCGGCGGGCTTGGCGCGTATCGATGGGTTTTGTTTAGAATTGCAGCGACGGCTTATACGCGAACAAACGGCGGCCCTTTTGGCAAATGAGAATGAAAAACTGAGGCCGTATCTGGAACAGGCTTCGCGGAGGGAGTCGTTAGCCAACAATCTGCGTAGTCTGAAAGACGCGAACCGTTGAATTCACATAAAAAATTGTTTAGTCTTCAGTTTCAAATCGGAAGCGAAGCGTATATAAATTGTTCGCGGCGCGGGGGCGGATTGGCATGGGGATACAAATCATTTCAACTGGCAGCTATCTGCCTGATTTAATTATAACGAATGACGAATTATCCAACATCATCAATACCTCAGATCATTGGATTACTTCTAGAACAGGCGTTAAGCAAAGACATATCGCGACGGTTGAGACGACGGCCGAGTTGGGCATCAGAGCGGCGGAGGCGGCCTTGGAGCGCAGTCGTATCCCCAAAGAGGGATTCGATCTGCTTGTTTGCGCTACGATGACGCCAAACGCCAGAGTTCCCATGATATCTTCAACTATAAAGAAGGCGCTAAAAATTAAAAACGCTGTCGCTTTTGACATAAACGCCGCTAGTTCAAGCTTTGTATACGCCATTTCCGTCGCTTTCGGCATGATGAAAGCGTTTAATTACAAAAACGCGATCGTTGTCGGTTCCGATACGATGAGTCAAATCGTTGACTGGCAAGATAGAACGACATGCGTATTATTCGGAGATGGCGCCGGAGCCGTCGTTCTTTCTCGTACGGATAGAAACGGCATTATCTCTACGTGTTTGCATAACTCTATTGATGAGGGAAATGCGCTGAGCTGCGATCACGCGCTAGAAGATACGCCGTTTTACCGCCAGGAAACCGATAAGGGTTCTAAGCTGGTAATGGATGGCCAAAGCGTCATGCGTTTCGCTATAGACGCTTTTGAAGGCGCAATCAAGGCTGTACTGTATGAGGCTGATAAGTCATTAGACGAAATAAAGCTTTTTATCCCGCATCAGTCAAATTCAAGGATTCTAAAAACATTATCCGGAAGAATGGATATACCTGAAAATAAGCTGTTTTTGAATATTGAGAAAGCGGCTAATACCGCGTCCGCGTCTATTCCTATTGCGCTTGATGAAGCTGTAAATTTGAATTTGGTCAATAGAGGCGATTTAATTTTACTTGTCGCGTATGGCGGCGGATTTTCCTCAGGAGCCGTATTACTTGAATGGTAAATGAGCGGAACAACTAGAAGCGGATTGATTTAAGCTATATTAACAGGCGAGACAAACCTGGCCTTCGCCGCCCGCTCCGCGCTTATCTTAACGGCTTTTATAAGATTTTCAAATAGCTGTCGCGGACGCTTTGGATTCATTGCCCATTGGCGCGTTGCGCGGAAAGGAAGGGTATTAATCATGGAAATAAGACCAATTACAGATGAGGAAGAATTGAAATATTTTTTTAGAATTAGGTATAAGGTATTTACCGAAAACGATGAAAATATACCGAACGCTCTATTCCCTGATGGTATTTGGAAAGATGATGAGGACGACTACGCCTTTCATCTTGGAAGCTACGAAGGAGACTCTCTTTTAGGCGCTGTTTCGGTTGTCATAAGAGATACCCCTGAGAATATTGACAAAAAACTTCATGACATCGAGAGCGATCCCTTTAATCTGGTATGCGAGAAAGAAAGCGCCGAGATAAAGATCTTGTTGCTTATTGATGAAAACATAGGAAATGACATATTTATTCGCGGAAAAGCCGTGGAAGATCTTTTTAACGCCACGAACGAACTGTTAATCGCACATAACGTAAAATACGCGTATTTGCTAGCTCTTGAACGCACCAAAGACATATATGAAAAGGCTGGATATGTTCCAATCGGCGAGTTCAACATGTATAAGGGGGCATTTTGGACATGTCCTATGAAATTGACGATTAAAAACGGGCAGCTCCCCAAACCCATTCTACGCTGACGCCCGTAAAACGCCAATCCGGCGGCTGGAGCGATATATTAAAATAAATAAGATTTTCAAATAACTCTCGCGGACGCCTTAGGTTTATCGCCCATTGACGCCTTTCGCGGAAAGGAATGATCTTAATCATGGAAGTAAAACAAGTAACGAACGAGGATCAATTGAAATATTTCTACCAAATGAGGTACAAAGTGTTTATCGAGGGCCAGAAGAACGCGCCAAAAGACCTGTTCCCTGACGGCTTGTTCAAGGATGATGAAGACGACTACGCCTTTCATTTGGGATGCTACGAGGGCGCTACTCTTTTAGGCGGCGTTTCGGTCGTCATAAAAAATACTCCGGAAGCTATTAACAGAAAATTTAACGAAGTCGAGCGCGAACCTTTTAATATAGTATGTGAAAAAGAAAGCGCCGCGATAAAGATCTTGATGGTTATTGATGAAAACGTAGGAAACGATATATTCATTCGCGGAAGGGTTTTGGAAAATCTTTTTGTCGCCGTGAACGAATTAATAGTCGCTCATAACGTAAAATACTCGTATCTAATAGCCGTTGAAAATACCAAAGGCCTGTATGAAAAGATTGGATACACTCAAATAGGCGACTTCAGACTATACAAAGGGATGTTTTGGACATGCCCGATGAAATTAACGATTGAAAATGGGCGCCCTCCCAACCCCACGATAAGAGATTTGTAAAAGCGCGAACGGCTGTATCAGGCGCTCTTGACGAAAAAAGGGCAGAGGATCAAACCTGTTGACGGGCTTATATAACAGTCTTTTTCGCGCCAGGTTTTGCCGCAAAGCTTCGCCCTGTTTCGCTATGTTTTAAACTGTAAAATGTACCAAGTTTTTGAAGAAATATAGAAGGTTAACTACATTTTCTTCAAAAACTTGGTTACTGAATTATATGCGTCTTACTATAATTGAAAATTTCGCCGCTGATATAGCCCTTCAACTTATACTGACCTTAATATAAAACGCATATAATTCAGTAACCAAGTTTACTATATTTCGAAATATGATTATCCAATCATTTCATGAAGCCGCTCAAACGCGCGGCGCGGGGTCCGGGGTCGAAGACCCCGACAGGGTTTGGGGCGGAGCCCCAAGGTCTTTATGACTTATCTGTTATGAACGCTACGCCGGATATAAGGAGTAGAGCGCATTGGACGCA
>JAISER010000092.1 GCA_031263985.1 Clostridiales bacterium | reverse complement strand
AAAACAGTTATAAACGTCGAAATGACGTTAGAAGAGAGCGGCGTTTTGAGCGTAAAAGCGACTGAACCGTCTACTAGCCGCCAAGTCCGCGACGCCGTCCGAGTAATGATCGATTAAAGATAGCGATATAATTATAATCGCTCACAGCAGCGAGCGCGTAAAACTGGACGATAATAAAAAATATGACTGTTCAATCGCTTCATGAAGCCGCGCAAATGCGCGGCGCGGGGTCCGGGGTCGAAGACCCCGGCGGGGTTTGGGGCGGAGCCCCAAGGTCTTTATGACTTGTTTGGATAGCCATCTAAAAAAATCGACTTAGCCCATCCTCCGCCGCAGCCGCTTTCGCCGCATACGCTTATGGCCAGGATAGGAGATGCGCCATAAGACCGCGGACGTTTCGTATGAAGGCATTCCGACCTCTGATTATTACCTCCGCGTTAACTGGATTCAGCGATACGCGCAACGCATTTTAACCGAAAATCAGGAAATCGGCGTCGCGGATTTGGATAGCTCCTTGCCTAATCAACGCTTTCAAACACGCGATAATACGCCCAATTGTCGTAGATAGAGACTTTCTCATCATAAGCGCCGCCGCCGTTTTTTCGCGATACGCCGTCCCCCGCGAAATAATTATCTTCCAATATTATTGGAACGGATCTCTTCAAATCGTTGATAAAACTAAAAAACGGGTCTTTTTGCGATACCCCCAAGCTCTCCGCGATTGACGCGCCGAAAAAAAATGATGACATCTTGTCCGCGAAACCGTCAAGCGCGATCGGCCGCGCTGAGTCGTTCGCCCACACCAAATACGGCGTTTCATATAGCCTGGTCAATTCGTCGCCTTCCAGCGCGATATCATAAATCTCATCGCCAATAGCCGGAAGATGGTCTCCAAAATAGGCGAACACCGCAGGTTCGGACATTCCTTGCAGATATTCGGCGAATTTCCCCAGTTCATCGTCCATATCATTTACGCCGTAAAAATAATTCGCCAGTTCGTTTAAACTTTTGGCGCTGAACGGAGCGTCGTAATCGAACCCGAACGTGAGTCCGTCTCTATATTTGCCAAAGTACGGCCCGTGGTTTTGTATAGTTATCAAAAAACCAAAATACGGTCTGTCGTCGCCGGACGCCAAATGATTCTCGAATTCTTCGACAAGGCGTTCATACGAAGCCTCTTCGGTTATGTACATGCCTTTCGTCGGAGCGTTCGGAAAGTCGTCGGAGCTTATAAAGTTTTCGAACCCCAGCAAAGGCAAAACGTTACTTCTGTTGTAAAACCACGGATATCCAGGATGAAT
The DNA here is from genome assembly GCA_031263985.1 of Clostridiales bacterium. GTDB lineage: Bacteria > Bacillota > Clostridia > Lachnospirales > JAISER01 > JAISER01. The sequence continues at coordinate 3,617 of JAISER010000092.1, read as the reverse complement.
CGCTTCGGTAAAATATCCGGCTTTGGCCATTATACGCGGCAAAGCGTTCATTTTTTTAACGATAAGCGAATATGAGTACGCTGATCCGCGAAAGTTACGCGAGCTTACTCCGGTAAGCGCGTCAAATTCCGTATCGGCGGTGCCTCCGCCTATGCTCGGCGTCACGATAAAGCCGGAAGCGCCCTCGCTCTTTAACTTTTTATAATTTTCCATAGGGTTGTCCGAAGGGAAGCTGAAAACAGGATTCATTGGTATTTCGCTGAAACCCTCGGCAAGTATTAAAAACAGATGAGGCCGTTTTTCACCGGCGTCAGCGTCGCCGGCCGCTTCCCATGCGCGCATTTCCCTTTCAACGGCTTTCGCGTCATAATCCTTCGGTTTTATGATTTTCCCGGAATTAAAAACGTATATAAACTCATATATAAATCCTTTGGAGTTGAATTGATCAACGCGATTATACTCGTTGCCTATTAGCGGCAATTCGGCGTTTAACTCCATGTCCGACATAATCGTTCCATTGCACGCCGCCGCCGCGGCGAAAGCGCACGCCGCGCACGCCGCCCTTAATGGAACGCCGATTTTCGTATTCTTTATAAACGCGAACCCCGCCGCCGTGACCGCTATTATAGACAAAAAGCCCGCTATAATAAACGTCAGAAGCTTTGGACTGAAGCTCTTCGATATGCTCAAAACTTCGGCGCCCAAAGCGATGTCCCACGGAACGAACGGGTCAAATCGATATAGGGTTTTAAGCCTGTTCGTCACGGAAAACAATATCACTAAAAAACTTGTCGTTCCGCCGGCTATAACCAAGTTGCCGCATAGGAAAAAAAGGAACGTCATCGTGATGAATATGGGCAAAAAATTAAGCGCGAATATGGCATAGCCGCTTTCGCGCATACACTGTTCTATTTTTTCCGCTTCCGTCGCCTGCAACTTAAACATAATTACGGTAAGCGCGAACGAACCCGCGAATATCAGCGCTAAACACAATGGAAGGTTAAGAACAAGCTTTCGTCTAGACATCGAATCATCTCCAAGTTATATATTAGACCCGCCCCGAAACCTGACTCCGTGACAGGCCTATCAACGCAAACTCGATAGCCGTTTTGATTGTAACATATTTTCGGCTATTTTCAAGATGACGATCGACGCGATCATAAAATCCCACGGGCGAAAAGCCTCAGCGGCCGCGGCTTTTCTAGCGGCGATCCCAAAAAAGGAATTTTCCCACATCCATCAAAAACGTGATGTTCCCCGACGCTCGCCCTATATTTTTCACATATTGATTTTGATGGTTCAGTTTGGCGCGCGGAGGCGGCGATACGCTTGCCTCGCCTATGAACGCGACTTCCCTTACCCTATCCACAATCAATCCTACCACATATTCGTCATATTCCATAACGACGATGCACGTCTGTTCATCGTACTCCTTACGTTCTTGCGCAAACCGCGCGCGCGCGTCTATCACGGGTATTATGTCGCCGCGCAGGTTAATAACGCCTTCCACGTAATCAGGCGTTTCCGGGGTTTCCGTAATAGGCCTTACGCTTATTATCTCCTTTATATCGGCTATCTCAACTCCGTACACTTCGGAAGCTATATCAAACGTCAAGTATTTATCTTTCGCGGTGTCCTCTTCCTCCAGCCCCGTTTCCGCGGCTCGCTCATTTTCCGCCATTCACATCATTCCTCCAATATCCATTAAGAGCCTCAAGATCTCCATTTCTCGTTCGGCGAAAAATCATCGCTAAAAATCCGCTAAAAGCGAGATCTTGAACAGGCTCTAAGCTCCTTTGTCAAAAAAACCGGCTATGTCTATAATAAAACTTATGTCGCCGTTACCCAAAAGAGCGCAGCCGCTTATGCCAGGTATCTTCTTAATATATTTCGGCATAGACTTTACGACGACCTGGCGCTGCCCTATAAGTTCGTCAGCCATAATGCACACCGTTTGACCGCTGTTTTCGATTATTATTATAATGCCTTCAGTTGGGTCGGTCATGTCGGCGCTAACGCCGAAAAACTCATAAAGCCTTATCAGGTTGTAAACTTCCCCGCGCGCGAGTATCATTTCGTTGCCGCTGGGGTCCGTCAGCAAGTCCTCGCGATTGGCCTTAAACGACTGCTTTATGGAAACTATAGGTATAGTATATTTCGCGCGGCCCATCCGCACCGTCATGCCCTCTATTATAGCGAGCGTGAGCGGTATTTTAAGGACAATTTCACTCCAGCGCCCAGGCGCTGAGTCTACAAAAGCGGAACCGCCCATAACGCTCAGATTAGTTGAAACGACGTCCATGCCTACGCCGCGCCCGGAATAAGCCGTAACGTTTTCACCCGTCGAAAAACCCGGCAAAAATATGAACTGGTAGATTTCCTTGTCCGTATAGTCGGCTTCAGCTTTGCGCAAAAGGCCGTTAGCTTTCGCTTTGTCCAATATTTTTTCTTTATTAAGGCCGGCGCCGTCGTCACGCACGGTTATAAGCACGTCGCCGCCGGAGTTTCTCGCTTCGAGTGTCACGACGCCCCGCTCCGGTTTGCCGAGCGCCGCGCGTTTGTCAGGCGTCTCTATGCCGTGATCGATGGAGTTTCGTATAATATGCATGAGAGGATCGGCTATGTGGTCTATTATGTTTTTATCGACCTCCGTCTCTTCGCCTATAATTTCAAGCGCGACGTCTTTTTTAAGCTGCTTGCACATGTCGCGCACTATGCGGCGCATTTTAAAAAACGTTCCCGAAAGCGGCGCCATGCGCATAGACATAACGGTGTCCTGAACATCGTTTATGATTTTATGCAGATGCATGGCCTCTTTATAAAAGCTGTCCAATTCCAAGGAACCTAATTCAGGGTTTTGCGTGACCATAGCCTCAGCTATTACCAGTTCTCCCATAAGATTCAAAAGCCTGTCCAGTTTGCTTACGTTTACGCTTATCACGCGCTGAGCGGTCGGGCTTTTAGGTTTGCCGCCGTCGGCCTTCGGTTTGCCGCCGGGCGTCTTTCCGTTGTTTTTCTCTGCGTTCGCGGATGAGATGTCGCCGGCCCCTTCGGCGGCTAAAGACAAATCCATTTCGCTTATATACGCCGCTTTTTTGATTAAACCGCGCAATTCGTCCATCGGCGCGGCGCTGAAAAACTCAAATCGGAACCCCCGCTCGCGTATCACGTCCGCCGTTCGCTCGTCAAGCGGATTGTCGGGATCGAAAGACACGTCGCGGATAACGTTTCTGGCGCCGTAAACTATATTGTAAGCGCGCACATTCTCCATTTCCGCGCTTTCGTCAAATTTTAAGAAACATCTGTAGCGTTTGTCGTCAGGGCTTTCCGGCGCTCTTCCTATGTCACCGATTGAAGAAGACTGTTTTTCGATTCCCCGGCTTTCAGAGGGCTGGGTTTCGCCCTTTAGATTCTCAAGATAATCTTTCATTTCCTCTATAAGTTCAGAACCGTCGCCGTCGGCAGGCTCTCCCACCCGTATCTTATCAAGCTCATCCTTTATAAAGTCCATACAGGAGAACACGTTGTCGGTAATTTCCGAGTAATCGACGTCTTTCGGGCTTTCCTCGCGCAAATAATAGAATATATCCTCCATAGCGTGCGCCACGGTCGATATA
>JAISER010000042.1 GCA_031263985.1 Clostridiales bacterium | reverse complement strand
AATATAACCCAATTGAGAAATTTTGGGCATGGCTTAAACGCGAGCTCAGGAAAGATTTATCCTATTTCGATAGTTTTGATGATTGTTTGCGTTACTGTTTTAATAGCATTTAACTATATTCTCGCGCCGCGCGCTGATAGGCTTTCCGGTATATTTATATTAAGGAAGCGATATAGACCGCTTTTCCAATGATGGAATATCAGCGTTGCGCCGCGTAAGCCACAATAAAACCTTCGCTAACGACCTGGAAACCATTTATCACACCTCGGAACGAGGAATTGGGACGGAAGTCAAGGCGGAATGGGAAAAATATATCCAAGCGCTATGAGACGTTAATTATATGGCGGTCAGGAAGGCTCTGTATACCCAAACGCCATAGAAAGCTTGAACAGTCAGTATCGTAGGGTTAACGCAGGGCGCTGGTCTTCCCGTCAGAGGGCGCCTTAAAAAAATCCTCGTTTCCGGCCGCTTGCGACATCGCCAAAAAATGGACAATCAAAATTAAGGACTAGGGACGGATTTATGGGGAACTGTCTATTGTTTTTGTTTCTTCGACTTCGAGAACGCGCTATACTTGAATTATAAATATCGCGGAAGATTGCCTTTATAGAAAATTGTTTACATTGCCCTGCACTTTGACATTTCACTCGAGGCGCCCTTATTCTCCCAATCCCCCATATGCGCGCGTCTCCCTCACAACTAAGCGTTGACGCGACTCCTGTAAATCGCTTTAGAAAACTTCTAGTGAAGCGCGAAAATAGATCCGATAACTACTCGCTTCCCATGATTGTTCCGCGTGTGAACATCCGCTTCGCTCGTCGCTTAGACGGTTTTATATACGCCGTCACGTCTTAACTCGCATACGCGAATGATCCTTCCGCGGATTGAAGCCAAATCGTATCCGACATATTTATTGTTTACGATAGATCGGCGCGACGCTCGTTTCTCTCTTGTGTTTGACTTTCGCGCGGGAGAAGGTCATTCCGTCCGGTTTCAACGATATGGCTGTCGCGGTAAGGCAAAAGCCCTGGCGATTATGCGCTTGGAAATGGCATTTTGCGGTTCAAGCTGTAAATGCGAGATCGAAAAAGTTAGCGTCATTGAGGTCTTGGCTTTGATAGGGCTGTCATGTTTGACGAGCATGTCCTCACCATATCGCGCGGCCTCAAATAATAACTGCTCTTACTCACGAACGCTTCCGTTTCCACAAGCGTTTTTGGACTTTTCCTCTTGCGCTTAAAGCCGCTCTAAACCTCTGCTCCCCGGTTTAATAGCCGCCGCGCCGCCTCTTGCGCAAAGCGGACAATCTTCAGCATCCCAAGCGTTGATTTCCGCTGTATAAACGGCGCGCGTCTTCACGCCAAAGTCCACTTTGCCCATACTCCTATCGACAATCGCGCAAACGCCCGCGACATTAGCGCCCGTCGCGCGAACAAGATCCATAACTTCTTTCACCGAACCGCCCGTCGTTATGACATCCTCAGCGACAATCACATTCATGCCTTTTTCAAGCTCAAAACCGCGCCTAAGCGTCATTTTACCGTTTTCACGCTCGGCGAACATGTTCTTTACATTAAGCTGTCTTGCTAACTCGTAGGCAATTATTACGCCGCCCAACGCGGGTCCTATGACAGCCTGCGCTCCATCCGCGCGGAAATCGCCGGCAAGCTCTTTCGCTATAATTTCAGCCTTTTGCGGATATTGAAGCAGCTTAGCGCATTGCATGTATCTGTCGCTATGCTTGCCTGAGGTCAATATGAAATGCCCGATTAAAAGAGCTTCCGCGTCCACAAGCATTTTTTCCGCCTCTTCTTTCGCTATCATGCGCGTTACCTCCATATTCTTAAGATTCACTCGAAGTCACATTCAAATTATCGGTCCGGGACGCCCATCTAAAAACGCCGCCGTTCTTGGTCGCCGAAAACCGTCTTTTTCTTTTAACGAATAATAGCGTGAAGCCCATGTCGTACGCCGCGCCTATCCGACGATCGTTTCTCGTGAGCCATGTGGCAAGCTATCGGCTGAAGACTCCTGTTCAAAGAAACTTTTTTGCGAAGCGAAAAAGTTTCGACCGCGGTTTTAAACAGTCTGCGCCCTTATCTCGGCGACATTACTAAAACCGTTTTCCAACATATATTTCTCAATGCCTTCAATTATTTCGACGGTAACGGTCGGATTAAAAAAATTAGCGCTACCAACAGCCACTAAGCTTGCGCCGGCAAGCAAAAATTCAATGGCGTCCTCAGCGTCGCTCACGCCGCCCATTCCTATGATAGGCGCGCTTACGGCGCGCGCCGTCTGCCAAACCATACGCACAGCGATAGGTTTAATCGCCGGGCCGGACAGTCCGCCGAACACGTTGCCCAGAACCGGTTTTTTTGTCTTTACGTCTATCTTCATGCCCAGAACCGTGTTTATAAGCGAGATGCAGTCCGCTCCTTCGCTTTCCGCCGCCTTCGCTATTTCCGTTATATCGGTTACGTTCGGGCTTAACTTCGCTATGACAGGTAAACGCGTCGTTTCTCGCACAGCTTTTATAACCCGAGCCGCCGCCGCGGGATCGGATCCAAAAGCCATTCCGCCATCTTGAATATTTGGGCACGATATATTGACTTCAAGCATGTCCGCGCCGCCAGCTTCAGATATCATGCGCGCGGCCGCAGCGTACTCATCTACCGTATGTCCGCATATGTTCACAATTACATTCGTATCAAAACGCCGCAAATATGGCAGGTCTTTTTGCAGAAAAGCTTTGACGCCCGGATTTTGCAGACCTACCGCGTTTAACATGCCTCCATATGTCTCGACTACGCGCGGCGGCTTATTCCCTTTCCACGGTTCGGTCGAAACTCCTTTAACCGTTACACCTCCAAGTTTATTTAAATCCACAAAATCCGCGTATTCCTCTCCGTGGCCGAACGTTCCTGAGGCCGTTATAACAGGATTCTTAAACCATACGCCAGCTATAGCTACACCGCTATTCATCGAAAAAAACCTCCTCAGCGCTAAAAACCGGCCCATTGGAACACACTTTCTTATACGTCCACTCGCCTTTATCTTTTACTTTCACGACACATCCGACGCAAGCGCCAAGCCCGCACGCCATACGTTCCTCCACGGAAATAAAACAGTCCAAATCAAACTTTCTCGCCAAACGCGCGACAGCTTTTAGCATACCGTTTGGCCCGCAAGCGTAAACGCGAGCGTTTCGCAGGGACGCCGGCTCAATTTCTTTAACGAACAGAGATGGCGCGTCTCCTTTAAATCCCAGCGATCCGTCGTCCGTCGCGATTTTTGGAACCACTCCAATTTCAGAGAAATCATTTGCCAAAAACGCACCGTTCCGATGCCCATCCGTCAAGACGGTTCTATAACCTAAGAAAACGTCTATATTCCCAGCGTTCGCTTTCGCCAGTCTCTGACATAAAAACAAAAGCGGCGGAATGCCAGCGCCACCGCCGATAATAATATGTCTTTCACGGCCTTCCGTCGGGAACCCCACGCCTATAGGACCCATGACAAAAATTTCATCGTCTTCGCGCATCCTCGATAAAACGCGCGTGCCTTCCCCCACGACGCCGTAAACTATTCGTATCTCACCCGTTCGCCGATCCGCGCCGCAGACGCCGAACGGCCTCGGCAAAAGCCTGGCTCCGTCGTTCAGATATACCGTGACGAACTGTCCCGCAACCGCGGTTTCAGCTATAAACGGCGCCGACAAGCGCATGTCGAACATATTCGCGGCCATATGAGCGTTAACGGTAATTATGGCTTTTATACGTTTTTTGTCCATATAGCATCTCCTACATACAGGCGCTTCTCTCACATACGCGACTCGAGCGAGAACCGCTTAAAATTATTTTATAGCGGCGACCAACTCTTCTTTCATATCGATCGCGGCGCGTCTGGCCGCCTCCGCAAAGCCGGTTTCGCCAAACGCCTCATACTTCTCGTTTTTATAGGCGGCTATTATTCCTCGCGAGCTATTTACGACGGCGCCAATTCCGTCGTCGTTAAAACATACCGCTATATCCTCCGCTGAACCGCCTTGCGCTCCATAGCCCGGCACAAGAAAGAATACGCTTGGCATAATCCTCCTGAGCTTTTCAGCCTGCTCCCTATGCGTAGCTCCCACGACGGCGCCTATAGAGCTAAATCCATTTTTCCCAGTGAGTTTACATGACAGACCGGACACGATTAGCCCGACCTCCTGATAGATTTCGCCTTTATCAACTATAGGCAAGTCTTGAATTTGACCGCTCATGGGATTCGACGTCTTCACCAATACGAATACGCCTTTATCATACTTCTCGCAGTCCTCGATATATGGCGTCAGCGAGTCGCCTCCCAGATACGGGTTTACGGTTATAAAATCCTCGTTAAAGACCGTAAATTCTTCGCCGTCGATCCGTACCCTGCCTATATGCCCATCGGAATACGCTTTAGCCGTTGAAGCTACGTCGCCGCGCTTCACATCTCCGATGACGACAAGATTTTTCCCCTTGGCGTAATTTATCGTATCTATATAAGCCGCCACGCCGTCGGCGCCTAACCGCTCATACATGGCTATTTGCGGCTTCACGGCCGGAACTATATCCGCCACGGCGTCGATGATGCGCTTATTAAAGCTCAGAAACGCCGCCGCGGCGCCCTTAAGCGAACGACCATACGATTTGAACGCTTCTTCCTTTATAAAACCCGGCACAAAATCAAGCCTTGGATCAAGGCCGACTACGGATGGGTTCTCTTTTCTTTTTATTTCATCTATTAGTTTGTCTATAATCATAAGCGACTCTTCCCGATATTATAGAATATATAACGCGCCCAACCACCGCGCGCCCATTAAACGGACTGTTTTTACTTTTGGAGCGGAATATCGAAATATCGATTTTGTACCGCTCCGACGGATTTATTATCGTAACGTCAGCTGACGCTCCGACAGACAGCGTTCCGCCGGCGACGCCCAATATCCTCGCAGGGTTGAGCGACATTTTTGAAATGATTTCGGACGGCGTCAGAACCCGTGAAAGCTCCGAAATAGCTAATGGCAAAGCGGTTTCAAGCCCTATTATCCCATTCGCCGCCTTTAAAAACCCGCCTTCCTTGTCACGCGCGCTATGGGGCGCGTGGTCGGTAGCTATAGCTGATATCGTTCCGTCGCGCAAACCTTCGATAAGCGCGGCGCGGTCAATTCTTGAGCGGAGCGGCGGAGCCATCTTAAAATTAGAGTCGTCGTCCGTTATATCCTCGTCCGTCAACGTAAAATGGTGCGGGCAGACTTCACACGTCACGTCAACTCCGCGTTCACGGGCTTGACGAATGAGCGTTACGCCCCCCGCGGAGCTTACATGGCATATGTGCAGCGAGGCGCCGGCTTTCTCGGCTAAACGTATATCCCGTTCTATAATAGTTTCTTCCGTTTCGCTCGTTATGCCAGGAAAGCCGAAGCGTTCCGCCGCCGCTCCGTCGTTTATCACGCCTCCGTTCATGAGCGATTCTCGCTCACAGTGAGAAAATATCTTAAGACCAGCGGCTTTAGCTTTAAAAAAAGCTTTTTCCATAACGGAGTCGTCTTGCACGCTTTTACCGTCCTCACTTATGGCGACGGCGTATTTTCTAAGGGCCGCGTAATCATTCAGCTCTCTCCCCCGCATCCCGGCGGTGACGGAGCATATGGGAAACACGCGTACGGAGCTACAGCTTTCAGCCTTATTTTTTATGTAGGACAAGACTTCAACGCTGTCCGCCACAGGGTTAGTATTCGGCATCGCGCATATTGCGGAAAATCCTCCGGCCGCCGCCGCCGCCGCGCCGGTTTCTATAGTTTCCTTGCGTTCAAAGCCTGGTTCGCGCAGATGCGTGTGCAAGTCTATAAAACCTGGAACGACCCATAATCCGTCGGCGTTTATAGTCAAGTCGGCTTTAGGGGACTCGGGCGTTTTCGTCAGTGAGCCATCCTTTATAAACACGTCGGATATGGCGTCAAAGTTATTGGCGGGGTCGATGACCCTGCCGTTTTTAATATAAATCGTCATAATATTAAGCCTTCCGGCGATAATCGCCGCTGTTAAACGATCGGCAATCGCGAAAACGCGCCCGTCTGTAGAAACGGACGCGCCCGGCGTTTTATAAAAGATACGACAATTCAAACTAAAACTATTAATTAGCGAAGCTCTCTTTCGCCTTTTCCGCCAAGACGGCGAAGGCGTTAGAGTCATTCACCGCTAACTCCGCGAGCATCTTTCTGTTAATGTTTATACCCGACGTTTTAAGTCCGTTCATCAGTTTGCTATATGATATGCCGTTAATACGCGCGGCCGCGTTTATTCTCGTTATCCAAAGACGACGATATTCCCTTTTCGTTTGCTTTCTGCCGGCGAAAGAACTGGCCATCGCGCGCATAACGGATTGCTTCGCGACGCGATATTGCTTGCTTCTCGCCCCAAAAAAACCTTTAGCCATTTTTAGAACTTTTTTATGTTTTTTTCTGGCGCTTAAAGCGCCCTTCACTCTGGACATTACGCATCCTCCTTAACATGGTATGCGAACACGCTTCGCGCGTTCGCACCGCGCCGCCAAAAGCGGCGCTCTTATTACATTGGGGCTTCGCCCCAAACCCCACTGGGGACTTCGTCCCCAGACCCCTTTCTTCCTGCAGACGTGAAACATTCGCCTTAATCACGCGCCGCCGTTCACGTTGCCGCATACGATTTCAGACATAGGTTCAGGCGTTTAACTAGGCGTAGGGAAGCATACGCTTTACTTGCCGCATATTAGTTTTATCTATAATTCCCGGAGCGCGAAGCTTTCTTTTCCGCTTCGGAGTCTTTTTCGTTAATATATGCTGTTTGTTAGCTTTAAAATATTTTATCTTACCTGAACCTGTAACCTTAAAACGTTTAGCTGCCGCTCTTTTCGTTTTCACTTTGGGCATTTTTAATCCTCCATATATACTAACATGATTTAGAGCGCAAAAATAATGGCGCTTCGCCTAACGATAAAATTAAACGAACGCTCCCCTAATTTTTAGACGCTATAAACATAGCCATAGTTCTCGCTTCCATTTTGGGCGGCTTCTCAATTACCCCATATTCCGAAACACTCTCGGCGAAATCACGCAAAATTTTATACGCTGAATCCGTACGCCCGAGTTCACGACCTCGAAAACGCATTGAAACCTTTACTTTATCGCCGTGCGTCAAAAACTCGACCGCTTTTTTAATTTTTACGTTAATGTCATGAATGTCAATGTTCGGAGACAGGCGTATCTCTTTTATATAAACCGTTTTCTGCTTTTTTCGGGCTTCCTTTTACTTTTTCGCCTGGTCGAAATTGAATTTCGAATAGTCCATGATTTTACAAACCGGCGGTTTAGCGGTCGGTGAAATCTTCACAAGATCGAGTTTTTTTTCATCAGCTATACGTTGAGCTTCTTTGACCGGCAATATGCCCAATTGGTCATTATCCGCGCCGATCAAGCGCACTTCTTTGTCGCGAATTTGCTCGTTGATCATTAACTCAGTAATTACGGCGCACCTCCTGGAGAAAATAAAAAAATGGGCGCAGAAAGCCCACTTAACACAAAGACGCGTATAAAAACTCCGGCGGCTTGAGCGTAACAAAAAACCGCCATTTTTATGAACGCCTAAAAACCCTTGGCCATAAGGCTCGAGGTGAGAAGCGGAACTTCTGCTTTACATTAAACGCGGTTGATTTTAAGGCCTTTAATTATAAGGTCCGTTTAATTATAAGGTCCCGCGTCGGCTTATATATATTAACATCATTAAAATATTATGTCAATAATTATAAAAAAATTATGGTTTAGAGCCTGTTTAAGATTTCGCTTTTAGCGGATTTTTGTAATGATTTTTCGCCGCTCTCATATCGCGCTGGATTTTCAACCAAAGCTGACCCGCGGTGAAATGATTGAACAGGCTTTTACGCTTTAGCGAATGTATCGGCTCACTTTTCATTTTCAGTTATAAGCGGCAGCAAGCCTCCGTAACCTTCCTCTTCCATTTTACTCTTAGGCACAAATCGAAGAGCGGCGCTGTTTATACAATACCGCAGACCTCCAAGCGACTCCGGCCCATCATCAAACACATGACCCAAATGCGAGCCTCCGCCGCTTTTTACTTCCGTGCGCCTCATACCTAAAGACGCGTCCGGAAGCGTCTTTATAAATTTTTTGTCAATCGGTTTTGAAAAGCTGGGCCATCCGCATCCTGAATCGAATTTATTCGAAGACATGAATAATGGCGCGCCATCCGCGATGTCCACATAAACGCCTGGCTCAAAGAAGTTCCAGTATTCGTTGTCGAAAGGCGGTTCAGTCGCGCCGCGCCGTGTGACCGCGAGCTGCAAATCCGTCAATTTACCTCTCGCTTCCTGAGAGCTTTTATAGCCTCCCGCGTAATTGCGCGCGGCTTCGAAAGAACTCGCGCCTATATGACAGTATCCGCCGGGGTTTTTATCCAAATACTTCTGATGATATTCTTCCGCAGGATAAAAATTTTCAAGTTTCTTCATTTCGATCGCGACAGGTTTTCGCAAGCTTTCGCCAAGCAAAGTCAGAGAACCGGATATTATATCCGTGTCCGCGTCATCTTCATAATAAACGCCCGTGCGATATTGCTCGCCTTTATCGTTGCCCTGCCTGTTTATGGACGTGGGATCGACGACGTCGTAATAGAGCGCCAAAAGCTCAGACAGACTCAGTCTTGAGTCGTCATATTCAACGCGGACAGCCTCCGCGAAGCCTGTATCTCCGCGGCATACCTTCTCATAAGAAGGTATGCCGCTCTTGCCGTTAGCGTATCCGACCTCGGTTTTCGTAACGCCGGGTATCAGTGACAAATACTTCTCAATTCCCCAAAAGCATCCTCCAGCCAGATAAATTTGTTTTATCACATTCATTTCCCCTAATTTTTTTTCTTTTATTTTGCGCCGAATGCCTGAAAAATAATCCTTCATCAGCGCGGCGCAGCGATCCTTCAAAACGCCTTCTATTATTTCGACTCTATGGTTGAAACCGGGCGCTTGCAAAATGTTCAGCGCTGAACCGGCGCAACCAGCCTTTGGGTTGCGCGCCCCGAATACGACCGTCTTCACGCGCGCCTGCAAAATAGCCCCCGCGCACATAGGACATGGCTCCACCGTAACAAATAAGACCGCGTCTTCCAAACGCCAGTCACCGAAACGCTCACAGGCTTCGTTCAGCGCTATCATTTCCGCGTGGCACAAAGCGTTTTTTCGCATGTTACGGCAGTTATAGCCCGCGCCGACTATCTCGCCGCCCATCACAATTACGCATCCTATCGGAACCTCGTCCAGCGCCAGCGCAATATCGGCTTGTTCGAGAGCCTTTTCCATATAAAATTCGCAGTCCAATTTAACCGTCCCTACTACGTAAAAATATAAGTCTATTGTATCAAAGTCAAAAACATGATACTATAAAACAAATTCGTCAAAAAACTGGAGGCGGCGCTATGCCCGGCAAATTTAAAACGGCAAAAAAAGGGTTTGACATCAAGCAAGTTGATGAATATATAGAAACCGTCGAAAATGTCCTTCGCAGCTACGATGAAAAAAGCTCCGCCATTGAATCGGCTATAAGAAGCGCGCGCCAAACCGCCGACAGCATAATAAAACAAGCCGAATCGGAGGCCGACCGAATTAAGCTTGACGCCGCGCTGTCACTTAAAGAAATCAGCGATTCCGTAGCTACGCAAAAAAAATTAGCCAAGGAATTCCAAGACGCTTTTAACGAATTCGTAAGCAAATACGCGCTGACTCCAAAAGAAGCGGACTTTAAAACCATTAACGGAAAAATCGACGCCTTTAAATCGTATATGGCGACAGTTAAGCTAAAACGCGCGGTCTCCCCGTCAAAACCCAATTAAAATAATAAGCGCGCGCGGTTGTTGAAAGACACCCCGCCTGAAACCAGGATTTCTCTTTCACAAAAAAGGCGCGTGAACGCTCTTTAAACGTTCATGCGCGCAGACTCTAACGGGCGGGCGGACTAAATGTAGAAAACAACCTCAACGTTTCGTCGCCTATATTTTTAATCGCGTGAACGACTCCCGCGGGCGCCTTAAACGCGTCCCCGCTTTTTATGGGCGTTTTCTTTCCGTTGTCCATATATTCGCCGGTTCCGCTCACAACATAGAAGAACTCGCTTGAATCGTCATGCTTATGCGAAGATATTTGAAACCCCGGCACAATATGTATTTCCACGTTGCTCAATCGCCCGTCAGTATCGTCCTTACCGTAAAAATGTTTCATAAACACGCCTTCCTGCGTAGGGTGTTTAACAAACTCCGCTCCAGTCTTTACATTGTCTGACATAAGATCGCCTCCATATTGATTAAAACGCTTTTTTGAAATTAAATGACTATCCAAATAAGTCATAAAGGCCTTGGGGCTCCGCCCCAAACCCCGCTGGGGTCTTTGACCCCGGACCCCGCGCATTCGCGCGGCTTCCTTAACAAAAGCGAAAACGGCTTGATAACCCGTGATGTTTGAAACTGGGCTGGTTGGATTCGAACCAACGAATGCAGGAGTCAAAGTCCTGTGCCTTACCGCTTGGCTACAGCCCAATGGAAAAACCGCGCCGCGAAACGTCAGTTAACCGGCGGAGACGTCCCCGCCGGTTAACTCGCCAGTTAAGAATATAATATAAAGGCGCGTTAGTTGTCAATAACTTTTCTTACGATTTCGCGGTATCCTTGAAATATTTAAACGCGCTTTCAAGCGAACTGCTCGCGCTGGTGAAATATCCGTACACGCCGCCTTTAACTACCACAAACACGCCTGGGTTGCTAAAATCTCCGTTAGTGTAGTCGTAAGCGAACCAGACAGTATCGTTGTCGTATAAATCTCCGCTGTAGTCCTGCAATAAATCCGTGTCGGTATAGAACACGGGAACGTCCTCTTTCTCGGCCAGCTCTTTTATGTCATCCAGCCTATCGGCGTTTAAGTTATAGGTATCGTACACTACGTATATAAAATCCTTCGAGTCGGCGTACATGGACACGGAATCGCTTATAAGGGCCGGCCTCCATGAAAACTCAAAATTGTCATTATCATCATCGACGTCGTCCGGCAATGTATAGCTATTTTTCGCTATGTTTTTAAATTTCTCTAAGATATCGCTCTTACTCGCATTTTTCGACAATACTTCGTCCGCCTTGCCTTCATAAGACAATATGACTATAGGATAAGCGGTAGAGGACTGGCTTACATGATCCCATGTCCATTTGAGATTTTCCGAACCTGTAAACCTGGATGAAGATTTATTAAAACCGTATATGACATATTTAGCCTCGGCGGCGGCTTCCTTGACTAAAGCCAGTTTTTCAGCGCCGTCTTCACGTTCGGAGTCATAAATTACGATGACGAACTTGTCCTTGTCGTCATGCATTCTTTGGAGCTGGCGCGCTGACTCTTCTACGAAATAGTCGCTTTCCTCGAACGCCGGATTCGTTTCCGGCTCTTCAACGGCTTCAGCCGGACGCTCGGCGACCGGCGGCGTCTCCGTCCGTTCCGCTTGCGTAGAGATTCTCACGCTTTGCGTCAGTTCATCCCATTCGACTTGAGCGTCGAACGCCTCCGCTATAGCCCTGGAGGGGAAAAGCGAACGGTCATTGATTATTACCGGCGGAGAATCCAGCGCGATCGAAAGCGAGGTCTCGATTTTCATGACTCCTTCGCTCGTGGATATCGCTCCGTACGCCAGCTTCGGGTTGCCTATAGCCAGTATGGAGTATCTTGAGCCGCGTAAAAGCGTGACTTTCTTCTCCTCTCCGTTCCAAACGACGCGCGCGCCAAGCGCTTCCGCGAGCGCCCGCACCGGGACCATTACGCGGTCGTTTATTATTTGCGGCGACACATCGTTGAACGCAACCAAGCCGCCGTCAACGAAAACCTGAATTGAGTCTTCGGCCAAAACATTCGTCACGCTTGCGAACCATACGCACAACGCCGCCAGCGCCGCGATAAAAAGCTTTTTTTTCGCCAATTTCAATCTCCCTTTCAACGTTTGTAGTAGCGTCCGAGACCGGACGCGAATTTGATTATATAATATATTACAATATAAAACAATAACTTTTAAAAGATACGCGTTAAGCGGGTTATATCCGTTTTTACCGCCCGCCGAAACGTCTTTCCCTATCTTGGAATCGTCTTATGGCGTCTTTCAAGTCATTTATATTAAAATCCGGCCAGAGTTTGTCCGTAAAATGAAATTCGGCGTATGCGAGCTGCCACAGTAAAAAATTGCTGACTCGCGTCTCGCCGCTCGTACGTATTAAAAGTTCCGGATCCGGAAAGCGTGACGTATCCAAAAACGACTCAAACAGGCTTTCGGTTATCTCCTCGTCTTTAGCGCGCGAACAGAGCTTTTTTACCGCGCGAATCATCTCGTCGCGGCCTCCGTAGTCAAGCGCTATTATAAGCTTGATGCCCTGTTTGTCTTCGGTTACGCGCTCTAGGTTTTCTATTTTTCTTACTATGTCTTCCGGTACGCGGTCACGACGCCCTATTACGAAAACGCGCGCCTGATTATTTTCGCTGTCGTCGATATACTGTTGTATATACTTGCGAATCAAGTCCATAATGTCATTTACTTCTTCTCGCGATCTTTTCCAGTTTTCCGTGGAAAAAGCGTAAACGGTCATATATTCTATTCCCAGCTTTTCCGCTTCGCGCGTAAGTTTTTTAAGAGCCTCCGCTCCGGCGGCGTGTCCCGCCTTTCTGTTTAAAAACCGCCGCTGGGCCCACCTACCGTTACCGTCCATAATGATGGCCACGTGCTTTGGCAAAGCCGCGCCGTCAATAACGCCCCGCACCGCTATATGGACATTATATCCGCGGTTTTAGCTTCCACAATCTTGTCTATATCCGCGATATATTTGTCGGTAAGCTTTTGAAGCGCGCCCTCGTATTCTTCCATCTCGTCTTCCGTAATCTCACTTTTTTTGCGCCGCTTTTTAAACTCGTCATTGCCGTCGCGCCTTATGTTACGCACGGCGACTTTATATTCGTCGCCTTTTTTCTTCACTTCCTTCGCCAAAGTCTTGCGCCGCTCTTCCGTAAGATCAGGAAAGACAAGGCGTATCGCGGAACCGTCGTTAGACGGGTTAATGCCTATGTCGGAAGCCTGTATGGCCTTTTCGATCGCTTTGAGCAGATTCTTTTCCCAGGGCTGTATTACTATAAGGCGCGGTTCGGGAGCGGATACATTGCCGACCTGGTTTAAGGGCGTGTCGGTTCCGTAGTAATTCACGGTTATTTTGTCAAGCACATGCGGGTTGGCACGTCCGGCGCGTATCGAGCCAAGATCTTCGCTCAAAACCGCGAGGGCTTTTTGCATTTTAGATTCATATGGCTGCATATATTGACCTCCTCATTATTTTAATTTTAGGTCTTTGCCTGGATAAAAGGATCTTTAATGTAAAAAATCGAATTTACTTTTAAGGATTCAATCCGCGACTGGCGTGGCTCAAAAACTTATCTTTCATTAAAACGCGGGCTACGCCTTCCGACCGAAAACCTATCGCCTTCATGATCGACGCGAAGACGGGTTTTGTATCCAATATCCGCAAGCCGCCAATATTGGTTAGCGGATCCGACTATGGCCGGAATCTTAACCCGCTTCGATATCGCGGTCAAGGCGGACGTACGCGCCTCCGCCGCAAAGTTCCGCGGAGAGCGGCCGATATCACGACGCAAACCAGTTCAATGCCCGGCGGAAATTCACCTCTGAACGCTTGGGCGATAGAAACGCTTATTTTTTATCATCGCGTCGCGACCTCATCCAAGGCTTACTATATAGTTCACTTTAATCCAGTCAAGACTATTAATGTCATTAATCCGCGTAAAACTCATCCGGGACATCCGCTCCTATCACAGCGCCGTCAAACGGCGCTTCGCCCTTGACCGCCGCGCAAGCGGCCGCTATCCCTCCAATCGATTTAAGTCCAAACACAAAACTGGGTATGTTCTCCTTCGCCAGCAGCGCCATGGCGCTTATGTCAGCCACTTCAAGATTTTTCGACAAAACCGTTTTGTACGAAACGCTCCTGTATCGTCTGGCGCCTGGGTTTATTTTCGGGTCGTCATCGTAAACGCCGTCAACGCTTTTGCCAAAAAGAACCGCGTCCGCCTGTAGTTCGCAAGCTCGTATGGCGACCGCCGAATCCGTGGAAAAAAAGGGATGCCCCGTTCCGCCGGCAAACACTGGCAAGACTTTTTCTCTCAAAAGCTTCACAGCTTCCTCGACCGAAAACCGGCTTGTAAAATTGTTTATGTCAAACGGAGTCATCACGACAGACCGCCCGCCGGTTTCAGAGCGAAAGGTATCGGCCAAAAATATGCCGTTCATAACGGTAGCCATCATACCTATTTGGTCGGCTTTTATTTTGTCCATAGATGGCGAAGCGTCTCGCCCGCGCCATAGATTGCCGCCGCCGACGACGACGGCGACCTCCGCGCCGCTTTCCATAACGCCAAAAATTTCGCGCGCGACGCGACGCGGCGTTTCACGGTCAAACGCGCCCGCTCCGCCTCCCGCTAGCGTTTCACCGCTTATTTTTATCATAACGCGTTTAAACATGAAAACACCTCATGGATATAATCTACCATATCGAAGTGGAAATTACAATGGGCAACCTCCCTCTAATCACGGCGGACGCATGAAAAAACATTATAAACACGCTATATATTTTCAGAAAGGAAGACGCGCGGGCTGAGTGCGCATTTTGAGAGGATAAACGATCCGCGGCAAGCGTGGTAAGATAGAACGCAAATGACGATACGCGCGGTCATAAGCGGATGCGAGCGTGGAGACGCAGCGGATTTTGTGTTGATTTTTCGCCGAACGCGGAAGCGCGAACGCCGCGTATTCGAAGAATATGCTCAAAGAGCGCTGACGCCGCATTGTGGAAAATCCGCTCGCGCAGACGCTGGGGTCAGGTTCAGGGACAGGTTTAATAAGCCGAAAAAATGTAAAATGGAGATATTGAACAGGTTCTTAGAGAATGGGGTGGTTGCGCGCGACGCATTTCCAATGGGTATTTTAACTGACAGACCCGAAAGAGTCTGAAAAAAGTTTTGTTTTTTGGCGCGAAGCGTTTCTGTCAAAGACGCGTATATCAAGCAAAAGCCAAAAGAGCTATTATCCCGATATTTACCGCTTTTTCGGCAAAGTGCCGAAAGAGAGCGAGGAAAATATCGGGATAATAGTTTCACTTCAGACCTGACAGTCTAAAATCATTTCGTCATCAACGGAACAGGGCGTATTTTATTGTCTTTACCTGTAAGATACGCCATAGGGCGCGTGGTTCCGATCCGTAGATCATATCCTCAAGTCCGGCGACTCGCTGTAGCGGGCAGGAGTGTCGTACATCAACATCATGAAAAAACGGTCGCATATGCCGTTCATCTTTTTCGTGTCCGGTTGCTCCAACGGTGTTTTAAGGGCGTTTTCGGATAAGAAATTCACTGTATTCCGCTTGCGCTTTTTCATGGGTATCTTTTTAACATCAAGTTCCAATGCGGCCTGAACACAATACAGACCGCCCGCATATGCCAGAAAAACGCGCGGTAATGAAGAGACGCTGGTTTCTTGAAGCGGGCGAACAACAGCGGGCATCCTCAAGCCAATTCGGAAAATCAAGGACAGTTTGTTTTTCAATCGCGCTGAAAGTAATTTTATCAATTTTCATGCGCTTCTCGCCGCGCAAAAGATCCACAAACAGGTTCAATGCGATTTTAACGTATTGGAGTTGCAACACTTTGGACTTGGTAGATAACCAAGCGGATAACTGAGGACAGCAGCGAAAAAATCATTCATCAAAGTCCACCTCCGGCGACAAATCCTCATAGCGACTGAAATCCATGCCCGACATGGCTTCAAACTGGCCCGGAATCAAATGGATATAATATAACTGAAGCTATTTATAAAAGTGAAAAACATAGTAAGATATAGGTATGTCATATCCGGTAAAAATGAGAGAATGCGTTATAGAAGCGGTACGCAACGGACATAGCGAAGCGGAAGTAAATGAGATGTATCCATCAAAAAGCGTACTTATTTATTGATAACGCGTCCCACCGCCGAAAAAACGCAATTTATGATATAGCTAATGAATATGGATTTAAGGTAATATCCCTCCCGCCCTATTCTCCCGATTTAAATCCCATGGAAAGATTTTGGGCAAATGTCAAGCGTGGATTACGACTGCATATGCATCTGTTTGACACTTTTGGGGACGCCCTGTCTCACGCTTTCAATTAGCCTTGACTATAGAATGCGCGGCGTTCGCACTTGGCGAAAAATCATCACAAAAAAATCCGCTAAAAGTAAGATCTTGAACAGGCTCTAAATATTCGGCGACTTTTTTAGCGTCTTGCTCCTTGTAAAGCTTCATATTTTTTTTTCGCGTTATATTAAAGCGTTTAAGAGTTCTGCAAATCACAGATTGATGGCGGCCAAAGCGCTCACCTATTTCTGACTGGTAAGCGTCCGGATTGATTTTTAGATACGCTAACAGTTCTTCTTCGCTTACAGCCGTTTTATAGCTTTGGTATTTTCGCTCAAGTCCTCCGCTATCATGGCGTGTATTCAATATATGGCGTTTCAAAAACGAAGCGCGGAGGGGTTTTTGGGAAGGCTTTTTGAAGGGGACTCCTTTTTTTCAAAAATATTCCTTTCATGGCGTGTATTCAATGCGCGGCATTTCAAAAACGAAGCGCGGAGGGGTTTGGGGGAAGACTTTTTGAATGGAACTCCTTTTTCTTGAAAATATTCCTATCATGGCGTGTATTCAATGTGCGGCATTTCAAAAACGAAGCGCGGAGGGGTTTTTGGGAAGGCTTTTTGAAGGGGACTCCTTTTTTTCAAAAATATTCCTATCATAGCGTGTATTCAATGCGCGGCGTTTCAAAAACGAAGCGCAGCGAAGTTTTTGCGGAAAGCTTTTTGAAGGAGGTTTGGAGGGAACTTTTTCTCGAAAAAGTTCCCTCCAAGGTCTTTACCCAACGGTTAAAACCACCTATAACCCCAACCGCCTCTTCAAAGCCGACTGCTGATTTCGTATCTCATCAGGCAAGCGATCAAACTTTTTAAAAAACTCTGTCTGATCGGCTATCTCGGCCGCCCATAAATCATTATCGACGGAAAGCAGCTCGCGCATAGCGTCAAATGAAACGGCGTTCTCTATACCGGTCAAGTCGATGTCTTCGGGTTTGGGCATAAGGCCTATCGCGGTATCGTTCGAGCCGACGGCGCCTTTGCATCTGTCAAGTATCCATTTTACTACGCGGAAGTTTTCGCCGTATCCCGGCCATATGAAATTGCCGTCGTCATCTGTTCTGAACCAGTTGACGTTGAATATTTTCGGAGGATGGGGGATTTTCTTACCCATATTTAGCCAGTGCGCGAAATAATCGCCCATATCGTAGCCGCAAAACGGCAGCATAGCCATAGGGTCGCGGCGCGTCACGCCGACTTGCCCGGTTGCGGCGGCTGTGGTCTCCGAACCCATCGTCGCGCCTACGAACACGCCGTGCTGCCAGTCAAAGCTTTGATAGACGAGCGGCGCGGTTTTAGAACGCCGTCCGCCGAACAGTATAGCCGATATAGGAACGCCGCGCGGGTTTTCCCATTCCGGAGATATGCAAGGGCATTGCGACGCGGGCGCGGTAAACCGCGAATTCGGGTGCGCGGCTTTTTCGGGGCTTTGAGACGTCCACGGATCGCCTTTCCAGTCGGTCGCCTCCCGCGGAGGATCGATGCCCATTCCTTCCCACCAGACGGTTAGTTCGGGGGTAAGAGCTACATTAGTGAAGATAGCGTTCTTTTTTGTTGTTAAAAGAGCGTTAGGGTTGCTCTTCGCGCTTGTGCCGGGAGCCACGCCGAAAAAGCCGGCTTCGGGATTAACCGCCCAAAGGCGTCCGTCGTCGCCTATGCGCATCCACGCTATGTCATCGCCGACCGTCCACACTTTATATCCCTGTTTTCTCGCGTATTCCGGCGGTATCATCATAGCCAGGTTGGTTTTGCCACATGCGCTGGGAAACGCCGCCGCGACGTAGTCAATTTGGCCGTCAGGACTCTCGACGCCGAGTATGAGCATGTGCTCGGCCAGCCATCCTTCGCTTCTGCCTATGGAGCTGCCTATGCGCAGCGAGAAGCATTTTTTACCCAAGAGCACGTTGCCGCCATAACCGGAGCCTATGCTCCAAATCGCGTTGTCTTCCGGAAAATGGCATATGTAGCGCCTGTTGGGGTTAAGGTCAAGCTTGGAGTGAAGTCCTTTTACGAACGACGGGCTGTCTCCGAGGTAGTCAGCGGCGATTTTGCCCATACGCGTCATTATGCGCATGTTTAAAACCACGTATATGCTGTCGGTGATTTCGACGCCGACTTTGCTGAATGGCGAAGACGCGGGACCCATCAAATAGGGAATGACGTACATCGCGCGTCCGGTCATTGAGCCGTCAAAAAGCGCGCCCAATTTTTGATAGGCGTCTTGAGGCGACATCCAATTGTTGGTCGGGCCGGCGTCCTCTTTGTTCGACGAGCATATGAATGTAAGTCGCTCGACGCGCGCCACATCGTTTTGTTCGGACCGGTGATAATAACAGCCGGGCAATTCCTTTTGGTTTAACTCAATGAGTTCGCCCGACGCGACCGCTTCTTTCGTAAGGCGTTCTCGCTCATGTTCGGACCCGTCAATCCACACTATATTATCAGGCTTCGTCAGCCTGGCCATTTCCTCGACCCATTCGTTTACAGCTTTGTTTAAGTACATATGATCTCCCCTTTCACTTTAGCTATTTTAAAATATGACTATTCAATCACTTCATGAAGCCGCGCGAATGCGCGGCGCGGGGTCCGGGGTCGAAGACCCCGGCGGGGTTTGGGGCGGAGCCCCAAGGTTTTTATGACTTGTTTGGATAGTCATCTTTTAAAAAAAACGAAGCGGCGCGAGCGCCGTTTCGAGCATATTCTAAATTATCTCCGCTAGCGGGAAAATTGTCAAGAATAACGTATAGACTCGTTCGCGCGTTCACGAAACGCGTTATCCGCGCGCGTTCAATAAACATGATTTTTCGTGAGCGTAACATGGCGATTACGACAGTCGAGACGGACGTTTTTTTTAAAGGGCGTCAAATCACCGGCGTTTTTTAAAAAAAGGCCGTCATTATTGTTATAATCGCTATAATTGCGCTTATTTCTTATTATAGCCAAACTTATTTCGCCGTCCCATGGCGTAAATACGCTTCAAAACGCTCTTTTCTTTCTTCGTTAGCTCACGGCCGTACATCTTTTCGGCTTCAGCCAGCATTTTATCCACGTCGAAAAGCCGCGCCGCGCCACGCCGCGTTTTTCCCTTCGCGGGCTGTTCAACGCAGCAGGTTTCTATAGTCGGCTCTTCGTTTTTCAACGCCTTGAATATAGCGGCGGTGTAAAGAGCGTCGTTCAGCGCGTTATGAAAAGCCGCGCCCGTTGGGATGTCAAGGCTTTTTACGGCGTTTTCAAGCCCTACGCACGCTCCGGCGGGCAGTTTCATGCGTTTTGTCGCCATATGCTGCACATCGATATATCTTTTCGTCAGCTTTGAGCCGTCAAGCTTGTAATACGCTATGTTTCTATGCAGCAGCTTCACGTCAGTTCCGCCCCATACGCAAAACACGTTATCATTTCCGCCCGCGAAATCGATAAGCGTTCCGTACGTTTCGGGAAAAGACTTCTCTCCGTCAAACATGTCTTTGGTGATGCCGGTCAGTTTTTCGACGAACGGATGCATTCTTTTGTAAATCTGAGGCTTTATCAATATGCTCAGCGTTGAAGAGACATTGAAGTTTTCATCAAGCTCGACCATGCCGGTCTGGATAACCTCAAACGGCAGCGAAGGGTTTATCCCCGGTTGGTCGGCGCTGTCGCCGAAATTGAAATGCTGGTTAAACTCCAAGTCCATTACTATATATTTCATACCAAAGACCCCTAGCGCGAGATAATACGCGAACCGCAAGATTTCACCGTTGTCGTTTTATTGGTTTATTGCATTATAATATCACGCTGACGGCGCTTTTACAATCTAAAACGAGCCTATAACGCGTCATTATATTATATGACTATCCAATCGTTTAATGAAGCCGCGCGAATGCGCGGCGCGAGGTCCGGGGCCGAAGATCCCGGCGGGGTTTGGGGCGGAGCTCCAAGGTCTTTATGACTTGTCCGGATAGTCATTCAGCCGATGGCGCGGATCTTCATCGGACAAAACTTCAAAAAGTCGCATGACGTCAAAAAATAACGCGCGTTTTTTCTCAACCCCATAAATCCGGCGTAAAAACAGGCCGACCCGTGCAAATGGCCATAGACGACGCATTTGACGGGATATTGATCGATAAGCTCTGTAAAGCCGGACGGTTCCTTTTTGTCGTTTGTGGGCGGATAGTGCAGCATGACGATGATTTCGCCGAAGCCGGCTGACGACGCCATTTCGAGCGAGCGAGCGAGCCGCGCGACTTCACGTTTGTATATCTTTTCGTCGTGCGGCGTAAACAGCTTATCGTTCGGGCAAATCCAGCCGCGCGAGCCGCAAATGGCCGTTTTGTCGTCGTAAGCGGCGAAAGAGTTTTTGATAAATGTCAGAGCGTCGTTATACGTCGCGTTGAGCCGCGCCGTAGAGTCCCACCAATAGTCGTGGTTGCCCTGAACAAGTATTTTTTTGCCCGGCAAGTCCGCGATAAACCGCAAATCGGCGTCCGCGCCGCGTTGACGCATGGCCCACGACGTGTCGCCTGCGAGCAGGACCGTATCCGCGTCCGACACGGTCTCTCTCCAGTTTTCGGCTATCCTTAAGTGATGGTCTCGCCATTCGGCGCCGAAAACATCCATAGCTTTCGGCTGGTCGAAACTCAGGTGCAAGTCGGAAATAGCGTACAGAGCCACGTTTATCCTCTCTTGACCGCGTTATAAACGGCCCGCAACGGCGCCCCGCTTTTAACGGCGAGTTCGCGCGCGCTTTCGTATTCCGGCGCGATTTTAACGGACCCGTCCGCGAGGACGCTCTTCTTTACCATGAGCGGGCCGTATCGCGTGTCTATAGTTTCGACTGAGCGAGGCAGAATCGTTCTGTTCTCGACGCGTTCGCGAACGCCTATGGCGCCGGTTTCACGTAAAAGAACGCCGCGCGTAACATGCGCGTCTTTCTCGTCGCATAATACGGTTATTTTAACGGCGGGGCGGTTCTTTTTCATTTGTATCGGGGTAAAGAAAACATCTTTAGCGCCCGCGTCAAAAAGTCGTTCCATCGCGTACCCCAGCGTTTCCGGCGGACTGTCGTCTACGTTTGTCTCGATAACGGTTATTCGTTCGGCGCGCTCATCGTCCGTTTCGCAAAGAGAGACTCTCAATACGTTCGGTATGTCCAAATCGCGTTCGCCCGCGCCATAAGCGACTTTTTGGATTATCATGGCCGGCGGCTCGCCAAAATTTTCCGTAAGCTCTGATATAATGGCCGCCCCGGTAGGCGTTACAAGCTCTGACGGCACGTCCACGCGGCGCGTTTTAACGCCCGCGGCGGCGAAAATCTCAACGACGGCGGGGACGGGGATAGGTATCTTGCCGTGCGCGCAGACCGTGAACCCATAGCCGTCGTTTACAACGGCGCGGAATATTTTCGCGGGCTTGATGCGATCAACGCAAATCGCCGTTCCAATGATGTCGATTATCGAATCCATGGCGCCGACTTCATGAAAATGGATCTCCTCCGGAGATACGCCGTGCGCCTTGCCTTCCGCGCGCGCCAATCGCCAAAATATGTTCTTGGCCATCGTTTTTACGTCGCCGTTTAAGTCACCTTGATCGATTATGGCGATTATATCGCCTATATGTCTGTGGGCGCTCTCACGCGGCGTTGTCACGATGGCTTTCGTCGCGTTTACGCCGTTTTTGCGAACCTCTTTAAGTTCGATGTTCCAGCCGTCGAGGTTCAGCTTTCTAAGCTCCGACACTACATACGCCAGCTCGACGCCGAGGCCCATCAGCGCTCCAAGGCACATATCGCCGCTCACGCCGGAAAAACATTCAAAATACAACGCTTTCATAATTATAAACTCGACTTTCTGCGAAAGGCGCCAACGGGGTTATGAAACAAGGGCGTCTTTCGCTTTTTAATAAACTTGCGCTATACTCGGGAATGGAAGTGTCGGCGCACTACAGAACCCGAGGAGGTAAGTGGCAGGGCTGTATAGCGGCAGCCCCGCATAATTATATGGTGTCGACCGCCCGTTAAGGCATCAACGAATGGCGCAAACAACAGCCCGTAAACTTATCTCTTATAAATCGACTCGATTTTGCCGGGCGGCCAGTCCCCGCCGACTTTCCAAATTATACTTTTGGGAGGAACGTCAATGTTCAAAATCTTCAGGAAAAACTGCTGCGGTCTCGACGTCCACAAGACTTGGATATATGCCTGCATCGGCATTACCGACGCCAACGGACGAACAGACTACAAACAAGCGCGCTTTTCCCCATTCTCCAAAGGACTCAGAGAGCTTGCCGAATGGTTGGCAAAGAACGATTGCAAGGAGGTTCGCATGGAATCGTCGGGTCGATATTGGATTCCTGTGTTTAACATCCTCGAAAAAACATGTTGGGTCAAGCTCTTACGCCCTAAGTATACCAAGCCGCAAAAGGGCAACAAAACCAACCGAAAAGATGCGAAGTGGATTTGCGACCTGTTCATGTGCGATATGACCAAGCCGAGTTTTATTCCTCCGCCCGACATACGCCGCCTTCGCGACTTGATGCGCTATCGGTTCAAACTGACCAATATTTTAACGGGTGAGAAGAACCGTACCCAAAATTGTCTCACCGTATCCAACCTGAAACTCGACGATGTGTTCTCCGACGTGTTCGGCAAGTCCTCCATGTCGATTACCGCATACATTTTGAAACATCCGGGAGAAACGTTCGACGTTACGCCCTTCGTTCACAAGGGTTGCAAACATTCAATTGAAGAAATTCAGACTGCCGTCGACGGTTCCGTCTCGCCGGAACAGGCAACCAGACTTCGCGAGATATTGCGCCACATCGACGAAATCAAAGCGTACAAACAGAACCTTGAAGCCGAAATCCCGCGCCTTGCCGCCCCTTATGCGCGCCTGCTTGAACTGATTCACACCGTTCCGGGATTCTCCTCCGATCCGATGAGCGCAATTGCGCTCATTTCCGAAATCGGTGCGGATATGTCCGTGTTCACGACGGCGAAACACCTCAGTTCTTGGGCGGGTTGTCGCCCACGCAACGATCAAAGCGGCGGCAAACGCAAGAGCGCCCGTATTTCCCGTGCCGGAGTCTACCTTAAACCGCTATTGGTTCAGGTGGCGAACGCTGTTGTCAAATCCGACAGATACCCTGAATTCAAGGAGCGTTATCGCAGACTCAAAGCTCGGCGCGGTCACAAGAAAGCTGTTATTGCCATATGCCGTATGTTCCTAACCGCTATTTGGAACATACTTTCAAAACTCGAACCTTACTCCGCAAAAGGCTGGCTTGTTGACCGCAATCCCCAAGTCGGGCAGACGCTTACCTCCGCTCAAGCTCTTAAACTCCAGAGGTTACGTTATCAAAGACGAACCCGGAGAGAGATCCACTGCTTGATTATTTTGGGGATTAATACCATTTTCCCGTTTTTGGCTGCCGACGGCGGTCTATTTTGTTGCGCCAGTTTTTCATGGCGATTCTCTATTGCACTGTTTTAAACTTTACCTCTTTTCGTGTTAACGGTTAGGCCATTTGTTTTAGAAGCTCTTTTATTTCCCACAAATCTATGCCTTTCGTCTCGTCGCAGCGATAGGCCAGAACAGGATTCACGTTTACGGAAAACGTAAGTTTTTCAGGGTTCTCCAGCACGACGCGCAACGCGTTTTCCGGGTTTATTCCGGCGTCCGGCCGAAACGCCATGATGACCGAGCCGCGTTTGTGGGTTACGGACGAAACGTCTATGTTGTGAGCGTAAGCCTTGAGCAGCGCGATGTCCAACAGGTTTTGCACGCCGGGTGTGATAGGCCCGAATCTGTCCTCTATCTCTTCCTGCGCGTCAAAATACTCGTCCTCGTTTTTGATAAGCGATATCTTTTTATATACGTCAAGCTTTTGCTCTTCGTTGTCTATATAGTAACTCGGTATACACGCGTTTATGTTTATGTCTATAGACGTCTCAAACGTCTCTTCGGGGCGCTCTTCGCGCATTTCGCCGATCACTTCGCTTAATATCTTGCAGTACATGTCGTAGCCCACGGCGTCCATATGTCCATGCTGCTCCCCGCCCAGCAAATTGCCCGCGCCGCGTATCTCCATGTCGCGCATGGCTATGCGAAAGCCTGAGCCGAATTCCGTAAAATCGCGTATAGTTTGCAGCCTTTTCTCCGCGTCTTCGCGTAGAACGCGGTCGCGGCGGTACATCAGGTACGCGTAGGCCTGGCGGTTAGAGCGCCCAACGCGTCCGCGGAGTTGATAAAGCTGGGCGAGACCGAGCCTGTCCGCGTCTTGTATAATTATCGTGTTGACGTTCGGTATGTCGAGACCGGACTCGATTATCGTCGTGCAGACCAGCACTTGGGTATTGCCGTTTATAAAGTCGATCATGATGTCTTCCAGATCGCTTTCGCTCATCTGCCCGTGGGCGTAAGCGACGGTCGCTTCCGGCGCAAGCTTGCGCACGCGCGCGGCTTCCTCCGATATATTGCGCACGCGGTTGTGCAGGTAATATACCTGCCCGCCTCGCCCTATCTCGCGCAATATCGCGTCGCGCGTAAATTCCGGGCTTCGCTCCATCACGTACGTTTGCACGGGGCGGCGTTCTTGCGGCGGCTCTTCAAGCACGCTCATATCGCGTATGCCGGTCAGGCTCATGTGCAGCGTGCGGGGTATGGGCGTGGCGGTAAGCGTGAGCGCGTCAACGTTTTCTTTCAGGCTTTTCAGTTTTTCCTTATGTCCCACGCCAAATCGCTGTTCCTCATCGATGACGACCAGACCGAGGTTTTTAAACTTCACGTCTTTTGAAAGAAGCCTATGAGTGCCTATGACGATGTCCGCCTGTCCTTTTTCGAGCCGTTCCAGCGTTTCGAGCTGCTGTTTTTTCGTGCGAAAACGCGAAAGCAGTTCGATATAGATCGGAAAATCTTTCATGCGCTGAGCGAACGTGTTATAGTGCTGCTGAGCCAATATGGTCGTTGGCGCGAGATACGCGACTTGTTTGCCGTCTTGCGCCGCTTTGAAGGCGGCGCGTATGGCGACTTCCGTTTTACCGTAGCCTACGTCGCCGCAGATAAGCCTGTCCATGACTTTTACGGACTCCATGTCGCTCTTTACGTCCTCTATAGCCGTAATTTGGTCGTCGGTCTCTTCAAACGGGAACATCTCCTCAAATTCCTTTTGCCATACGTTGTCCGCGCCGAACGCGAACCCTTTCGACGCCTGTCTTCGGGCGTAAAGCCCTACCAGATCTTTCGCGAAGATCTCTACGGCTTTGCGCGTTCGGGATTTAGCCTTCAGCCATTCCGAGCCGCCAAGTTTGTTCAGTTTTAGACGCGCGCCGTCGCCGCCAATGTATTTTTGAACCATATCGAGTTGGCTCGTGTGGACGTACAGATTGCCGCCGTCGGCGTACTGAAGCTTTATATAGTCTTTGCCGACGCCGTCGGCGACGATAGTCTCTATGCCTTTGTACACGCCTATGCCGTGGTTGTCATGGACGATATAATCGCCGGGCTTTATGTCCGTAAAATTTTCTATCTTTATGGCGTTTTTATTTTTAGCGCGGCGTTTTTTCTTTTTTTCCTCGCCAAAGATTTCCGCGTCGGTCATGATGGCGAGCTTTAAATCTTTGTATTCAAAGCCTTTGTGCAGCGCGCCGTGCGTAACCGTTACGGCGCCGTCGGTCAAAACCGCGTCGTCTTCATAAAACCTAGCCGGTATATTCGCTTTCGCCATTTCGTCGGCCAACCGTTGTCCTCTTGTGCGGGAGCCGGATAGAAACAGCGCGCTGTAGTTAGCTTTAACGTAACCCTTTAAATCCTCTAACATTAAGTCGAAACGATTTCGCGGCGTAGACAGAGATTTTACATTGAAATGGGCGCGTTCCGTTATGTCCATATGTTTAAAGCCCTGGCCCAGCGTCGATAGCGCTATCAGCGGAAACCCTTGGGCGAATGACGTTATCTGCGAAAAAGAGTACACCATATCCGCTTGTCTCGGTAACAGCCTGCCATTTTCCACCCTGCTTTCCATGCTGCGTCTGAACTCTTCCGCGGCCGTTTCAGCGCGTTTTTCGACTAGCGCGGGGTCGTCAAAAAACACAAGCGTATCTTTTGGCAAATAGTCGAACAGCGAAGCGTTGTCGTCGTAGAAATACATGCCGAACCTATCCGCGCACTTTTGCAGCGTTTCCAGCGATTCCGACACGTAATTCCTTAAACCGTCGGCGTCAAGCCCGTTCTGTTCATACTTCGCGAAAAGTTCCTTGGCTTCAGCGTTTATGGCGCCAATCGCCCTGTCAAGCTCTTTTTCGCCGAAAACGAACTCGCTCATAGGCAAAACGCTTAATTCCTCTATATTTTCAACGGAACGCTGAGCGTAAGCGTCCAAAACGCGTATGGAGTCAACCTCATCGCCCCAATATTCAATGCGCGCGGCTCTGTCCATTGTCGAAGGGAACACGTCCAATATGCCGCCGCGAACGGCGAATTGACCGGGACCCTCCACCGCGCCCGACCGCTCATAGCCGTTAAGCGACAGCTTTTCGGAAATGTCGCGCATGGTTATTTCGTCGCCGGTCTTAATGGTCAGCGCCGCCTGTTTAAAGGCGCGCTTAGGCGCGAGCCGATCGAAGAGCGCTTCCACGGACAACGCGATCGTTACGTTTTCACCGTTCATAAGCCTGTCAAGCGTTTGCAGCCTCCGTTTAACGATGTCCACGCTATGGACGTCGGCGTTATAAAACAGCACGTCCTTGACGGGGTAAGCCGCGACGCGATCGTCGCCCAAAAACAAACGCATATCTTCCGAGATCTCTTTCGCGCGCACGTCCGAATGGGTTATAATCAGCGAACCGCGCGATAAAAAGCGGCAAAGCGCGGCGATCAAGTGGCATTTCTGACTGTCCGCCACGCCGACGGCCATCGCGCTTTTACGCTCCGACGCGCGCTTTGTCAAAACCTTGAAACTGTCAAGGTCGTTTAAACGCTCAAAAACAGCGCCCGTCATTCTCCGTCCGCCTGTTGTCTGTCAATTTTATTTTTGGCGCGTCTGTTGAACATATTCATAGCCTCTTTTACCCCGGACTTTAAAATCGTTTCCACGGCGGCGGCCGCTTTGGCGACGCCTTCAACCATCTTATCAATATCGTCAGGCCTGAACCGGCTTGTAACGAAAGCGCTCAGGTCCCATTCGTTAGGTTTGGGACCTATACCCGCGCGCACGCGTATGAAATCTTGCGCGCCAAGCTGATAGATGACGCTTTTCATGCCGTTGTGACTGCCGGCGCTGCCGGTTTCCCGCACGCGCGTATCCCCTAATTCAAGATCTATATCGTCATACACGACGATTAAATCATCGTGCGTTAATTTATAAAAATTGATCGCGTCGCGCACAGCTTCGCCGCTTAAATTCATGTATGTCTGAGGCTTAAATAACATGACTTTTTCGCCGTGTATCGTTCCATCGCCTGAAATAGCCCGGAATTTCGACGTCTTCATCTTTATATCATGGTCGAAAGCCAATTTGTTAAGCGTCTCAAAGCCCATGTTATGTCTTGTGCCGCGATAATCCCTCTCCGGGTTACCCAGACCCGCAATAAGTCGCATCAGCGCTTCCTCCGGCGTTTTATTCTCGGTTAATATGATAACAGTTATTTTCGTTTCGGGCAAGTTATTACTTAATCAAAGGGCGTCTTTAATATGTTTGAAAAAAGCGGATATGATAATGATATGCAAAATACGAGCGAAAAGCGTTGCGCGATGATGTTGAATTATGTTTCAAGGATCTTGAGGGCGACGCGATAAAAACATGAGTTAAAGAGAAACGCCGGAACCGAATTGAGAAGAGTAAGTATTACCTCGAAACCAATTTTGAAACCAACTAGGGCTATGAAACGAAAACTGGATTGGTCTAATTTAAATATGACATGGATGGTTCGCGGCTTATAGTTGAAAAAGGGAAATAACGCAAAGCCGCAAGGCGAAATCCTGAAATAAGCGATTGCGCCTGTACCGTTCGTAAACGCCGATCAATTATAATTCGCCGCTGAATAATGAATGCCTCATGTAAAACCGTTTTTTCTAAATAAGGACGATCGGCGCGGACATGAGCGCTCCGCGCTAAACATTTCCATGGCTGAATTTATATTATCATTAATTTCGCGCTCAGAGCGAATGCCGCCGCCTCGTTTTTCAAGGTGAACGCGCTCTTGACACTACGGTCATGTTATGATATTATATTAGCCGTTTCGGTTGATCGTTTTAATTTCCGCTCGCTCATTAATCGGGGCATTGCGGATGAAACTGAACGCTTTTCTATAGTTAAGCGGGTATGAGCGCGTTCTTGGTAAGGATATTGGAGCTGCGCGGCAAGCTCTGATACTCGCAGGGAGTACGTGAAAGGTTAATTTTATAGGGTTTTAAGAAGGGAATATGGCGGACAGGTATAGCGAATTATATCCGGCTTCATACCGTAAAGGGCAAAAATTAAATAGGCTGCTATAGCTCAGTAGGTATGAGCGCGTCCTTGGTAAGGACGAGGTCCCCGGTTCAAGCCCGGGTAGCAGCTTCACCAAAGACGTTTGAAACCCCGCGTGGCGCAAGCCTTTGCGGGGTTTCTTGTTTTCATGGAAAAATTCCCGACAACTAAAAACAGGCAATGGCGCCCGCATAAAAAAATGAGGAATAACCATGAGCGCATATGAGGCGACGCAGCTTCTCAGTGGGAGCTTTGTCTATCCGCTGTATGAAGCGTTATGGGTGAATTTCTTTGACTTGGACACTGTCACGCGGCATCTTGAAAGCCTATATGACAACGGAAACCATTTCGGAGCGGCAGGTCTGCATCCATGCTTTCATTGGCCTG
Organism: Clostridiales bacterium; assembly: GCA_031263985.1. GTDB lineage: Bacteria > Bacillota > Clostridia > Lachnospirales > JAISER01 > JAISER01. The sequence continues at coordinate 3,249 of JAISER010000042.1, read as the reverse complement.
CTGGGGAACGGTGTGACCGTGGCCATCTATCAAATCTTCCCGTGGGACATGGTGGGCTGGCACAGCGGCGGCGGCTCCAAAGGCGCCGCCAACAATATGGGCTATATCGGTTTTGAAATCTGCGAGGACGGCCTGGCCGACGCCGCCTATTTTATAAAGGTCTGTCAGGAGGTCGCCGAGCTGTGCGCCATGCTTGTGCAAGACCTACTGCATCGCGCCAGACAAGCCCTCCATGATCCGCCACAGCGAGAGCCACGCGCTGGGCATCACCAGTAACTGCGGCGATGTCATGCGCTGGTGGCCTGAACATGGCAGAAAGTATGGATACGTTCCGGGCCGAGGTCAAGCGGTTCATGGACGCCGCTACCACCACGTCGGCAACGTCTACGACTTCGGCCGCGCTCTTCATGGGCAGCGAGGCGGACATTTGGGCCTGCCTGAAAAAGTAGGGACTGAATGACTGCGCAGCGGCGGGACTGATGGGCAACATCTACGCCGCAAGCGGCCTCAAGTCCACCAACATGCAAAACAGCTATGGAAGCAAGCTGGGCATGAATGACGTGACACACGCTGCCGCCGTGGACAATGGCGGCTATACCAACTTTGTGCGGGATGACGCGGGCTACGGGCTTGGCCCAGCGGACGTTCTGGAGCCGCAATGAAAACCTGCCGCAATATGCGCGGCTGGGCAGTCTATCGGCGACCTGCAAACCCAGCTGGAGTTTTTGCGGCGTGAACTGCAAAGCTACACGGCGGTTATGTCCGTGCTGAAAAGCGCCGCCAGTGTCAGGCAGACCGGTCCGAGGCCGCGTTTGTCAGGCGCGCCGGGTACGGCCAGAAATACTATGACAAGTATGCCGGGCAGACCGGCGCCACCCCTGGGCCTGCCGCGGAGCTGCCTTATACCGTCAAGGTGACCGCCAGTTCCATCAATATCCGCAAATGCCCCTGCGCTATCTACGGCACGGTTGGGGCGATAACAGACAAAGGGGCGTACACAATCACCGAGGAGGTGGACGGCCCCGGCGCGTCAAAGTGGGGCAAGCTCAAGAGCGGCGCCGGGTGGATAAGTCTGGATTATTGTCATCGCGGATAAGGGAGGGTTGATATGGCGCCACGGAGAATAAGCCGCGCCAAATTACGAGCGCAGCGGTTTGTCAACGCGCTGATAGCGCTGCGCCTCATTATGTGCGGCATCGTCACCGTGTCAGCGCTGTATGAATACCGCCGGCTGGACACCTTGCTGGGAACCGGTGAGATCGCCGCCCTGCTGGGTATATGAGGCGGTGAGCTGTTGCTGATCGTTGTCAGGCAGGCGTTGGGTAGCGATGTCACACAAAACAAGAAAAAAGACGAGGAGGAGAATGTCGGATGAGTATTTTAGATTTTCTGGCCGCAAACTGGGACAGTGTGGCGGTGGTTATCGTGATGATCGCCGTCGTCGTTTCGCTGATCGTCAAAAAGCAGTGTGGCCTACTGAACAAGATCGCGTTTGCGCTGGTCACATGGGCCGAGCGCGCATACGGCGGCAGCGCCGGCCAGCTCAAGCCGGTAGCGGTCATTGAAAAAATTTACCTCCATATACCCGCTATAATCCGGGTATTCGTCATCATTAACATGCTGGCGCAGCTGATCGAAAAAGCGCTGACGGAGGCAAAGCCGCGGTGGGAAAGTGACCCTACTCCGCTGTCAAATTAGCAAAAAGGCCACGGCAAACTTTTTGCCGCCGTGGCCTTTTTGCGCTTGATAATATATCTATAGGGATATAGTTGAAGCTATTTATAAAAGTGAAAAACATGGTAAGATATAGATATGTCATATCCAGTAAAAATGAGAGAACGCGCTATAGAGGCGATACGCAACGGACATAGCGAAGCGGAAGTAAACGAGATGTATGGACTTGGGGTAAATACGCTTCGAGCATGGGAGAACCTTGAAGCGGAAACCGGAGCGCTGGAAAACAGACCGTTGAATCGCGAAGCATATAAGATTGACCGTGAAAAATCGCTTGAGTATTACAAAGAAAATCCGTACAGTACAAATAAGGAAACCGCGGACGCCTTTAATTGCAGCGTTTCAGGAATCCGAAGCGCAAAAAAGGTTTTGGGCGTTACGCGTAAAAAAACACAATCCAGTATGTTGAGCGCGACGAGCGAAAACGAGAAGAATTCGTTGCCGAAATAGAAGCGCTGCCGGAAGACAGCGAATTATATTATTCTGATGAAAGCGGCTTCGATGAATATTACTCTCGAGAATATGGCTATGCGCTTCGCGGAGAAAAGGTAATCGGTAAAGTTTTTGGCAGGCATCTTGCGCGAACTATGGTTGTCGCCGCAAAGAATGGCGACGAAATTGTCGCGCCATTTTCTTTTAGCGGTTTTATGAACGGCAACCTGTTTGAATGTTGGCTGGAGCGTGTTTTTGTTCCTGCGCTCAAAAATCCATCAAAAAGCGTACTCATTATTGATAACGCGTCCCGCCGCCGAAAAAACGCAATTTACGATATAGCTGATGAATATAAATTTAGGGTAATATTCCTCCCGCTCTATTCTCCCGATTTAAATCCCATTGAAAAATTTTAGGCAAATGTCAAGCGTAGGTTACGACTGCATATACATCAGTTTGGCGCTTTTAGGGACGCCCTGTCTCACGCTTTCAATTAGCCTTGACTATACAATCAGCTCAAATAGGGCTGGAATTGATTAAGAGCCTGTTCAATATCTTCATCTTTTTTGTGGTTGGCGAAAAATCATCACAAAAAATCCGCTAAAAGCGAGATCTTGAACAGGCTCTTATAGACTACTAAAATATTTGAACACGATGACAGACAGACACTAGGGGAAAAAGCTCTACACAAAAATGAGCGATATATTATTGCAGGCGCTCTTCATACTGGAACGGTTTTTATCTTGAGGAAAATGTCATTGAGCCTAAATTAAAGAAACGTTTTGTTATCGGCGTTAACCCCGAAAAACATTTGGATGGCATTCTCAATTGGTGACGCGCTAAAAAAATTAGAAAGCCTTGAGGTTTAGTTGGAAACCCTATTCGCGCGTTTATCGTGACAAATGGGCCACGGCAAACGCATGAAAGAATCCGCCTAATTGACATAACGTGGTAAAATCATAATGAGAGGTGATTTTGCCAATGAAGGAGCGCTTTGAGAAGATTACAGATCCGCGTCAGCCGTGGAAAATAGAATACAACCTATTGGAGATCGTGATAATGACGATCCGCGCGGTGATCAGC
>JAISER010000037.1 GCA_031263985.1 Clostridiales bacterium | reverse complement strand
GCTGATCACCGCGCGGATCGTCATTATCACGATCTCCAATAGGTTGTATTCTATTTTCCACGGCTGACGCGGATCTGTAATCTTCTCAAAGCGCTCCTTCATTGGCAAAATCACCTCTCGTTATGATTTTACCACGTTATGTCAATTAGGCGGATTCTTTCATGCGTTTGCCGTGTTCATACAGGCAAGCGTTCGCCACGTTGAAGGCGGCTTCGCTTTCCTGTACCCCCCCCCTACGCGTTCGCCGAAATTAACCGATGTTATCGTGTTTGTCGGATGCCGTCGCGTCAATATATTTAATAAAAGCGGATACGAAATTCATTATCGAAGGATTATATTTTTTCATACGCGTTTCTCATATTATTTTGACATTTATGTTCGAAAATAATGTTCACCGTCCCAGGGCGCCGTTCCTTCCGTCCGATGAAAGCTAAGTCTGACGACGCGGAAACCGGCGTCTTCCATGAAAATTCGGAGATTGTCGGCGTTTCGCTCCAGCATATTCAGCGCATCATAGGTTTCGGCGTATATGGAAATATCCGCGCGACCGTCTTCAAACGCGGCGAACGCGCGTACCGTTCCGAGTTGTTCAACGTTAAGCGCGGCCGCTACGCTCGCGTTTAAGCCGGACGGTTTGTTAAAGACGAATACGCTCAACGTCGAGACGCCGCCTGAAAGCTTTACGGGGATTATGAAACCATCGTCGCGGCGTTCATTAAACGCGTTTTGAATGTCGGCGGCTCGCGCTATCATCTCCAGCGACTTGATCTTTTTCGGATCGGTTTCGTAATATGATATGGCGTTCGCTCGTTCTTTGACCGTGTCAAGCGCCTTTTCCAGATCGCCGTCAAAGCTGTCGTCACACAAATCTTCCCCGTCGAACTCATTTATGGCGTCACTCAAAAACGACGATTTTTTACGCAATGAATTCATGGCTTTAATATACGAAGGCGTGACGGGCAAACCCGCCTGCCCGACGCTGTACAGCGTTTCGGCGGACGCGTCGAACGCCTCGTTCAGCAACGTCAGTCTGTCGGTCTGATCAGCGGAATAGCCCATTTCACGCAGTTTTTCGGCCGCAGCGTCGAATTCGTCGAAAAGACTTTCGCCGTCGTAAATCAGCTTAAGCAAGGCGCGGGGATGCGCGTGGTCAGTGAAACGCGCGAGAGCTTCCCTGTCGGCCCAAACGTCTTCGCCCACAGCCGCCGAAACAGCGAAACGTCCGGCTTTGGCGCTTTCAAAATAGCGCGCCGCCTCTAAAAGCCCGCCCAATGTACGCGCTCCGTCGTTTTTGAGTAAAACGCCCATAGCGGCGCCGCCGTTTTTAAGCGTCGCGTCTAGCGCGCGATATATGCCGATAAGCCGCGATCTCTCACGCGGAGCGAGAGCGTCGTCGCGGTCCAGAGTCATAATCATGGCGGCGATTTTATCGTGAGAGCTTTCGCCGTATCTTTCGTTAAAATTTTCTATATAGACTATGAGTTCATCGATGTCTGTTTTTAAAGGATCGGCGCCGTCCTTTATAATGCGCGCGGCGACGGCGGGAAGCAGATTGTCCCTTAAAAATTCAATTTTCCGGTCGATAGCCCTTATGCGCGCTATATTATACGTCGTAACGTCGAGTCCGGTTTGAGAAAGCATACGCGCCGCCCGCGCGTTTTTTTCATTCGGCGTCACATCTATTTTTTCAAGCAGGTTCTGGAAATCCGTTTCATAAATGCGGTCGCCCAAAGAGGGGTCGGGCTTCGCGATGAAGGAATCATAGACCGCGCTAGCGTTTGTCGAGCTTAGGGCCTCCAGGGTAAAAGGCGTATCGTTGGATATTATCTTGGCGTACGCGTCGGCCCCGAGCGGGTTTAAAGACTTCATCCGTTCAAACGTTTCCGCGAGCTTTTCAGCGTTTTCATAACTTGGTTCGGCGCCGGCTATCTTCAGTCGCTTTTTATAAAATTCCAGTTCGGAGTTCTTTATATGGCTCAAAGCTTCGTCTAATGGCTCGGAAAGTATGTCGAGTCCTTTGCCGGCGAGACGCGCGGCGGCTTCAAGCGTCATTTTAGCGCGTATTTCGTAGATATCGGCTTTCGTTTGTTCCGACGTCCGCACGGGCGCGCCGGTCTCCGGGACGCGCGCGGACGCTGCTTGCAAAACCTCGGCTATGCTAATTGGAGCGTTCGTTAAGTCTATTTTCTCTATAGCGATTTCCGCCAGCGAAGAAATCGCTTTGCGGTACTCCGACATAAGCTCTTTTTTCGCCGATTCGGAAAAAGTCGCCTCGGGCGCGTCCATAAGCTCTTTTAAGGGCGCGTTTTTCATATCGACATTTTTTAGAATCATTTGTTCGGCGGTCGCGCGCGTTTCAGATAAAGCGTCCTCGTCGAGAAGGTCTGTCAGCGCCAAAGCCGACGCTTTCTTCAAGACCGCCGCGTTTTCCACCGCTAGCGCGGTTATGGGCGCGTTTTCCGTTAGAAGCGTGCGCGCCGCTTCTACGTTTTCGTCCGTAACGTCAATGCCGGCGGACAGAAACGCGCGTTCTATCTCAGCCGTCGGCATATCGGGCGGTGGGTTATGGCGGGACGGGGTTTTGGGGATATTCGCCGCGACGAACGCGTCATTAAGCGTCACAGGTCTGTTTAAAGAAGCGGCGTCAGCTATCGTTTCGTCACGCAAACCTTCCAGCGCCCGAAGGCGGCCCATCGTATCTTCCAGCCGCGCGTTCGCGGCTTCGGCGTCCGGCGCGGCGTTTATCTCCGTTATAATATCGGACAGCAAAAAAAAGCTTATTTTTTCCAGAGCTATGCCGTGCGCCAAAAGCTCCTTTACCGCGTCGCCGCCCGCGCGGATGCGGCCGTCAGCTATTTTTCGCTTTATTTCAGCTAGTTTTTCCGATTTATCTTTATCGTCCGCGGGCGCGCCGTAAGCCGCGGTCACGTTAAAAAGCTCCTTTTCCTCACTCTTTGCGCTTTCAGTCGGTAAGGTTTCGGCTTTTACGTCATTATTAGTCAGAATGGCGATATCAGTTCTGATCTCTTCCGCCGCCGCTCTTAAAATCGGCGCCCGTTCCGGGCTTCGCTCCGTTAATGGCGAAATTATCATGACCGTTTACCTTAAAAGCTGAAGCTCAGCCTGCGCTCTGGCGTTGGACTGAGACAGCATAGCTATGCCCGCTTGGTATATCACGCTGTTTTTGGCGTATTCGGCCATTTCGGCCGGCATATCCGTATCTTTAATCCTGGACATGGAATAAGCCGCGTTTACGTAGGCGTTATCCAGATTGTTCACAGAGCGTTCAAGCCTGTTCTGGTACGATCCTATTCGGGCGCGAATCTCCGACACGACGGCTATGGCGTTATCCGCGCTTAATATCGTGGTCGAAGCGTTTTCGATGTTGAGCGCGTTCGCCCTGTCAATCCGCGCGGTTTTGGCGTTTACTCGCGGGATGCTCATGTACATGCCCGTATCTTTGTCGGCGCCGACCTGTATGACAAGCGGGCCGCGCTCCGCGCGCGCGTATGCGGCGTCGCCGGCGGCTCCGGTTATTTCCGCTAATATCTCCGCGCCGTTAGCGGCGGTTATCGTCACCGCGTTTCCCGTCGTAACGACCGCCGCGTTTTGCAAAACGCCCAGTATGTCTGATATTTCGGCGTCTTCGCCTTGCGCAGTTTCCGCGTGAAGGCCTAGAGCGGTCAAAACCGACGCGTCGCCGTAAACGCTGATCGTCGAGTCGGAACCCACGTCTTCGCTGGATACTTCCGATAGTATGTCGAACCCGGCGCCTTCCGTCGCGACGACTTCGCCCAGCGCCCTTATTTTAGCTATCAAAGATTGTTTTGTTTCTCCGGCCGTTATATTAATCTTTTTATCATTTACAAAAAAACCTTTGTTCGCCAAACCGGGCAGAGGATCGGACGTCAAGCCTCCGGTAAAGGATATCATGGCGGGCGAGGCTTTTTTATCTATCATAAACGAAAACGCGCCGTAAGGCGTCTCGTCGCTTACAAGCAGCGGTTCAACGCCGGTTTTATCGATTATCCTGTCGCATTCGCCGTTTATAATCTTTATGCCGTTATATTCGGCGCGAAGAGGAGTCATGTCTATTTCTTGAACCAGCGAGTCGATTTCGTACTGAATTTTTTGTCTGTCGGATGAGTCTTTAGCGTCGCTCGCCGCGGATACCGACAGTTCTCTTATGCGCTGCAACGCGTCGGAGATTTGGCTCAGCGCCCCGTCCGCCGTTTCCGTAAGCGCGACGGCGTCCGACGCGTTGCGGCTCGCCTGCCTTAGCCCGTTCACATGAAGCCTCATTTTATCCGATACGCTTAGCGCCGCGGGATCGTCGGACGCCGAGTTCAAACGAATTCCGGATGACAGCCGCTGGGAAGATTTTGAAAACCTTCGGTAAGCGGCGTCCATATTGGCGTACGCCGTCAGCGACGGTATGTTAGCCCCTATTTTCATAAAGCATCGCCCCTTCATATTCGCGATTCAGACCATTTTTTGATATATGCTATCGTTTTTTGGGGTAGTTATTTTTTATATATTTTGACTTTTTGGCAAAAACTATGCATAAAGACATCAAATGCCCAGTCTCGCGGTTCTCTCCGAGATTCGGTGGCTTTAAAGCGGTTAATGTCGTTAGATTAAGGAGACATTATGACGATTCGGGGACTTAAATTTTTTGAGGAACGCGGAAGAGGAGATATCTTATCCAAGATTTTTCCGCGATCGATTAAAACGCCCGCGTTTAGCGACATGAAAGCGGCGGCGAAGATAAAAGCGGCGTTTTTTTGCGTGGCGGCGCTTACGCTGGCGTCTATAGCCTTGGCTTGGACGCAAGCGTTTTGGGTTGTGGCGACTATAGCCGCTCTGGCGTCAATAGCGTTCGGCTTCATATTTACTCGCGGCGTCGAAATGGAGATAAAAAAGGCCGCGGACGCTGTCTCCGAACAGTTTAATCTCGATATGGCCGTTTTCGCCAAAGAAATGCGCGACAGCGCGGGCGGAACAACGTTGCCGCGTTCAAACGGCGGCGGCGCGCGCGACGCGATAGCTAGGAGCGTCAACGAGCTGTTGGAAGAAAAAAACGCTCAATTTCAGCGGGCGTCGGAAATTTTGGATGAATACGCCGACGGAAATTTTGAAAGCGCGCTGGAAGGAAGCCTTAAGCGAAGCGGTGAACATTTACGAGAAAGCGTTTTGTCGTTTATTCAGGACGCGTCGCGTCTCGCCGACGCTTTTTTAGATGGCGATTTTACAGTCAGGGTTGAGAACATACGTAAAAATAGCTGGCGTGAGATCAGCCGCAAGCTCAACGCCGCCGCGGAAACGACGGAAAATTTTTTTAAAAAGGCCGAAAAAGCCGTCAATGACGCCGCTGAGTGTAAGACCGTGGAAAAATTCGCTTACAGCGGGGATTTTTTAAAGATGGAAACGGCTGTCAAAGCGACGGCGACGGAGTTTTCAAGATACATGGAAGAGGTCGCGAACGCGCTTGGCGATATTATAGGTAAACATGATTTCGGCGGTTCGCCTAAAGAAGGCGCGATGGAAGCGGTCCGCTCCACCGCCGCCGCGGTTAAAAACGTTATGTCGGAAATCAATGCTGAAACGAGCGAGATGTTGTCATACGCGCGGCGGGAGAATGAAATAGGTTTGTCAATCGCCCGCGAGTTGACCGATCAATCGCAAAACGCGCGGGACGTCATTCAATTCCTGGATAAAGTGAGCGAAGACGCGCTTGAATTGCGCGGCTCGGCTCAGCGCAGCGAAGATACGGCGCTATCGGCCGCGCGAACCGCCGACGACGCCAAAAAAGAGATGAGTCTTATGCTCGACGCTATGGATGAAATTAAAAAGTCGGCCGCGGATATATCGAGAGTGATGACCACAATCGACGACATAGCGTTCCAAACGAATATTCTAGCTTTGAACGCCGCTATCGAAGCCGCTCGCGCCGGACGTTACGGCGTTGGGTTCGCCGTGGTCGCGGAAGAGGTGCGCGAGTTGGCGACGCGCAGTCAGGACGCGGTCGGGGGAACGAGCGAACGCATACGCGCCGCTGTGGATAAAGTGGGCGAGGGTATGCGCATAGCCCGCTCGACCTCCGATACGCTAAACAAGATATCGGAGCGCGTCGCGGAAGTTACGGAGTTCGCGTCCGGCGCTGCGGACGCGCTCGAAAAACAACGTCTTGAAATCTCCGCCGTAAGCGGTAAGATAGCTCAAGTGTCTGACCGCGTGACGGCGAACGCCGAGTTGTCAAAAGAGAGCTTTGACATGTCCGGGAAGCTGATCGAAAGCGCGCGGAAGCTTGGAGACATGACGTCGCGCGTTAAGGTCGCGGATGTAACCGCGAGGCGACAACAAGAAACGCTAATGGCCGAGAACGCGGTTCATTTTCCGAAGACGGAGGAGGTTCAGCCGGCGCGGCGCGCGCCTTTAGAGACTGAGATACGCTCCGCGCCGCCGGAGCGAAACCGTGACGCCAAGGTCAGCTTAAACGAAGACTCGAAAAAACCGCCCGATAATTTAGATTATGACACGCCGGGGTTTGGAAAATATTAGTATCGAATAGTTTAAGAGCGCTGACAAAATATGACGCGAAATGGAGATTTTGAACAGGATCTAAGCCGGCCGGGACTCCGGTCGGCTCATTATTTCCTGCGTAAATTTACGAAGCGATAACGCAGACCGTTCTTTTCGTCTGTAAATTTTTCGGATGTTTCATACTCTTCAAATTCGTCTTTTGGTATAGGCGGGAAAAACGCGTCGGCGTCGAACGCTTTAAAAATCTGAGTCAGATACAGCTTTTGGCAAAAAGGCATGGCTTTCTCGTAAATGATCGCTCCGCCAGCCACAAACGTCTCGTCAGGCGAATCCTTAAACGCGTTCAGCGTTTTATACAGATCGTTTTCGACTATGGCGTTTTCGGCGGAGTACATAGGGTTTGAGCTTATCACTACGATGTCTCTGCCGGACAGAACGCGAGGTATCGATTCGAACGTCCTTCTGCCCATTATGACCGTTTTGCCTAAAGTAACGCTTTTAAAACGCCGTAAGTCGTCAGATATGCGCCACGGTAGCGCGTTGTTTTTCCCTATGGCGCCGTTTTCGGCTACCGCCGCTATTATCGAAAGCATCTATACTGAGACCTCCATCTCTATCTTTCCGTGATGCTTGTACCCGATGAGTTCTATATCTTCACAGGTAAAGTCATAAAAATCGGTTATAGCCGGGTTAATGCGTAAGGTTGGAGCCGGATACGCGTCATTCTTGCGCGCGATCTGTAATTTTATAGCGTTGATGTGGCTTTCATAAATATGCGCGTTGTTTATAACGTGCGTAAAGACGCCAGGCTTTAAACGGGCGATTTGAGCCAGCATAAATACGAGAACGGCGTATTGGCTCGTATTGAACGGCACGCCGAGTCCCCAATCGCCGCTGCGCTGAACTAACATGCAGTTGAGCTTTCCGTCGGCCACATCCCACATCGTTAGAAAACAGCACGGATGCAGAGAACCGGTTTCTAAAAATGGAATTTGCCAAAGGTCGATTAACATGCGCCTGCTTTGAGGGTCGTTTTTAAGGTCATGTATAAGCTTGTCCATCTGATTGAATCGTTTTACGACATAGCCGTAAGATGTGCCTATGGTGCCGTCGGGTAAAACCCATTCATCCCATATCGATACGTTCTGACTTTTCAGTTTTGACACGTCGTTGGACTGATCTTTGTAGATCCAAAGAAGCTCTTTCACCGCCGTTTTAAACGCCACGAATTTCGTCGTAAGTATAGGGAAGGTCTCGCCAAGATCGAACCGCATGAAACGGTGCGGCGACTTATAAGTCTTTACGCCGGTGCGGTTGTCGTCATGCCAGCCGTTGGATAGTATATCCTCCGCTATCGACAGATACTGTTCATCGTAAGATCCGTTCACTTTAATCACCCGGGTAGAATTTATTTTTATCAAGTATAGCGCTTAAGGGGCTTTTTGTCACACCGCGTCTTTTAAATTTTGAAGCCTTAGCTTAGAAAGCGCGCTGCGAACATAGGGCGTTTAAGGTCAAATATTGTCGCGACGTTTTTTAATTAGTCCTTGTAATTTTGATGGGCTTAGTATAAAATGGTTGAAAGTGGCGTGAAGTGGTTTAAAAATTATATATGGTGGTTATGCGCTGTGTTTTTGGGTGAATACATTCATACGACCGACGCTAAGGGCAGGGTCATTATCCCGGCTAAATTCAGAGCGGGGCTTGGAGAACGCTTTTTCATTACGAAAGGGTTCGATAAGTGCCTGTTCGTATTCCCTGAACGCGAGTGGCGAACTATATACGATAAAGTCAAAGAGCTGCCGATGATGGATGAGGACGTTATAAGGTTTTCAAGGTTTTTTTTCGGCGGAGCTATGGAAGGAGATCCGGACGCGCAGTTTCGCGTTATGCTCGCCGCTAATTTGCGCTCTCACGCCCAAATAAAAAAAGAAGTGGTGTCGGTAGGCGTTTCCTCACGCATAGAAATTTGGAGCAAAGAGAATTGGGACGCCTACAGTGGCGCGTCAAACGAATTTGACGCCGCTCTGGCGGAAAAAATGGCGCTTTTAGGCATATAACCATTACAAAAGATATTTTTCTGGGAGAGAGTTTCGCATGGTGTTTAACCACGCGCCTGTTATGTTGGAGCAATGTATTGACGGGCTTAATATATTACCGAAAGGCGTTTATGTGGACGCGACGCTGGGAGGCGGCGGTCACGCGTCGAATATTTGCGCGCGGCTTCAGGACGGCGGCACGTTTATAGGGATAGATAAAGACATGGAAGCCGTGGAGGCCGCGTCGAGAGTCTTAGCGCGGTACATGGACAAGGCGGTTATCGTGCGCGCGGACTTTTCCAAAATAGCCGATATAATGCGGTCTCTTGGCATAAGCGAGGCGGACGGGTTTTTACTTGACCTGGGCGTGTCCTCATACCAGCTTGAAGAGAGTTCGCGCGGGTTTTCCTATATGCGCGACGGCCCGCTGGACATGAGGATGGATGCGACCGGTGGCGTGACGGCTTACGATGTGGTGAACGGCTATGATGCGAGCCGGCTTCGATCCGTGATATATAAGTACGGCGAAGAACGGTGGGCGAAGAGGATAGCCGAATTTATAGTTGATAGGCGCGGTAAAAAGCCCGTGTCAACTACCGGCGAGCTTGTGGATATTATAAAAGCCGCCATTCCGGCTGGCGCGCGCGCGGATGGACCGCATCCCGCGAAAAGGACATTTCAGGCCATACGCATAGAAGTCAACGGAGAGTTGGACAAGCTGGGGGACGCCGTTACGAGTATGGCGAACATGTTGTCTGTCGGCGGACGTATCTGCGTCATATCGTTTCACTCGCTTGAGGATAGGATAGTGAAAAACACGTTTAAGAGATTGGCGTATCCTCGCCAACGCATTGACGGAACGCCGTTTTCGGACGATGAACGTCAGATTGTTAAGATTATAACGAAAAAACCGCTTGTACCGTCGCGCGAAGAGATTGAGACGAATCCAAGGGCGAGAAGCGCGAAGCTGAGAATAGCCGAAAGAGTGTGAGGGGGGCGTTTTAAATGACTGGAAGAAGCGCGGCGAAAGTTCATTGGCGCTCCGAGGGGGCTTTTTCCCGCGGAACTTTAGTCCGCGGACCTGTCGCTCACAGATCTGTCGCCGAGAGAACTATAGTTCGCGGAACTGTCGTTCATGGAACTATCGTTCCTGGAACAGCGGCTCGTAAATATGTTTCTTCATATCCGCACGCTGTTCTCGATGTAAAAAAACGCGCCGGACAAAGGAAAAAGATTGTCCGTTCGACGCGCCCGACTGCGAAAACAGCGAGGAAAAGAATAAAGATGAACGTAAAATCGGCGGCGGGCGTCATGGTGTATAAAATGAACGAAGCCAAAAGCAAATCGTGGCTTTCCATCCCTGCCGCGATAAGCGTATCGCTTGTTTTCGCGTGCGCGATGTCCCTGGCGGGCATCTGCGCCGCTGAATTTAACGCGAAATTTGAGCTTGAACAATTAAGGGCTGATTTTAAAGAGATACAGGAAGCGAACTTGATAACCGAGGCTGAAATAGCTAAGAGTTATGACTTGGAGGAGATTGAGCGCGTAGCTATAGCGAAGTTGGGTATGTCGAAACCTAAAGCGCATCAAATTGTGCGCGTAAACGCGCCGGCGAAGAGTTACGCCGTGGATTTTACTGATAAAACCGATAGCGACGGCGAAAATAAAGGTTTGTGGAGCATTCTGACGGACGCGTTCGCGAGCGTGTTCAAATGACCGGTTACAGGCCATTAGTATTTCGCCGCTAAAATCCGCTAAAAGCGAGATCTCAAACAGGCTCTTAAGGATGTGTTTGCTATCAATAAACGAAAAGCTGTCGACGCGAGGAAAGCGGCGTCTGTAAAAACAAAAAAGCTATACTTTCTGGCGGTTATCTTTTGCGGCGTATTCACGGTTCTTTTTTGCCGCGTTTTGTACATAAAGGCTTCTTACGGCGCGGAGTACGAGCGGCGCGCGATAGAAAACAAAGCGAACAAAGAGATGAGCGTGACGACGCTTAAGGCGAGCCGCGGTTCGATTTATGACCGCGACAGACAAAGCATGGCGATAAGTTACGCTGTGAATGACGTAATATTAGATGTGCGGGAATTTGTGAAGATAGATCTGAGAATTAAGGAGAAAGAGCGGGAAACGGGCAAAAAATCGGTTGACGAGACAGGAAGGACGAGCGTCGAACGGACGATTGACGCGTTAAGCGATTTTTTGAACATACCAAAGGAAGAGCTTGAAAAATATCTGGAAACTGACGAAAATGGAAAACCCGTTTATGACACGAATTATAAAATTTTAGCTAAGGAATTGGACAAGTCCGTTACGAGCGAGCTTATGAAGGCGAAGCCCGTTTGCGTATATACTGAGGAAAAGACTAAACGGTTTTATCCTCACGGCGCGCTGGCGTCCCAAGTCTTGGGCTTTATACGCGGCGACGCCAGCCTTGGGCTTGAAAAGCGATATGACGAACAGCTTTCGGGTAAAGACGGGCGCTCGGCGCGCGTCGGCTATGGCGCGGAAGAGGAACGCTCGGCGGTGAACGGATATTCTCTCGTTACGACGATCGATTCGTCGATACAGCAATATGTCGAAAAGGCCGTCGCGGAGTCTGACGAAACGTTTCCGGCGGAAAACACCTCAATAATCGTAATGAACCCGAAGACAGGCGAGATTCTCGCGATGGCGCAGCATCCGTCGTTTAATAACAACGAGCCGACTAATCTTACGTCGATAACCGACGCGGAGGTTGCGGCGGCCTTTGAAAATTTGACGGACGACGAGACTTATGAGCGGCTTAACCGCATTTGGTCCAACTTTCATATAACCAGAAGCTTCGAACCAGGTTCGATATATAAGCCCTTCGGCGTGGCGGCGGCTCTGGAGGAAGGCGTGACGTCAATTTCGTCAGGATTCTACTGCGGGGGTTCGGACCCTGTTACGGGGATTAACTGTCACAAAATTCATGGTGACCAAACGCTTACGCAGGTCTTGATGAATTCCTGCAATGTCGGCGTAATGGCTATAGGACGCTCGCTCGGGCCGGAACTGTTTTATAAATATCATAAAGACTTTGGGTTCGGCATGTTGACCGGCGTTGACTTGCCGGGCGAGGCTGATTTCGCAAGTTTGCAATATACCAGAGAGCAGTTGGACAATTCCTTTCAGCTTGCCACAAGTACCTTCGGACAAGGCTTCAACGTGACGCCGATACAAATTATAACGGCGTTTTCCGCGCTTATAAACGGTGGAAACCTTATGAAGCCGTACGTAGTGTCTCAGGCGCTGGATGAAGCGGGCAATGTGATTGAGGAGAATAAGCCCATCGTAACGCGCAAGGTCATATCGCGCGAGACGTCGGATATTATGCGTACGGCTCTGTTAAGCGTCGTCACGCCGGACGGCACGGGCTGGAAGGCCGTTATAGACGGTTATCGCTTAGGCGGCAAAACCGGTACGGCGCAGCAAGGCGAACGTCATGAAGAGATAGCGGAAGATGAGTTCACTATGTCTTTTATGGCGTATATGCCCGCGAGCGATCCGGAAATAATAGCGCTCGCCGTAATAGATCATCCCGTAAGCAAAGACGACGGCGTGACGACTCCGGCATATATGATAAAGAAACTGTTCACGGATATTATAAAGTATAAGGCCTATCCGCCGGACGCGGAAATGTCGGAGGGCGGCGCGCGGCCGGAATCCGACGGCGTGACGCTGGGAAATCTGACCGGGCGAAGCGTTATGGAGGCGACGCAATACTTGGGCGGGCTTGGCGTGGAGTATGAAATAATCGGCGGCGGCAACGTAATAAGCGGTCATATGCCGGCTGAAGGCGCCTCCGTAGGTCAGGGAGACAAGGTGTTTTTGTACGCCAGATACGAGGGCGCGGACGAAGCCGGCGCTTTGGCGCTTGTGCCGGACGTGCGCGGAACGTCAGCCGACGAAGCCTCCGGCATATTATCGAGAGCCGGTTTTAAGCCTGTTTTAACCGGCGACGGCATTGAGGACTTTTATTTATCTGAAGGCGGCTCTAATTATAAAACATTCGAAGTGATCGACCAAATGCCCGCTTACGGCGTGAAACTGCCGCTTGGTACGGAAATAAGGCTCAAAATCGCGTCAAGTGAGGAATAATTGGTTATACATAAACGTCCGCGTTAATAGATATAGAGATAAGGTTATATGCGCGGAGGTTTACTAAGTTGTACGATACGATCGAAAAACCGACGGTCTCCAGGAAAAAGCCAAGCATACTGGTTAAAAAAAAGCTGCTGTTTTTTTTCGCCGCCTTCGAGGTCATGCTTGTGGCGCTTACGCTGCGTATAGTGTATATCCAGACGGCTGACGGCGACTTCCTGCGCGGCAAGGCGTTCGAGCAGCAGACGCGCGACCGGTTTATAACGCCCAAAAGAGGCTCTATACTCGACCGCAATATGACGAGCATGGCCGACGTGGAAACGGTAGCTTCGGTGAGCGTCATACACAATCAGATAAAAGATGAGGAAAAAGTAGCCAGAGCCTTGTCCGGCAAGCTTGAAATGGATTACGACGAAGTTTTTAAGAAGGTTTCCAAGAAAGTGGCGCTTGAACGCGTCAAGACGAAAGTTGACAAGAAGACGGCGGATGAAATAAGAGAACTGGCTTTGCCGGGCGTCGTCGTGGACGACGATATAAAAAGGGTATATCCGTTCGCCAGTTTAGCGTCGCAGGTTATAGGGTTTGTAGGACGCGATAATCAAGGTATAATAGGTTTGGAAGCCAAATATGAAAAACTGCTGAAGGGCGAAAGAGGAAAGATTTTAACGGCGACCGACGTGCGCGGCATAGAGCTTGAGGGAGGAATGACGCGGCGCGTCGAAGCTGCGCCCGGCGGAAATCTCGTCACTACGTTGGACGTCATTTTACAACTATATTGCGAGCAGACGCTTGACAAAGCCCTTGTAGCCACAAACGCGAAGCGCGGCGCCATCATATTGATGAACCCTCAGGACGGCGCGATATATGTAATGGCCAACAAGCCGAGTTTTGACCTGAACGATCCGTTTACGATAAATTCGGAAGAACTGAAACTCGCGTGGAACCATTTGACCGAGAAGGAAAAGAACGACGCGCTGAACCAAATGTGGCGTAATTTCAGCATAAACGACACTTATGAACCAGGTTCTACATTTAAAATCATAACAAGTATAGCCGGTTTGGAGGAGGGCGTAGTCGCGCCGGATTCGCCTTTTTCATGTTCAGGCTCATATGTCGTGGGAGGCCGCGCTATAAAATGCTGGCGCTCTCCGCGTTCGCACGGTTCCCAAACCTTTACGGAAGGCGTGTACAATTCCTGCAACCCCGTATTTATGCAAGTGGCGGAACGGCTTGGCCCGGAGACATTTTACGAGTACCTGATGCGATTTGGATTTAAAGAGAAAACCGGTATAGATGTTCCGGGCGAATCGACCGGGATAATGCATAAGCTGGAAAACGTGGGGCCGGTGGAACTGGCCACGATGAGTTTTGGGCAGTCGTTTCAAATTACGCCGCTTCAGCTTTTATCCTCCGCTTCGACAGTCGTTAACGGAGGCCGCAAGGTTACGCCTCACTTCGTATCTAAAACGGTTGACGACGAAGGCGTGACGATAGAGGAATTTCAATACGCTAACGAAACGCGAATCGTGTCCAAAGGCTCGTCCGACGCTATGAGGAAAATCCTGGAAGGCGTCGTGTCGGTCGGAACAGGAAAAAGGACATACATACCGGGCTATCGTATCGGCGGAAAAACGGCTACCAGCGAAAAGCTTCCGCGTCACAGCGGTAAATATATAGCTTCGTTTATGGCGTTCGCGCCGGCTGACGACCCCAAAGTCATAGCGCTCGTATTGATAGACGAGCCGCAAGGAGCTTATTACGGCGGTGCCGTGGCCGGCCCGCTTATGAAGGAAGTATTGTCAAACGCGCTGCCTTATTTGGGCGTGGAGCCTGTATATACCGCGGAAGAGGCCGCTCTTCCGGAAACGGCTAAATCTATAGTCCCGGACGTCAGGCAGCTTATGTCGGACGACGCCGCTAAGATAGTAAAAGACGCGGGGCTTACGGACGAAAAAATCGGCGCCGGAGATATCGTTACGGAGCAATTCCCGTTGCCCGGAGAAGAAGTGAACAAAGGGACTAAAGTGATACTGTTCCTCACTCCTTCTGAGAGCGACGACGAATAAAAACGCGGGCGCGCCGTATGCGTCTGATAGAAAAAACCATAGGGCTGACCCACGCGCGCATGGGTTATATTTCGCTACAGGAGGCGGTGTTTTTGCGGCTAAGCGACATAATGAAAAGTTGCGGTTACGAGGTCGTTCAGGGCGGCGACGTTGATATAGCCAACATTACCATAGATTCCAGAACCGTAAAAGACAAAAGTCTGTTTTTTTGCATACGCGGCCTGAGAAACGATGGACACACGTTTATAAACGCGGCCGGAGAACGCGGCGCCGCCGCGATAATCGTAGATTCGCCGGCCGACGCGTATCCGGAAAACATCACGGCGCTGAGAGTGCGCGACAGCCGAGAGGCGCTGTCTTACGCCGCCGCGGAATTTTTCGGACGTCCGGCGGACGGTTTGTCCATCTCCGGGGTAACCGGTACGAACGGCAAGACCAGCGTTACATACTTTTTAGAGGCGATATTTAACGCGTGGGGACATAAAAACGGATTAATAGGCACTGTAGAGACGCGCGCCTGCGGCGAGGCGATAGACGTGCCGTTCGCCACGAGCACGACGCCCGACGCCATAGAGCTTCAGCTCATATTGAAGCGCATGAGGGATAAGAACGTCAGCCATGTCGCGATGGAAGTGACAAGCCACGCTCTTTCGCTGCGTAAAACGGACGGAATACGTTTTAAAACGGGCATATTCACGAACCTTACGCAAGATCATCTGGATTTTCACGGAAACATGCGAAACTATATGGAAGTTAAAGCCCGGCTTTTTAAAAACAGTGATTTTTCAATTATAAACGCTGACGATCCGTCGGGCGCGTTTATGATTAAAAGCGCGGCGGGAGAAACGCTGACATATGGCATAAACGAACAATGCGAACTCCGGGCGCGAAACGTATCGCTAAACGCCGCCGGGGTAGAGTTTGACGCGATAATAGGCGGGGCGTCCGAAAAGTTTTATTGCCCGATACCCGGAAAATTTACCGTCTATAACGCGCTCGCAGCTATAGGCGCGGCGGCGGCGCTTAACGCTCCGCTGGCGGCTATCAAGACAGGATTAAAAGAGATGAAAGGCGTGCCGGGACGCATAGAGCGCGTGCCTAACCACGCTGGGATAAACATAATTGTGGATTACGCGCATACGCCCGACGGGGTCGAAAATATACTTACCGCCGTTAGAGAGTTCACGCCGGGACGGCTTATATCAGTATTCGGTTGCGGCGGGGACAGAGATCGTAAAAAACGTCCGCTGATGGGCGGCATAGCCGGAAAGCTTTCTGATTATTGTTTTATAACGTCAGACAATCCGCGCTCGGAAAACCCAAAATCTATTTTAGACGAGATAGAAACGGGAATTCTGCCGACGGACTGCGCGTACGAGAAGATAGCTGACAGGCGCGAGGCGATTTTTACGGCTGTAACCGCGGCCAGGCCGGGCGACAGCGTCGTCATAGCGGGCAAGGGTCATGAGAATTATCAAATTTTCGCCGACAAGACGATACATTTTGATGATAGGGAAATTGCCGCGGAAGCGCTTAAAAACCGCGTAAGGGGGATTTAATGGAACGGGAACCGTTAGAGTGGGTCGCCAAGGCGGTCGGCGGCGTTATTGAGGATTCGGCGAAGAATATTATTATTTCAGGCGTAGCGACGGACAGCCGCGCCGCTGATCTTTCAGGGAAGTTGTTCGTGCCGCTGAAAGGAAAAAACGCTGACGGTCATCAGTTCATCTCTGAGGCGTTTTCCAAAAACGCGGCGGCGTGTTTAACTGAAAAGGATATCGGGTTTGGCAATGCGGTGAAAGTAAAGAACTCGGCGAAAGCGTTAAAGGACCTAGCCGCCGCCTACAGAAGTCTGTTAGACGTGAAAACGGTCGCTGTAACCGGCAGCGTCGGAAAGACCGCGGTTAAGGATTTTACGGCGGCCGCGCTTTCAGTCCGATATAAGACGTTAAAGACAGAGGGCAACTTTAATAACGAGATAGGACTGCCCCTTACGATATTCAGACTCGACAAAAGTCATGAATACGCCGTTTTAGAGATGGGAATGAGCGGTTTCGGCGAAATAAGCGAGTTAAGCCGCGTAGCTCGTCCAAACGTATGCGTTATAACGAACATAGGTTATTCCCATATAGAAAACCTTAAAAGCCGCGACGGCATTTTGCGCGCTAAGTGCGAAATATTTGACTATATGGACAAAACAGGTAAGATTATATTGAACGGACGCGACGATATGCTTTCGACTCTGAAAAAAAGCGTTCCGTCCGCTATGTTTTACGGCGACGAGATATTCATTAGCGACGTAAGACCAAATGGCTTCGAGAGCGTTAGCTTCGTTCTTTGTTATAAAAAAGACCGGATTTATATAAATTTGCCGTATCCCGGCGCGCATATGGCGGAAAACGCGCTCGCCGCCGCCGCCGTAGGGGTCGCCTGCGGTCTGGATTTTTGCGAAATAAAAGCTGGCCTTGAAGGCGCCTCTCTTACAAAGATGCGCATGGACGTAAAAAAAACGCCAAATGGCGTGACTATAATAAATGACGCGTACAACTCCAGCCCCGCTTCGGTGAAATCCGCGCTTAGCGTTTTAGCTAACGCTGACGGACGAAAAGTCGCCGTGCTTGGCGATATGTTCGAGTTGGGAGGCTATTCAGACGCGCTTCACGCGGAAATAGGGCGTCTCGCCGCTAAAAGCGGCGCCAATGAAATCATATTTGTCGGGAAACGAGTCGCGCGCTCCTTCGCGGAAGCGGCTAGAATTTTTCCGAACGCGCGCTACTTTTCCGATAAAAAAGATTTCATATTGACGCTGGGCAGCGTCGTGAAAAAGGGAGATATCGTGCTGGTGAAAGCGTCGCGCGGCATGGCTTTTGAAGAGATCGCCCGTGCGCTGGAGACGCTATAAAGTCATAAAGACCTTGGGACTCCGCCCCAAACCCCGCCGGGGTCTTCGACCTCGGACCCGCGCCGCGCATTTGCGCGGCTTCACGAAGCGATTGAATAGTCATATTATTTTTTAAGCGTGGGATAAACGGGTATTCCGTTTTCACAAACATGCTCGACTTCGCCGGCAATTATCGGCAGAGCGTATTTATAAAAATCCCTCGTAACGAAAAAGTCATCGGTAACCCATTCTTCAGGGAAGAATTTTTCCTTGTTGCATATGTCATGCACGTCTTCAAGCGCCATCGTTATAACGTAATTGTCAAGCGATTCGCGCTTGAACGCTACCATCTTGCCGGTTTCGCCGCTTACGGCGCTTTTTACAGCGTACGCGCCTGACTGAGCGCTTTCATTCAAGTCCGTCAAAGACGAGAAGTGCGCGGCGCAACGCTGAAGCGTACCAAATTCTATTACTCTTGTGCGCATGTTCAAATTTTCTTTTATAAATTCCGACACAACTTGCCCGCATCCGCTAAGCGCGGCGTGTCCGAACGCGTCGCGGGCGCGGGAAGTTTCACCCTCGCAAACAAGCCGACCATCTGAAAAATGAAGACCTTCCGACACCGCGACAAGCAATTTATTATTCTTTTCCATACGTTTCTTGACTTCTTTTATAAAGGAGTCGGTGTCGAAATCGTTTTCAGGCAGGAAAATAAGCATGTCATCATGGTCGTCATAATCTTTCGCTAAAGCGGCCGCGGCTGTAAGCCAGCCCGCGTGTCTGCCCATAATCTCCATAACCGTGACCATAGGCGCGGGATACGCCGCCGAATCGAGGATGACCTCTTTTACGCTTGTAGCGATATATTTCGCGGAGGAGCCGAACCCTGGCGTATGGTCGGTCAGCGTAAGATCGTTATCTATCGTTTTAGGCACGCCCATGATCTTTATTTCATAGCCGATTTTATCGGCGTAACGGCTAAGCTTGCTCACTGTGTCCATTGAGTCGTTGCCGCCTATGTAAAAGAAATAACCTATGTTATATTTCTTAAAGGTCTCAAATATCAATTTATATTCGGTTTCATCGTCTTCCGACAGCTTGTGGCGGCATGAACGCAGAAATGACGCCGGCGTAAACTTGAGTCGCTCGAAAGAGTCCGAACCTTTTAAATACGCAAGGTCCGCGACGTCGTCGTTTATAAGCCCTTCTACGCCGTGAATCGCCCCAAAGACCTTTTCTATTTTAGGCTCTTCCCAGGCTTGTTTAATCACGCCGTAAAGGCTTGCGTTTATAGCTGATGACGGTCCTCCGGACTGTCCGACAATTAAATTTTTTTCGCCCATATGAGATTCCTCCAGTCTGATATGAATGACAGGCTTAATATTACGAAAAAATACTCGAAATAGCAATAGAAAAAATTTGAAAGCTTCGCGGAGCTATCTTTAAGCGTTACTAAGCAGCGTTTTAAGAGTCTTCATATCTTTTTCATAAACGTCAGTAAGCTCTCGATTGTATATTATGGCGGCGGGATGATATAGCGGAAAAACATTACGACCGGCGACGGAAATAAGCGTTCCGCGCGTTTGTCCTATATTGAGCGGTTGACCGGTTACGGCGCGAAGCGCGCAGTTACCAAGCGTGACGACATATTCAGGCGCTACGGCTTCAAGCTCTTTCAACAGATACGGCGTAAAAAAGGAAAGTTCAGCCTTGTTAGGCGGACGGTTAACCGGCGCGCCCGTCTTATCGCTTAATCTGGAGGGACGTATCTTTACAACGTTCGTTATGTAAAGATTGTCGCGTGAAAGTCCCGCGGACTGTAAGAACGCGGTCAAGTTAGCTCCGGCTTTTCCGACGAACGGTCTGCCGGCCTTCTCCTCCTCTCCGCCAGGCGCCTCGCCAATAAGGGCGACTCTGGAGTTCATCGAGCCTTCGCTTGGCACGATACGTCGGTTTGAAAAAACAAAAGCCGCTTTTTCGGACATTTCTTGAAAAAGGCGTTTTAAACTATCCAAAGCTTACGCTCCTCGTATCTCGTTTATCATGTTATTTTTAAGTTCCCAAAGCTTATATGAAAGATCCACAGGCATAATGTGCGGGTTTATAAGACGTTTATACTCGTCCCAAAGCGTATCCTTCTCAGCCGCGCAATATTCGCGTATATCCATTACGCTTGGGCTTTTATAGACGAGTTCGCCTCGTTTAAAGACTTGAATAAGCGGTTCTCGAGTAAAAAACGTTTTCGCTTTAAGCGTCATTTTTTTCCATATAGCCAAAGGATGAAAAATTGTAAGGTTTTTATCTTCACTGACAGTTTCGTCGTCAAGCGTTATAAGATCGGCTTTAATCTTTTTTGTCGTTCCGTCATATAGCCTAACAAGCTTTTTGACTCCCGGATTAGTGATTTTTTCGATATTTTCCGATAATTTAATCGTAGGCTCCAAAACGCCAGCGGCGTTTTCTTTGGCGGCCAATTTATATACGCCTCCGAACGACGGGCAGTCCTGCGATGTTATAAGCCTTGTGCCCACGCCCCAAAGCGTAATCTTAGCGCCTTGCTGTTTTAAGTCTCTTATTATATATTCGTCAAGATCGCTCGAAGCGCTTATAGCGGCGTCGTAAAAACCCGCGTTATCCAGCATTTCCCTAGCGATTTTAGATAGATAAGCGAAGTCGCCGCTGTCCAGTCTTACGCCATATCCGGACAGCGAACCATTTTCGCGCATTTCGCTGAAAACCGTGATGGCATTTGGAACGCCGGACTTTATCGTGTCATACGTATCAACTAGCAACGTACATGAATCAGGATAGATTTTCGCATAGGCGCGAAAAGCCGAAAGCTCATCCGGAAAGCTCATTATCCAACTGTGCGCGTGCGTACCGCTGACTGGGACTTCAAATATCTTTGCGCATAACACGTTTGATGTCGCCGAGCATCCGCCGATCATGGCCGCCCGCGCGCCGTACACGCCCGCGTCCGGTCCCTGCGCGCGCCTTAGACCAAATTCCAAGACTTTGTCGCCGCGCGCCGCGTAGCATACGCGACTCGCCTTTGTGGCTATTAAGCTTTGATGGTTTATTATGTTTAAAACGGCTGTCTCTATAAACTGCGCCTGCGCGAGCGGCGCTTTGACGCGTAAAATAGGCTCGCCGGGAAAGACGAGGGAACCTTCCGGCACGGCGAAAATATCGCCGGTGAACTTGAAGTTCTTCAAACCTTCTAAAAAATCGCCGTCAAACTTTTCTGTTTTCGCTAAAAAGTCAATTTCTTCCTGTGAAAACCTCAAGCGCCCCAAATATTCTATGACCTGCGCAAGACCGCACGCTATAGCGTATCCGCCGCCGCTGGGGTTACGTCTATAGAACAGGTCAAACACCGTTTCGCTGTCCCCTAACCCCGCCATAATATAGCCGCGCATCATCGTAAGCTGATAAAGGTCCGTAAGCAGGGCGAGCTTATCGTACATTTAGTTCCTCCTTTGAATAATAGGCGCCGTATCATGTGAAACCGCGGACGCTTGCCAGTGTGTGAAAAGAAAAACCGTGGGTTCTGCCCACACCCGCTTCTTTCTTGGAAAGAAAGAAGCGAAGAACTTTCGCCGGAAACTTCGTTTCCGGAAAATTCGCGGAAATTCACGCCTGATGAACAGAGATTTTTAATCTTGCCATCGCTGTGTCCGGCCATGCCGCCCGCGTTGTCAAGGTTGGTTCTATTAGTCGGTAATTAAACCCGGCGTCAAAATCCGCGGATATCGCGCTTAGATTGAATTCTTATCGTTCAAATATTGAAAGAGTTGGATATTTACCTTTTACAAACCGCCATTCGTTTACATCAAAGCCATTAAGCGGGGTATCCGTTTGAAGCCTGCCGATAGGAATCTCGATCAAACCGATAATGTCGTCATTTGGTATTTTTTGCCGATATATACAGGCGATTCTCCAAGAGGCGCTTTTTGCCGTATATGCCGACTATATTACCGCACGCTGGTCCGCGAAAATTCACGCCTGACGAATAGCGATTTTTAATCTTGCCATCGCTGTATCCGGCTATGCCGCCCGCGCCGCCGAGACTGTTTTTATTCCGTCCGACGGTTATGGACGATTAGGCGCTGGGAGTAAAGTGACAGTCGGTAATTAACCCGGCGGCCGTTGGCGCTTAATCCCGCGTAGTCGTTTTCCGCGTTAATTAATACGTCGCTGTCAATATAAAGAAGCGAAGAAATTTCGTTGGAAATTCGCTTCCGAAAAATTCGCGGATATCGCGCTTAGATTGAATTCTTATCGTTCAAATATTGAAAGAGCGGGATATTTACCTTTTACAAACCGCCATTGGTTTACATCAAAGCCATTAAGCGGCGTATCCGTTTGAAGTCTGCCGATAGGAATTTCAATTAAACCGGTAATGTCGTCATTTGGTATTTTTTTGCCGATAGGGTCGGTAAAAAAGTCCGTTATATACAAGCAATTCTCAAAGAGACGCTTTTTGCCGTATATGCCGACTATATTACCGCACGCTGGTCCGTGAAAATTCACGCCTGACGAATAGCAATTTTTAATCTTGCCATCGCTGTATCCGGCTATGCCGCCCGCGCCGCCGAGACTGTTTTTATTCCGTCCGACGGTTATGGACGATTCTGCGCTGGGCGTAAAGTAGCAGTCGGTAATTAATCCGGCGTCCGTTGGCGCGTAATAACCGACAAGTCCTCCCGCGTAGTCGTTTTCCGCGTAAATTAATAAGTCGCCGTCAACAAAGCAATTTTTCATTTCGCCGCCTGTAAATATCCCGGCTATAACTCCAATCTGACCTTCGCCTTTCAGCAATGCGTTTCGCACGCCAAGATTTTTGATCGCGCCTCCGCTAACCGTTGAAAAAACGCCGCTGGAAAACAGGCCCGCGTCGGTTACGCGCAAATTTGATATAATATGACCATCACCGTCGAAAGTTCCGTAAAATCGCGGCAAAGGCGTAAATTCCTCATTGCGCAAATCGATATCGGCGGCCAATTTATAATGGCGTGAAGCGAACGCTCCGTCACTTGATATTTTACCAGCGAGACCGCGAAGTTGGGCTTCGGTGGATATTACATACGGATTATCCTCCGAACCGTCTCCGTCAATGAAATCTTCCGGCGTCTGATTTTCGTGGGAAGCCGCGCCATTATTTTTGGCGATGTAGTCAGGGCTAAACGGATTTATCTTGTCTAAGATATCTATAACTTCCATTCGTGATAACGGCCTCGTAGGATTAAAACGCCCGTTCTCACCCTTAACGACGCCTTTTTCGAGCGCGGCGATTAAATACGGCTTAGCCCAGTTTGACAAGAGATCGATATCGACGAACTCTGAAGGCGCTGAATAGTTCAAATTCGACGCGTCGAAACCGGCTATGCGCATTGCGATAACGACAGCTTCCTGTTTTGCGATGTTATCAAGCGGAGCCATCTCAGCGTCCGACCTGCCGGCTATATAACCCGCTTGCAGCGCTTTAGCCACGTCGTCGTAATACCACGCGTTTCGCGGCACATCTTTATACGCGCTTACTTCCGGACTTTTCGCGTTATAGCCCATAAGCCTGTTCGTGAAAGCCATAAATTCGGCGCGACTGACAAGAGCGTCAAGCTTTAAATCGCCGCTTTCGTCGCCTAATATAAGTCCGTCGCTCCTCCATCTTGCGACAACGTCGCTTTCGATGAGGTTCGCGAAAACGGACGAGGCGCTCAGCGTCAACGCCAAGACCGTCGTCATAATGAATCTCGTTAAAATAAGCTTCATTTGATCGCCTCCGGGTCAAGACCAATGTCATTTCGGTAATGTGAATCTTTGAACGTTATTTTTTTAACCGCTTCATAAGCTTTTTCACGCGCTGAGTCCATGTCCGCGCCTAGCGCGGTGACGGCCAGAACGCGCCCGCCGTTCGTTACTACTTTGCCTTCCGAAAGCGCGGTCCCGGCGTGAAAGACTGCGACATCGTTTTTTGGTACGCCTTTTATTACATATCCCGCGTTAAATGTTTCAGGATATCCGCCCGACGCCATAACGACGCTTACGGCTTTTTCCTTTTTCCACTTAATATTCGCGCCGTTTAATTCGCCGTCCGTAACGGCGTTTATTATTTCAAGCAGGTCGCTGTCAAGACGCGGCAAAAGAGCCTGTGTCTCCGGGTCGCCGAACCTCACGTTATATTCCAAAACCTTAGGCCCGTCGGAAGTGAGTTTTAATCCGATATATATGATTCCGCGATAGTCAAACCCCTCCGCCTTCAAGCCTTTAAGCGTTTTATCGGCGATTTCGCGAGCCATGTCCGGCGTATAACCGAATGCCGGCGAAACGCTGCCCATGCCGCCGGTATTCAGTCCTTTGTCATGATCGAACGCGCGCTTATAGTCGCCCGCGCTTTCCATAGGGACAAGCGTCTCTCCGTCGGTGAAGCATAGCACGGAGGCTTCCGGGCCTTCTAAAAATTCCTCTATAACTATAGTGTCGCCCGCCGCGCCGAATGCTCGATCGCCCATAATCGCCCCGATCGCTTTTTCGGCTTCACTTTTAGACGCGCAAATTATGACGCCTTTGCCCGCCGCCAATCCGTCCGCCTTTACGACAATGGGATATTGCATGGAATTCAGCGCGTCAAGCGCGTCGCTTTGAGAATCGAACGTTTTGTAGTTCGCTGTGGGCACATCGTATTTTTTCATAAACGTTTTAGCGAAGCTCTTGCTGCCCTCAAGCGCCGCGCCGGCTTTACTCGGCCCGAAGACGCGCAGGCCGTTTCGCTTGAAATAATCGACTATTCCCGCTTGAAGAGGCGCCTCTGGCCCAACTATAGTCACTCCGATCCGGTTGTCTTTGGCAAACCCCGCCAACGCCGCGAAGTCATCGGTTTTTATGGCGATATTTTCGCCTATTTCGGCGGTTCCGGCGTTGCCTGGAGCGAAGAACAGCTTGTCTAGCGAAGGGCTTCGCTTTATCTTCCAGCCGATGGCGTGTTCGCGTCCGCCGCCGCCTATTATAAGTACGTTCATTATGCAGTACGCTCCCTATAACCGTTATTTATGTTAGGCCAACGCTTTCCGTCGCCCTGTTTTTCGCGAGTAACGCTCTGACATTTTCTGGAAAGATCGGAACGTATCTCGGCCTAATGCTTAAAATGCCTGGCTCCGGTAAAAGCCATGGCTATTCCAAACTCGTCGCATTTGTCGATGGACGCCTGATCGTTTTTCGAGCCGCCGGGCTGTAAGATGGCGGTCACGCCGCTTTTGGCGCAAAGTTCCACAACGTCAGGAAATGGAAAGAATGCGTCCGAAGCGATTACGGCTCCGGCGGACTTCACGCTCGCTTGGGCAAGCGCGGCTTCAGCCGCGCGCACGCGGCTTGTTTCCCCGCCGCCTATGCCAATGGACGCGCAATTTTTAGCGACGACGATGGCGTTTGACCTGACATGCTTAGCGACTTTCATAGCGAAACGCATATCGTCTAATTGTCGCGCGGATGCGGTATTTTTCGTAACGAATCGCGCGGGTTCCGAGTCTATCGGCAAGCTGTCGGTCCGCTGTACGAGAAGTCCTCCACCGACGCTTTTAAATTCGGTTCCGTATTCTTTTTTATTGAAATCGGCGCGTAAAAGACGTCTGTTTTTCTTGCGTTTAAGGACTTCAAGGGCTTTGGGCGAATAACCGGGCGCTATTATGACTTCAAGAAAGATATTGTTCAAACGCAGCGCCGTCTCTTCGTCTATCTCTCGATTAAAGCAGATTATGCCGCCGAATATGGAAACAGGGTCGCAGTCGTACGCTTTTTGGTAAGCGTTTGACAACGTGTCCGCTTCTCCGACGCCGCAAGGCGTAGCGTGCTTTACCGCCACGCACGCGGGCGCGTTGAATTCCAACGCCAGAGCAAGCGCGCCGTGCGCGTCATTTATGTTATTGTATGAAAGCTCAATGCCGTGTAGATATTCGGCGCGCTCAATCCCTGAAAATCCGGCGTCATTCGAAACGGCCTCGTAAAACGCGGCGGACTGAGCGGGATTTTCGCCATAGCGAAGGTCTTGCTTTTTGTCAAATGTCATGGTGAGAGATTGAGGGTATTCGTCGCCTGTCTTTTTTTGAAAATATCGGGATATGTAAGCGTCATACGCGGCGGTGTGGGCAAACGCGTCCGTCGCGAGTCGCAGACGGAAAGCGTAATCAACGCCGTTATTTTCGAGACGGCCTATAATCGCGTCGTAGCTGTCGGGCGACACGGCGATAAGAACGGATGAGTGGTTTTTCGCCGCCGCGCGTATCAAGGACGGACCGCCGATATCTATGTTTTCAATGGCTTCTTCAAACGTGTGATCAGGGTTTAGTACGGTTCGCCGAAACGGATAAAGATTGACCGCTACTATATCGATAGGCGTTACGCCGAGTTCATTTAATTTCGCCGTATGCGATTCTTTGCGCCTGTCGGCCAAAATACCCGCGAATATCGCGGCGTTAAGCGTTTTGACGCGTCCGTCAAGGCATTCCGGGAAATTGGTCACGCGCTCCACGGGGATTACTGATACGCCGTTTTTCTCCAAAAAAGAGGCGGTGCCTCCTGTTGACACTATATCGTAACCTAGCGAGGACAGCCTTTTGGCGAACGCGTCGGCCCCACGTTTATCGCTTACGCTTATAATAGCGACAGGTTTCACAAAAAGGCCCCTTCCATATTAACGAGTAAATCCATTTCGTCTTCAATGTAGCAGTGATTTTCGGAAATAACTACGCGGTTTTCCGTAAAAGCTTTTACAGCGGCCACAAGTATTCTATGTTCCGCCGCCAGGACTCTTCGTTGAAGGCTTTGCGGGGTGTCATCCCATTTGACGGAAACGGCTTCCTGAATCAGTATCATGCCGGTGTCCACTCCGGCGTCAACGAAATGCGCCGTGGCGCCGGTAATTTTCACGCCAGCGTCGATAACGGCCTGATGCGTCTTAATTCCATAATAACCCTTGCCGCAAAAGGACGGTATAAGAGATGGGTGGATATTCAATATCTTTCCGCAAAACTCATCTGTGACGGCGCGCGGCAATATCGGCAAATATCCCGCCAAAACGATAAGCTCGGTCTCGCTCTCACGCAAAACCTTCAAAAGAAACGACGTATCTTTAGAGGATATTACCTTCGTCTCCACTCCGGCTTTATTGGCGCGTTCAAGTCCAAAAGCGCCGGCCGCGTTTGATATTACAAGTTTAAACGAGGCTTCGGGCATATCGCCGCGTTCTTGCGCGTCAAGCAACGCTTGCAGATTTGTTCCTGAACCTGATATTAATACGGATATATTAGTCAAACTCAATGCCTTCCTCTCCATCGGCGCGTTTTTGAATCTCACCTATAACGTAAGCTTTTTCGCCGGCCGCATGAACCGTTTTTAAAACGCTTTCCGCGTCCGCGGCATTTACGGCGACTACAAGCCCGACGCCCATATTAAACGTATTGTACATTTCGCGCGGCGAAATATCGCCCCATTCGGCAAGCGCCTGAAAGATAGCCGGCGCCGGCGCTTTTGACGGATCGACAACCGCTTTAAACCGGTCCGGAAACATACGCGGTATGTTTTCTATCCAGCCGCCGCCGGTAATATGCGCCGCGCCGCTTACGCGCCCGTTCAGGCTTTCGATAAGACGCGCGTAGATTTTAGTTGGGGTAAGCAGCGCCTCGCCAAGAGTGACGCCAAGATCGCTTATATAGTCGTCGATTTTAAATCCGCGTTCCTCAAAACATAGTTTTCGCACGAGCGAAAAACCGTTGCTATGCAGTCCTGACGACGCTACGCCTATAAGAATGTCGTTTTCGCGTGTCGCTTCGCCGGTTATAAGCCGTTCCTTGTCAACGGCGCCGACGGCGAATCCCGCAAGGTCATATTCCCCTTGAGCGTAAAAACCCGGCATTTCAGCGGTTTCTCCGCCTATCAGCGCACATCCCGCCAAGATGCAGCCGTCGCTTACGCCTTTGACGATTTGCTCCGCCTGTTTAGGATCGAGAGCGCCCGTGGCGATGTA
The DNA here is from genome assembly GCA_031263985.1 of Clostridiales bacterium. Lineage (GTDB taxonomy): Bacteria > Bacillota > Clostridia > Lachnospirales > JAISER01 > JAISER01. Next base: position 4,198 of record JAISER010000037.1, on the reverse strand, counting down.
ATCCAGAAAAAACAGCGGCTTCGCACCTTGACACGCCACGTCGTTTACGCACATGGCCACGCAGTCTATGCCTACCGTATCATGAACGCCTGTCATGAAAGCGATTTTAAGCTTAGTGCCGACGCCGTCCGTCCCCGCGACTAAAACCGGCCCTCCGGGAAGCTCGAAAAGCCCTCCGAAACCGCCTATGCCGCCAATGACGCCGGGTACGCGCGTTTTCAGCGCGTGGCCTTTAATGAGCTTTGACGTTTCATATCCCGCGTTCACGTCAACGCCTGATTTTTTATAAGTCCAACTTTCCGCCATGAAATAGTCTCCTAGTAAAAGTTTCGATCAGCGCGCTAAGCTTTTCCGCCGAGGAGCGACGAACGCAGATCTATGTCGCTTTTCTCAATGGCGCGCGCCATATTTTGCCTGCGCCGTTTCAGCTTGTCAGCGAGAGCGCCGACGCCGTCCGTCCCCGCGAAAATCGGCATGCCGGGAAGCTCGAAAAGCCCTCCGAAACCGCTCATGACGCCGGGTACGCGTGTTTTCAGCGCGTGGCCTTTAATGAGCTTTGACGTTTCATATCCCGCGTTCACGTCAACGCCTGATTTTTTATAAGTTCAACTTTCCGCCATGAAATAAGATGACTATCCAAACAAGTCATAAAAACCTTGAGGCTCCGCCCCAAACTAAGTTTTTTCGCTGTGAAGCGACGAACGCAGATCTAAGTCGCTTTTCTCAACGGCGCGCCGTACTTTGCCTGCGCCGTTTCAGCTTGTCAGCGAGAGCGCCGACGCCGTCCGTCCCCGCGACTAAAACCGGTCCGACGGGAAACTCGAAAAGCCCTCCGAAACCGCCTATGCCGCCGGGTACGCGTGTTTTCAGCGCGTGGCCTTTAATGAGCTTTGACGTTTCATATCCCGCGTTCACGTCAACGCCTGATTTTTTATAAGTCCAACTTTCCGCCATGAAATAAGATGACTATCCAAATAAGTCATAAAAACCTTGAGGCTCCGCCTCAAACCTCGCCGGGGTCTTCGACCTTGGACCCCGCGCCGTGCATTTGCGCGGCTTAAATGAAGCGATTGGATAGTCATATAAAATAATCTCCTAAGTAAAAGGTTTCGATCAGCGCGCTAAGCTTTTTCGCTGTGAAGCGACGAAAGTAGATCTAAGTCGCTTTTCTCAACGGCGCGCGCCATATTTTGCATACGCCGTTTCAGCTTGTTAGAGAGAGCGCCGCCGCTTAGAGCCGACGCCGTCCTTCCCCGCAAAACCGGCCCGACGGGAAACTCGAAAAGCCCTCCGAAACCGCTCATGACGCCGAGTACGCGTGTTTTCGCGCGTGGCTTTTAATGAGCTTTGACGTTTCATATCCCGCGTTCACGTCAACGCCTGATTTTTATAAGTCCAACTTTCCGCCATGAAATAAGATGACTATCAAAACAAGTCATAAAAACCTTGGGGTTCCGCCCCAAACCCCTCCGGGGTCTTCGACCTAGGACTCCGCGCCGCGCATTTGCGCGGATTAATGAAGCGATTGGATAGTCATATAAAATAATCTCCCAAGTAAAAGGCTTTGATCAGCGCGCTAAGTTTTTTCGCCGTGAAGCGACGAACGCAGATCCATGTCGCTTTTTTCAACGGCGCGCGCCATACTTTGTCTATGCCGTTCCAACTTATCAGAAAGCGCGCTGTCGCTTAGCGCCAAAATTTGCGCCGCCAGTAGCGCGGCGTTTTCCGCGCCGTCGATGGCAACCGTCGCGACAGGCACGCCAGGCGGCATTTGCGCCATTGACAAAAGCGCGTCCATGCCGTCAAGCGCGGACGATTTGATCGGAAGCCCGATGACGGGCGCGGAGGTATAAGACGCGATAACGCCGGGCAGGTGCGCCGCCTTTCCCGCGGCTCCGATAAATACCTTAACGCCTGCGGCCCGCGCGGACTTCACGTACTCGCGCAAAGCGTCAGGCGTTCTGTGAGCGGACATTACGCGCGCGTCATATTTTACGCCGAGCGCGTCAAACGTGTCCGCCGCTTTTTTAACAAGCGGCCAGTCGGACGAACTGCCCATTATGATCGCCGCTAAAGAGTCTCCCATGATATTCTCCTTCGCGTAAAAAACGAATGATACTGAACTCCGTTAAAACCATAACCGTCAGAACGGTATTTTTCACGCCCGATTTGGTTATGTTTGAAACTAAGTTCAGTATTAACGCCTACATTATATCATATTGGTTTCAAACGCACAAATGTTTCGCGAATATGCGTCAACCGCGCTCCTTACCTTTTTTTATCACTTTCAAGCGCGTGAATTCGTCACGTTCGCGTTCGTCCAGCGTTTCCTGGATAGTTTTAGCCAGGTTTTCGTAGCGCGGTATAGTCACGTTCTTTAGAGCGTTTGCGCGTTTTTGCGTCTTACGTATGGCGACGGCCAGTCTGTAAGCGGCGTTTTCGACCATAGACAGCTTTATAATCCAGTCTTTAACGGCGTTAAACTTCGCGTACGCGTCGTCAAGCGCGGAAGTCGTGTTTCCTAGACCGTAACTAGGCGTTTCATTAGATGATTTATCATAATTCAAGACCGGTATTTCCACGCCCATTATGCTGCGATATTTTATGGAAACGCTTTCTTCACGCGCTACAGCGTAACTGAACCGTTCCACATCGTTTACGCCCATATCTATGTTAACGACTTGAAGAGCCTCGTAAGCCTCCCTAAACGCTGAATCTATATAGGTCTGAATCTCCTTCGCCCGATCATCAAGCGCCATAATTTCCTTTATAAGCACATTTCGCTTTTTATCAAGCAAATCGTAACCTTGACGCGACATACGCAGCGTGTTTTTGGCTAAAATAAGGTTGCCCTTTGTTGGAAATTCATTGGGATCCATGCGGTTCTCCTATTAAACCTGTTCTGAAACCTCACTCCGGCGTCTGCGCGGCGGATTTTCCACAATGCGGCGTCAACAAAAGACTTGCCTTGCGAAAAATCCGCTCGTGAATCCGTTGAAGCAGGTTCCAGGAGAGATCTATTCAAAAACGTCTATGGTTCTTGGCCGGTAATATTTGTCAAGAAATTCAGTCGAAACCCTATCCAATTCGGAACGGTCAAGAAGCCCTAAGATATTCCAGCCAAGCTCTATAGCGCTTAGAATGGATCTGTTCTCAAACTGTCCTTGATTGATATAAAATTGTTCAAAAACGCGTCCGAACGTCATATAGCTTTTATCAACGTCCGACAATTCGTCTTCGCCTATTACGGATGCCAACGCGCGAACCTCCCCTACTCTGGCGTAGGATGAAAATATTTGGTTCGCCAGGTCAGGATGATCTTCGCGCGTAAAGCCGGCGCCTATGCCGTCTTTCATGATGCGTGAAAGAGACGGAAGTATGTTTATCGGCGGATAAATCGCCCGCTGATTGACGCCCCTGTCCAACACGATCTGCCCTTCCGTGATGTAGCCGGTAAGGTCGGGTATAGGGTGCGTTATGTCGTCGTTAGGCATAGTCAATATGGGTATTTGCGTGACGGATCCGCTCGAGCCTTCAATTATTCCGGCGCGTTCATACAGCGAAGCGAATTCGGAATAAAGATAGCCGGGGTAACCTTTGCGGCTCGGTATTTCTCCGCGTGATGACGATATTTCGCGAAGCGCTTCCGCGTAAGCCGTCATGTCCGTTAATACGACCAGTATATGCATGCCTTTGTCAAAAGCCAGATACTCCGCCGCCGTAAGCGCGGCGCGCGGCGCGAGTATTCGTTCCGCGACAGGGTCGCTGGCCAAATTTAAAAACATCACGACGCGTTCCATAGCCCCTGATTTTTCAAACTCTCGCCTGAAAAATTCGGCCGCGTCGTATTTCAGTCCCATAGCGGCGAATACGACCGCAAACTTTTCGTCGCTCCCCTCCCCTAACGAAGCTTGACGGACGATTTGCGCGGCGAGCCGGTCGTGCGGCAAGCCGTTTGATGAAAATATCGGCAGTTTTTGACCCCGTATAAGGGTTACAAGCCCGTCTATGGCTGAAATTCCGGTTTGTATGAAATTGCGCGGATACACCCTGGCGGCGGGATTTATAGGCTTTCCATTGATATCCCTTACGCATTCCGCGTATACGCCGCCTAAACCGTCTATAGGGTCTCCTATGCCATCGAACGCGCGTCCTAAGATTTCCTCCGACAGTTTAATTTCCAGAGGGCGGCCGGTGA
>JAISER010000021.1 GCA_031263985.1 Clostridiales bacterium | reverse complement strand
AACGTTGGGAAATCATCCTTGATAAACGCCATGATAAACAGAAAAGCTCTCGCTCGCGCCAGCTCATCGCCCGGAAAAACCCGAGTCATTAATTTTTACAACGTGGAAAACGTTCTGCGTTTCGTCGATTTGCCCGGCTATGGCTACGCTCGCGTAAGCCGCGAAATAAGCGGCTCGTGGGGCGGCATGATAGAAAGTTATTTGAAAGGCCGCGCGTCGCTAAAAGGCGTCGTCCTGGTTCTGGACTTGAGGCGCGTCCCTTCCGAAGACGACTTGCTCATGTATAATTGGCTTAAATGTTATGACATTCATGTCATAACCGCAGTCACAAAAGCGGATAAAGTGAAGAGAAGCGCGATCCGGAAAAACGCGGAAAACGCGCGTCAGCGTTTAGAGCTTGCTGAATCGGAACCGCTCGTAGTCTTTTCAAGCGAGACCAAAGCCGGCAAAAACGAGCTTTGGTCTTTAATTGAAGACTCGATATCGTTTAATTAGATGTGGCGCGATACCTTGTTTTGGTTTGGTTGCGTCGAATCCCCAGTGATATTTTTTACCCTTCGGAAAATAATAATGCTATAAAGGAGGGATTGACATGGCTGATAAAAAACGTAAAAAGAAAAACATTTCTCAACAAAACGAAAAGGACAACAGCCTGTCTAACGCCGCCGGTCATACGAGCGCGCAATAGATTAATAGAGAGCGCGAACGCCCCGCAGGCGTTCGCGCGGGGCGGCCGCCGCCGAAAAGCCTGTTCAAGATCTCCGTTTCGCGTCTTTTCAGCTTATTTTCCGCCACGCTTTGTCAGCGCTATTTGCGTATATTCTTCGAATACGCAACGTTCGCAATTTCGCGTTTGGCGAAAAATCATCACAAAAATCCGCTAAAAGCGAGATCTTGAACAGGTTCTTAAAAAGTCCGGGTTTTTCAATAAACCCGGGCTTTTTATTGCGCGCGGCGCGACCTTGTGTTATCATTACGCAGGTTATACTGAACTTAGTTTGAAATATAGCCTAGCAAAACGTGAAAAAAACCGTTTGAATGATTATCGTTTAGACTGAGGACAGATCATAGCCGCGTTGGAACGCCGCCGTTACAAAAATCAGTCTGGGCATTATTCTTTCACAAACTACCGCTCCGCTTATATAATTATAATATGCGGATATTAAGCCGGGCGCGTTGGCGCCGCGGCTCAAACGCGGAAAGGACTTGACAATATGTGTGGAATAGTTGGTTTCGTAGGGACCGAGCAAGCCGCTCCCATTTTGCTCAAAGGGCTTTCACGTCTCGAATATAGGGGTTATGACAGCGCCGGCGTAGCTATAATAAACGACAGCGGCATAACCGTTTCCAAAACGAAAGGCCGTATCAAGAATCTTGAAAATCTGCTGAAAGACAGGCCTCTGACCGGCTCCATAGGCATAGGTCATACGCGCTGGGCGACGCACGGCGAGCCATCTGACGTAAATTCGCATCCCCATACGGACATAACCGGACGCCTGGCGGTAATACATAACGGGATAATAGAGAATTATCTTGAGCTTAAAGACAAACTCACGGAAGGCGGCTGCAAATTCGTTTCCGACACCGACACTGAAGTCATAGCGAACATGCTGAATTTTTTCTATGACGGCGATATGCTCCGCGCGATTCTGAACGTGCTGCCTATGTTGGAAGGCTCTTACGCGCTTGGCGTAATTTGCGCCGACCATCCCGATGAGATTTTCTGCGCCCGGAAGGATAACCCGCTCGTCGTCGGCATGTCCGGCTTGGGCGGCTTTATAGCGTCGGACATACCCGCGCTGCTGGAATATACTCGTGACGTGTACATACCGGACGACTTGGAAATTTGCGTCGTTAGCAAAGAAAGTCTTATCTTTTACAACCAATTCGGCACTCGGGTCGAAAAAAGACCGATGCACATCGATTGGGACGTCAAAACCGCGGAAAAAGACGGTTTCGAGCATTTCATGCTTAAAGAGATCTATGACCAGCCCGCCGCGCTGCGCGACACGTTTAACCCATTGGTCGATCAACGGCGCCGTTTTCGCGAAGGCTCCGTTCCAATTACGCGCGACGAGGCGCTCAAAATAGAGCGGATCGCCATACTCGCGTGCGGTACCGCGTATCACGCCGGCATAGTCGGCAAAAGCGTAATAGAGCGATTCGCGCGTATACCCGTGGAAACCGACATAGCGTCTGAATTTCGCTACCGCGATCCTATAGTGCAAAAAAACACGCTTTTTATCACCATAAGTCAGTCCGGCGAAACCGCCGACACTATAGCGGCGCTTCGCGAGGCGAAGAAACGCGGAGCCGATGTTTTAGCCATTACCAACGTCGTAGGCAGCGCCGTGGCTCGAGAAGCGACGAAAACGCTTTACACATGGGCCGGTCCGGAAACCGCGGTAGCGTCAACAAAGGCGTACATATCTCAAATAATGCTCTTATATCTTTTCGCCTTGGATCTCGCTCAAAAACGCGGCGTTATGGACTCGGCGCAAGTGTCGGACATATTGACGAAACTATCGGAGCTATCTGAAAAATCCGAAGAAGCGCTCGCCAGTAAAGCGGAAGTGCAAAGATACGCCAACGGCGTATTCGACCGCAAAAGCGTGTTTTATATAGGACGCGGGCTTGACTACGCTCTTGCGCTCGAAGCGTCCTTAAAGCTCAAGGAAATTTCTTATATTCACTCCGAAGCCTATGCCGCGGGCGAGCTTAAACACGGGACGATAGCGCTTATCGAAGATGGCGCTCTCGTTATAGCGATAGCCACTCAACCGCGTCTGATAGACAAAACCACAAATAACATAAAAGCCGTAAAAGCGCGCGGCGCGCGCGTACTAGCCGTTGTGAACGCGAACGAAACACGTCTCGATAAAGAAGTGGATGAAATAATCCGTCTGCCGGAATGCGACCCCGTCGTAGCGCCTATACTAGCCATAATACCGCTCCAGCTTTTCGCTTATTACATGGCGCTCGAAAAGGGATGCGATATTGATAAGCCAAGAAATTTGGCTAAAAGCGTTACTGTTGAGTAGGTTTTCGGCTTTTAAAAGCGCAAGACCTTGGGGGACTCCGTCCCCCAACCCCCCAGCTAAGGGACTTCGTCTCTTAGGAACCCTTTCAGCGCTTCGCGCCGATTAGAGGCATTATTGGACAGACTAAAATATAATAAACGTTTTATCGCGTTTCCGGCGCTCAACATCCGGATGTCTCCATCCTTTTAGGGATTTGGACTCTCCGTCACTCAATCGCTCATGTGATATCTTACTGAAATATAAAGCCGGAACAATGGAGCGCTTCATCCGCTTATTCTAAACGCGCGCGCCGCTTTTCCCTCCCGCTCCGGACAACGCGCTAATCGCTTCGCCTTTGCCCATATGAAACGCGCATAGAATGATGATGCGGAGATCAGACATTATATATAAAATGGGGTGTATCATGAACGAGACATTGAAAAACATTAAGGAACGCTGCTCATGCCGCGATTTCACGGAACAATCGCCGACCAATGAGCAATTAACGGCGATCGCTCAAGCCGCGATACAATCTCCAAGCGGAATGAATCGGCAATTTTGGCATGTAATAGTCGTGACAAATAAAGAACTGATCTCTGAAATGGAAAAGGAGGGCTTGGACAACCTTCGCGAGATTGATGAATCGCTTTATCAGCATGTTAAATCCAGAGGAGGGGCTCTCTTTTATCATGCTCCCTGTATGGTATTTTTTCCAATCAAAGCTGCCCAACCCGCCGGAGCGGAATTGATCGATTTAGGTATCATAGCGCAAAATACCGTTTTAGCGGCGACATCCTTAGGGTTAGCGAGTGTGCATTGCGGCTTAGCGGCTTTCGCTTTTGCCGGAAATAAAAACGCGTATTTTAAAGACAAACTAAAATTCCCTAATGGCTACGAATGTGGAATGGCGGTTTTACTTGGATACGCCACATCTCCCGGTACGCCGCATGAGCCTGATCAGTCGAAAATTTTATTTATCAAATAACTCTCTTCCGCGCCGGCGAAGGTCAATGGAGATCGACGCGCAGTCTTTGCATCCTGTTATAAAATTCTTTCAGTAAAAATAAATCATCGGCGGCGAATGAAAACGGAATCAACAGTAAATAAGCGTTTTTGGGCTGTTTGGATGATTATGGTTTATACTATAGTTCAGTATCAATGGTTAAGAGTAGGAAAAAGGGAGCCTGATTATGTACTATCCGGTGCAAATACCCTTTATCTTAAATCAACGATTCGCCGAGGTCATACGCTATACAGAGGAAGTTTCTCAATCGTTGGGAGATTTTGTCATTTGTTTTTGGGAAATGACGCCGTTGACCAAACGAGAAATTGAAATTGACAATGTGATTGTTACGGACGGCTGTATTGACCTCGTGGTTGAGTATGACAGCAAGCGAATCGGTTACGCGGGTATGAGCAAGACCGAATTTCACTATAAAATTGATTCGGCGGCAAGATGTATGGGAGCGCGATTGAAGCCTGGCGCTTTTCATCAGCTCACGGGCTTGCCGGCGGGCGCGGCGATGGATACCTTTCTTCCCCTTGACGCGGTGGATGAAGCGTTCGATTTTGACGCCTTTTTCGCGCTTCCATTTGAGCGGGCCAAAGCGCGTTTTAAGGAATATTTGAGCAAGTTGACTCGCGATAAAGCCCCGGACAAATTCACTCTGCTTTTTGACGCTTTGAGCCAATCGCCGCCCATTACGACCAGGGACTTGTATACGCGGCTTCATTTTAGTTCACGGCAATGCCAACGGCTTTTCGCAAAGCGGTTCGGATTGACGCCTCAAACGGCGCTTTGTCTTATCCGCTTTCAGAAATGCCTTAAAATACTGACCGGCGGGAAAGCCTCGCCCAGTGATATTTTGAATATAACCGCCTATTACGACCAGTCTCATTTTATTAAGGATTTCAAACGAAACGTAGGACTGACGCCGTTCGAACTGATACGGCGATATAAAAGATGACGCGTTTTTACAATCATTCTTGTCCGTCTCATGGTAAAGTGATCTTGAAGGGAGATGGGCTAATGTATAAAAGCATGACCGCAAATTTAATGGTGGAAAGCGTTGATGATTCTGTCGAATTCTATCAGAACATATTAGGGTTTTCCGTTGTCGCTTCGGTTCCGAACGAAAGCGGAAAACTTCAATTCGCCATCTTGTCAAAAGACAATCTCACGCTAATGTTGCAGGATAAAGGTAATTTGACGGAAGAATATCCGATTCTGAATACCGACAAGGTTCGTCCGTCCGTTACCCTGTATATCATGGCGGATAATTTTGATGAATTCTATCACGAATTAAAGGAACGCCATGAAATTCTTCGCGATGCGCATACCACGTTTTATGGTTCAAAGGAATTCGCCATCGCGGATAATAACGGTTATGTTTTGACATTTGCTGAAAACCATGAGGGATAAGTATTGGGATTACTGAAACGGAGCGTAAAACTATGAATTATCCGTGGCTTGACGAGCGCTGCATGTCAAAACAGGGCGCGACAAAAGACTATAAAGAGGAATGGCGAGCGATAAGATATATGGTCGGCGGGAAAATGTTCGCGATGCAGGGCGATGATAATACAAACAGACCGATCATAACACTGAAGCTAATTCCCGCTGAAGGTGATTTTTTGCGTCGCCAGTACGAAGATATTATTCCAGGATACTACATGAACAAAGAGCGCTGGAACTCCGTTTATCTTGACGGCGCCACGCCGGATGAGATTGTTCGTGATATGATTGATAAATCCTATTCTATAATTTTCGCGTCCCTAACAAAAAAAGCGCGAACAGAGATTACAGGCTAAGCGCCTGTTCAAACTCTCGTTTTTTACCAAACGTGAATGGGAATCCCACGAAATTCCAACTTTTTTCACGGGATTCCCGCTTATCCGTCGCGCTCAACGCATAACGCGTTTCAGTTCAGCTTCCGTTGAAGCGATACTAACGGATAAGGTCCCTTGCAAAGGGTAACCGCCGCTTGACGTTACGTTAACGTAGCGTGCGCCGGGACCGCCAGTAGAATCCATCCTTATAGTAGATTGAGTCCCCGCGTTTACCTCATATGACTTTTGGACCACGCCGGTCGGGGAACCCTTCGTGATAGTTACGATATATTTGCAAGAGCTGATATTCTCGACCCGCGCCTTATACCAGGGCTGCGAAGAACTGGTTATAAAAGAGTTCGACTGATTGCCGGAGGATCCGTTTAGCGCTACGTTCAACGCCGCCGGACCTGACATCAAAACCATTCCGGAGGACGATGGCGTATCAGCCGCAAAAGCGCCCGTATCGCTAATACTCGCGGATACCGATGTCATCAACAAAACTGTACATCCTACGAGAATTATCGTAAGCGCAGACGAAATTATCTTCTTCATTTTTGAAACAAACCTCCTTACGCAATCGCCAATCATATGTCAAAGCGACCGTCAATTAAACTTTCATTTCTCGAAAAACGCCTGAGTTTCATTTAACGATAAAACAAGCGAACGCTTCGGAATATTATTGAGCGACGATCGGCGTTCGCGCTTCCGCGTTTGGCGAAAAATCATCACGAAAAAATCCGCTAAAAGCGAGATCTTGAACAGGCTCTAACGACTTGATGACGGGAGCGGTTCGGCGACGTCCAAAATTTTGGATTTTCTCAGCGCCAGCACGATAGCCGGAATAAGCGCGATATGTATTATTATGCCGGGAACGGCGTTCACCGCGGCGCCAGATACAAACGCCGCCCATGTAAACGGCTGATCGGTGAAACCCAGCGACAGCGCCATAGCCAAACCCCATACGACGCGCCCGGCTATCATCGCCGAGACAAGCGATACATAAACGAAAACAGGCTTCTTGGGCAGCGCGCGGTATAAAAATCCGGTCACGGCGCCATATGCCGCAAGCTCAAAACACATGGCTATAGCCGTCGGGTACATCGGCGGCATTCCGAACATCAAAGAACGCAGCGCGGGAGCTATAAGCCCGACGATAAGCGCGTAATAAGGCCCGCTTAAAAAGCCGCATAGTAAAACAGGTATATGCATAGGGCTTACGCGTGAGCCGATGGCCGGAATTTGTCCGGTAAAAAACGGCAAAATCATGCCTAACCCAAGGCACGCCGCCGCTATCACGATAGATCTGACGTTTGCGCTGATTCTGTTATTCATTATGAACCTCCCCTTCAATGTAAGAGCCTGCTCAAGATTTCGCTTTTAGCGGATTTTTGTGATGATTTTTCGCCAAACGCGGAAGCGCGAACACCGCGTATTCGAAGAATATACGCAAGTGAGCGCTGACAAAGCGTGGCGGAAAATAAGCTGAAAAGACGCAAAATGGAGATCTTGAACAGGCTCTAAGACGACGCGCGCCTTTTTAATTCCTGTCTTGAACGGGAGCCGCGCCTTTGTGGCGCGATTGTGAAACCAAAATTCGATCACGTTATGGGCCGCACATTTCGCTGAGCAGATCCACCGTCTCGGTGATTAATCCGGACAAAGAGATCCGCTGCGCTCCAACAACGATGTTGTTGCATATGTTAACTGGAATAAGCAATTTTTTCGCCGCGCTGCGCCCTATCGCCACGGCCATGGCCGCGGTGATCTCGCCCAGCATTGAGTCGGCTGATATTACGCCTATAGGCCCGACAATGATGTCGGCGGTCCGACATGCGACCACAATTGGGTTTTCGCCTGTCGCGCCCGCGTCCGCGCCGGCCCGCATCATGGCCGCCGTGGCGATGCCGTTCGTGCCTATGGCGGTCAATTCGCAAACGATGCCCGCGCTTTTCACGCGTTCGATAATCATTCCGCCCATTTTGCCGCCTTGACCGTCTATAACGACTACTTTCATAAATTGTCAACTCCATTGGCGATTAAAAAACAGCGATCAAGAACTTGTTCAAGGTCTCGCTTTCGGCGGATTTTCGCGCTCGTTTTTTCCGCCAAACGCGAAAGCCGCATATCATAAAAACCTTGGGGCTCCGCCCCAAACCCCGCCGGGGTATTCGACCCCGGACCCCACGCCGCGCATTTGCGCGGCTTCATGAAGCGATTGACTAGTCATAAAGAAGATACGCGAGCGAGCTTTGACGCTGAAATCAC